>NZ_JAKJJY010000013.1:0-160249 GCF_022320955.1 Clostridium sp. YIM B02555 | reverse complement strand
GTTGACCTGCTTGTTTCTTTGTTGCTGCTAAGTATACTAAGTATTTAGCAGCTTGGATTTTAACATCCATTTCCGCAATATACCATTGTAATCCTTGGAATGCAGATAATGGTTTACCAAATTGCTTTCTTTCTTTCATGTAGTTAACAGCTTCTTCAAAAGCTCCTTCTGCAATACCTAAAGCTTGAGCAGCTATACCAATTCTTCCTCCATCAAGAGTCTTCATTGCTATTCCAAATCCCTTACCTTCTTGACTTAATAGGTTTTCTTTTGGAACTATACAGTTTTCCATAACTAATTCAGTAGTTGAAGATGCTCTGATACCCATCTTATTTTCTAATTTTCCTATTGAGAATCCAGGGAATGATTTTTCTACTATAAATGCAGAAATTCCTTTAGTTCCCTTTGATTTATCTGTCATAGCAAAGATTATGAAAGTTTCAGCAACTCCACCATTTGTTATGAATATTTTTGAACCATTTAATACATAATGGTCACCTTCTAATACAGCAGTTGTTTGTTGTCCTGCAGCATCTGTACCAGCACCTGGTTCAGTTAATCCGAAAGCACCAATTTTCTTACCACTACAAAGATCAGGTAAATATTTTTCTCTCTGTTCTTTAGTACCATTTTCGTTAATTACTGATGCACATAGTGATGTATGAGCTGAAAGTATAACTCCAGTAGTACCGCAAACTTTTGATAATTCTTCTACAGCGATTATATATGAAAGTACATCTCCGCCTGCTCCACCAAATTCTTTAGAAAATGGGATACCCATCATTCCTAACTTAGCCATTATTTCAACATTTTCCATAGGGAATCTTTCTGTCTCATCGATTTCAGCAGCTATTGGTTTAACTTCATTTACTGCGAATTCTCTAACCATTTGTTGCACTAATTCTTGTTCTCTAGTTAATTGGAAATTCATTAAATTACCCTCCTTGTTATTTAAACCTACTTTATAACAAACTATATATAAATCTCAAATAGATTTTTAGCAAAATTCTATAATATTATTTACAATTAATAATATTATTTATTTTGGAAATTCTTTTCTGCTCTTCTTTCTAAAAATGCAGTCATTCCTTCAGTTTGATCCTCTGTTGCAAAACACTTTCCAAAGTCTTCTGCTTCTATTAATATAGCTGCATCTATATCTACTTGCATTCCTCTGTCAATTGCATCTTTACAATAAGCAACTGCCTTTGGAGCATTAGCTGCAATTTTATTAGCCATAGCTTTAGCTTCATCCATTAAACTTTCTAATGGAACTATTTTGTTTACTAAACCTATTCTATATGCTTCTTCAGCATTTATTAAGTCACAAGTATATATTAATTCTTTAGCCTTTCCAGGCCCTACAATTCTAGCTAATCTTTGAGTTCCACCAAATCCTGGAGTTATTCCAAGACCAGCTTCTGGTTGACCAAATTTAGCTTTCACTGAAGCTATTCTAATATCACATGACATAGCAAGTTCGCATCCGCCACCAAGAGCAAATCCTGATACTGCTGCAATAACTGGCTTATCCAATTTTTCTAATCTTCTGAAAACTTTGTTTCCTAAAATTCCAAATTCTTTACCTTGTTCTTCGTTAAGATCTTTCATTTCTGAAATATCTGCTCCAGCAACAAAAGATTTTTCTCCTGCACCAGTTACTATAACGGCATATACATTAGTATCATTTTCTAAATCATCTAAAACTGCATCAATATCCTTTAATGTTTCAGAGTTCAATGCATTTAGTGCTTTTGGTCTATTAATTGTAACAATAGCTAAATGTCCTTCTTTTTCAAGAATCACATTCTTTAATTCCATGTTAAAATCCTCCTTCAAACTTGCATATTAATTTTATTTGAATAACTTTTTATTATAATTCAAACATATTTGTTAATATTATAACAAGTATGTTTAAAAAATATCAAACCATATTTAAAATTATAATACGTACACAAGTTATTTGCAATAAAATCTTATATTTTAATATAAGATTTAGTTAAATATGCCTAACTTAAAAGCCTTTTACAATAATATTCCAGCACATATATTACCTTTAGAATGTTAGGCCTCATTAAATATAAATATAAAAAAAGAAAATAATAGACTATTATCAAGTCTATTATTTTCTTTCATCTATTTTTTAATTATCACTTTCATTTAATAAATAAATTAAAGTCAGTAAACTTTCACTTAAATGAACATTCTCCACCTTTACATGATCTGGAACAACTAAATCTACAGGTGCAAAATTCCAAATAGCTCTTACTCCGCCTTTTATCAATTCATCTGCAACTACTTGAGCATTTTTTCTTGGAACACAAATTATTCCTATATCAATTTTTCTTTCTTGCAAAACAGTTGACATATCATCTATGTCCTTTATTTCTACATCTCTAATTCTCATTCCTATTAACTTTGGATTTGCATCAAATATAGATGTTATTTTAAATCCTAAATTTTCAAATCTAGAATAATTAGATACCGCTTGTCCGATGTTTCCTGCTCCAACCAAAGCTGCTTGGTATCCCCTATCTAACCCTAAAATAGAGCTAATTTGATTATATAATTCCTTAACATTATATCCATACCCTTGTTGTCCGAAATCTCCAAAGCAATTTAAATCTTGACGAATTTGTGATGCAGTAAATCCTATTTTTTCGCCTAATTCCTTTGAAGAAATTCTATCAACATCATTTTTCATCAATTCTTCAAGATATCTATAATATTTTGGTAATCTTTTAATAACCGCCATAGATATATTTCTACTCTTGTCCATGCTTATCTCCTATCTTAACAATTAATTATTTTTATAACTCGCTTTAAATCCCTATTGTCCATCTAAATATTAATGACAATTAGTATTTTTTTAACAAAGCAGTTCATTTTTGGTGTTTAATTCTATTTACCATCATAATTTATTATTCTACCATACTTATATAATTTTATGTCAAGGTTAATACAATTATTTTTCATATTTTTTCTTCAAATGAAAATATCCTAAAATAGTTTTATTCTATTTTAAGATATTTTATAGGCTAAATTGCTTTACTAACTTTTTTATCATTTAAAAATACATTATTTAAAATCATATTTAATACACTATCACAAACATAATACGAAAAGGTTAGATCATTCTTAAATTCTACTGCGCCATTATATTGCTTTTGCAATTCTAATATAAATTCCTCTATATTACTTGACTTTACATTTGTATTAATTATGCCTAAAGGCTTAAATTCTTTAGCTATCTTTGCTAATCTATTTTCATAGGCCATATGCTTTTTAACTGCCTTAGTATTCTTAAATTCCCATCTATAATAATGAGGCGCACAGAAAAAGTCACATAAAAAGTGACATATTACTCCAAGTTCTTCACTAAATTTACCAATAGTTAAATCAAAATACACATCTTCTAACGTTAGTGAAGATAAATATATAATCTTATCAATTATCATTTCTATACTTTCATCAAAATAATGCTTCTTGAATTTATATTTAGGCGCACAATCTGGCTTGATGTTCCCCCAAATAAACCTTTTATCATTGAGTAAATAAATACTCTTCGTATTTGCACGCTTTATAATATTCTCAGCCATGATTTTGTGAGTATTAATCATCAAAGCTTGATCACATCCTCTACATATCTGTTAAATTCCCTTTACATATTAACCGTTTACCATTTTAGATAATTTAAAATTTAATTTAAATTTATCATGTACATTTATAATAATACTCTGAGTATAAATTTTCAATAGCTTATATAATAATTTGTCCAAGTATTATATGTATCATCACCCAATAATAGCTAAGCACCAAAACTAATAAAGCCGTTCCGAACTCATCCTGATATTTTCGAAACAGCTTATTAATTATAGAAATTTACTATATTCTTGATTTTCATTAAGTTTATTAATTAAATGCTTTATTTCCTGATCTTTGTTCTTATCCATGACAAGTATTACATCTCCAGCATCAACAACAACTAAATCCTTTATTCCAAATCCAATTATTAAATTCTTATTCCCAAATATCGAGCAATTTTCACAGTCATCTATATAAACATTTTTCGATATATTGTTATTTCTATAAGTGTTTAACAATCTACTTAGAGCTCCAAAACTGCCCATATCATCCCAACTAAAGTCACATTTAATAACATATGCCTTTCTTGTTCTTTGCATTACTCCAAAATCTATTGAGATTCCATCGATCATTTCATATTGTTCTTTTACCACTGACTCTTCATTTTCTTCCCCAAGGCTTTTATATATTTCCATTAACGATCTATGCAACTTAGGCAGATATTTTTCTATTTCTCGCAAAATCACATCCGCTCTAAATATAAACATTCCAGAATTCCATAAATACGTTCCTTTTAATATAAAATCTTTAGCTACTTCTAAATTTGGCTTTTCAGTAAATCTAGCAATTTTATACGTTGGTATATTCCCAGTAGTTCGTTCTCCCATTTCTATATACCCATACCCCGTTTCAGGTCTACTTGGTTCAATTCCAAGGGTAACAATACATCTTCTTTTATTAGCCGTATCAATTCCTTGAGATATGGTATCTATATAATTCTTCTCACCTTGAATGTAGTGATCTGATGGTAATACAACCATAACTGCATTAGCATCTTGTTTTAATAATTTCACCGCTGATAACCCTATGCATGTAGCAGTTGCCACACTGACGTTATTGGTCTTTTTATTCTAAAATCCATTCAATTTCTTTTTTGCCAATTACAGCAATTAATAATTTTTTCATATTGTTCAAATCATATGAAGAGGATAGTTTTCTACTGCTGCTATACCCCTCTAATTGTTTCAAGCCTTGTTTTTTAACCTCTTCAAAAGCATTTTTATCTTTTTCCTTAAGATACTTTAACTCTATCATCCATTCATATTTAATACTTTCTTCATATGCTTTATTTTTAGTGAGCAACACATCTATATATCCTTCTTCAACTTCATATTCACTATTTGCAACATATACATTACTCATAAAAATAGATAGCAATATAACTTTTATATTCTTTTCATCAAATTTAATTAGATCTCTGTTAGAAAGATTATAAAGAAATTCTTTTAAGTATTCGATCAGCAAATTACATTTTCCACTTACCGCCATCTCTTTTATTGCTCTATTAACTTTTACACTATCTATGTTTAAATTATTAGTTTCAGATAACTTTCTCCTAAAGTATTCCCAATATATTTCCTTCATTGCAATATTAGGAATCCTAAGCGTGAGACTACCTAGAAATGCTTCTTTAATTGTAAGCATCCCCATATAGAATAATAATGATATGAAGTTTTCCTTATTCTCATACATATACTCTAAATTAAATCTTTCAACTAGATTAACTTCAACTTCTTCATTAGTTAAAATGCTCTCTATTGTTTCTTCATCCTTAAAATTAAACGCAAGACTTTCTAATTTCTTATAGTCTGTCTTTATATTTAAATCCAGCATATTTTTAGGATATTTCTTATTTCTTATTAGATTATCTAAGAAATATAAAACCATATTAGGATTAAATACACGAATATCGCTTTCTTCACAGAACAAATATCCATTATAATATTGCTTCATATCAAAAATTAGCATTTCTTTATTAAAATTGTTAATTTGAATTTCATCTATTAATGATCTCAATTCTTCGTCTGTAAAACCGAGCATTTCATTATAACGTCTATCTAGAGTTAAATTTTTTGTTATATTAAATCCACTAGTTAAATCATCTAATAAAATAGGACTAACTCCTGTCATAAATATTCTATCAATAATTGTGCTAGTCAATGATTTCAAATTTTTATAAAAAGTTCTTATATAACCCTGACTTGAAATCACATCATAATATAACCTTTCATTAGACGTTATTAAATCATTTGCAAAATTATCGTATTCATCAATTAAAACCAATATTTTATTATCAGAGCCTGCTAATTTTAAAGACAAATGACTGATTGCACTTATTGCATCATTAAAATTATTTTCCGTTTTTTCATTGCTTAACAATTCCTTATATCTAATCAAAAAATCATTTACCGCTTCTACCACTTTTATATCAAAACTCTTTATCAAATTTTCTTTATCTTGATTAGTAGAAATATTAGCAAAATCTAATCTTAAAACAAAATAAGAAGTTTTTTTAGGTGTTGGATTTTTTCCTATATATAATTCTCCAAATATTTCTTCAAATTCATCTTTATTATTAACATCATAATAATTGCTAAGCATTGATAAAAAAAGACTTTTACCGAATCTTCTAGGTCTTATAAAAAATTGATATGATGCATCATCTTCCAACGTTTCTATATACTTGCTCTTATCAACAAAAAGGAAATTTTCTTTTATTATTTTTTTAAAATCTGATTCTCCATATGGTACTTTTCTTAACACCTTTTCACCTCTTTTCAAAATACTTCTTAGATTTTCTAATAAAACCTTATCTTAATTTTAAAACTTGAGTTTCGAAATTATTCTATATTATTATTATACCCATTTGAAAATAAATGGGTATAATAATTTCTGTTCTGATATTAAACAATATTGGAAATTTTAATTTCTATTGAATTTATAATAGATATCAATACTCTTTTCTTTTGTCTCAGAATCTTCATTGACTACTATCTTATCTATAATTGTTTCCACAAAACTTCTTTCTATTTCTTCTAAATTGAAAAGTTTATTAAGTTCTTCCCTATATATGCTTGTAATATCAGTATTATCGTGTGACTTGTCCATAATATTTCCTAATTCTTCTTTTTTCTTAATTAATTTTTCTTGTTTTTCTTGTATGACCTTAATGAAATTAGTAAAATTTCTCTCTGAAATCAGATCATTTAACTTATCTTCATACATCTTCGCAAATTTCACATCTAATTTCTCTAATTCATTTTCTATTTCTTTTATTTCTTTTGCATTATCTTGCTCAATTTTTATATTTTCTACTTTATTGTAATACTTTTCTTTATTAATGCTTTTATCTATCATTGTTCTTATATCGCTTTGTATTTGTGAGATCAAATCTTTTTCCTTTATGCTATGGCAAGTACATCTTTTTGCACCACTTTGAGATAATGTACACTTATATCCTTCAAATTTTTTTCTATAGGATAAACTTCCTCCACAGGTTCCGCATCTTAATACTGAACTGAACGGATGTATAATCTCTCCCTTATACCTGTATCCATTTGATCTTTTTTTAAGCATTTCCTGAACTCGATTAAAAGTTTCTTTATCTATTATTCCTTCAAATTCCCCAGACCAAACCCAATCTTCTTGTGAGGTTTTCTTAACTTCTTTCATTTTATAACTAACTTTTCTATATTTTTGCTGTACTAAAAAACCACCATATTTATGATTTTGTAATATCGAAAATATGGTATTGTTTGTCCAAATTCCAAACTTAGAGCGAGCATAATTTTCTATTTTTGAAGAAGGAGTTGCTATACCTTTTTGATTTAAATATGTTGCTATTTTTCCTGCTCCCCAGCCTTTTAAATATAGAGAAAAAATTTCTTTAATTGTTTCTGTAGTTTCTCCACCTTCTGGAACTAGGAGATTTGTCTTTTGCTCTCCATTGTATATTTTTTCATACTTATAACCATATGGTGGTTTAGATGCAATAGATGATCCCCTTTGCATTCTTTCTCTTAATGCACTTTTTATTTTTCTGCTAGAATCCTTAATGTACATTTCATTAATTAAATTTTTAAATGGAATTATATCATCATCTTCTACTAGTGAATTATCCACATTATCTAAGACCGCCACAAATCTAACATTATTAAGTTTAAAATATTTTTCAATGTATTCTCCAGCCTCTAAGTAGTTCCTTGAAAATCTAGATAGGTCTCTTGTCAAAACCATATTAATTTTTTTATTCTCTATATCTTCTGCCATTCTTTTAAAAGCATCTCTATCAATAGTAGAACCAGATATTCCATTATCTTCATATGTTTTAATTAAATTATAAACACTATCTTTATCTTTTTTGGCAGCCTGAATAATCCATTCTTTTAAATTTCCAACTTGTGAAGCAACTGATTCACTTTGTTCGACCTTTTCTGTGCTTACCCTAGCATAAATTCCTATATTCCATATTTTATTCATTTTCATCCATCTCTTTTTGTGCGGATGAATAGTAGTTATCACTTATATTATAACGTGCATTCTTAATATTTTCTGTTACATTTTTTATTTTATCTTCTATTAAGTTCTCAAATAACCTTGTGAAATCTTCTGTGCCGTAAAACAAATTAAACTTCATATCTTTTTTCATAAAAGATTTCCTCCAAATTAATCCTTATTATTATTCTAATAAGAACTTTTTATTTTATTACCAAAGTTGGAAATCTTACACCGATATAAAATTCAAATTTGATTACATCTATGATTTACCTTGATTTTCATACTCTTCTGAAAAAATAAAGAAATATCTTATTTTATAATTTAGGTACACGTATAAAAGCCATAGAGTACAAACTCTATGACTTTAAATACATAATCTAATTTATTATTAAAACTTATTTATTCCTTACTTTGAGTAACCTTAATTTCTTTTCCCTTAAATACAATAGCAAGCTTTATTATATGATTAACACCTTTTTGTAGTAGCTCTGCTTCATATTTCTTATCTTCTATCTGTTTTAATGCAGCTATAGTTGCTTCTTCTATAGTATCATCTAGGAAATAATCAATTTTCTTAAATTCAATAATAACTCCTATTTTAGAAGTATCACTCGGAATTATCATAACATCATATCTTCCATATCCACTTTCTTTATTTGATTTAACTTCATAATCATTTGAAAGTGATATCAGCATACCAAGTACAAACGCATGATACACTCTTTCCGGTTCTTTTCCAGATATATCAAAATAACTCAAATTATTAATTACAAACTCTTTAAATATCCCTTCAAATATTTTAATATTTCCACTTATTAAAGTCTCTAGCATCAATTCATATTTTTGATTCGTTATAGTTTCTGAAAACCATTTTTTAATTAAATTATTGTAGAAAATCAATACTTCCTGATTAGGAATTTTAAGTTCACAATTTAATACTCCTTCTATATTTTCAGTTTTAATCGCCTTTAAATATCCACTCATAAGTAAAAAACTCCAAATGTTTTCATTAGAATCTTCTACCTCTGCCATCACTATATTGTCATCAATTACTTTGCTTATGGATTTTCCTTCCATAAGTTCTTCAAGTTCCAGCTTCATATTATTGTCACCTTTAAGCAATAGCTTTTTTATTAAATCATTACTGCTGCTATTAATCCAATAAGGCATAAATCCTTCTCTCTTTTTTATCAAATAGTTTAAAACAGACCACGGATTATATATTGTTTCTCCACCAAAAACATATCCATTATACCATTTCTTTATATTTTCAATATCATCCATTGAATTATAATAATTCAATAATTCTTCAATTTCCTCTTCAGTAAAACCAAATTTTTCATTAAAATCATATCCCAATATAGTATTTACTTGTAAATTATTTAATCCTGAGAAAATACTCTCTTTCGCAACTCTAAGTATTCCTGTTACCATTGCTTTTTCTAAGTAAATATTATCTTTCAATACATCACTTAACATATTTCTTATTAATGAAATCATATTATCATAATAATCTCTCATGTAACTTTCTTGAATTGGTACATCATATTCATCTATAAGCAAAATGACTTTCTTATTATAATACTTATATAAATAATAAGTAAGATTTTTTATTGAAGCTGTTAATAACACTAAATCAGCCTCTCTATTAATAATTTTATCAAAATCTCTTTTTTCATCCTCTTTGAAAATGTTACTTTCCATCAAATATCTATATTCTTTATAAACATCTGACATGAGCATTCCCATTGCCATTATTGCATGTTCAAAATTATTGTATTTAATTCCTTTAAAGCTAATAAACACAACTGGATATTGCCATTGACGCTTCATTATTTCTTTTTCATTTTCTATTTTTAATCCGTTAAACAAATCCTTTGTTTCTTCTTTACTTCTTATATCAAAGAAGTATTTAATCATACTTAAATTTAACGTTTTACCAAATCTTCTTGGCCTCGGAGTAAGAATAATCTTTGCTCCATTCTCTAAAAATTCTTTTATTAGTAAACTTTTATCTACAAAATAATTATTTCCTTCTATTAACTCTTTAAAATCAGAGGTTCCTATTTGTATTATTTTTTTCAATCAATTCACCCTCCCCAAAATATACACTTCTTGACAGAGTAGCTATGCTGCAATTCGGATCATTCAATCTTGGATCTGTTATTTCTTTTCATGTGCCTAATTCAATCAATGACCTGATTCCTTTAACAAGTATGCTTTTAACTTTTTATTTATTTTGTTTTATACTTATTTTTATTATATCCTAATTGCTGACTTCTTCAAACTTTCCTAATAATCTTTTAAATATTTTTCTAATCTATAGAAAAATAAATAGATATAGACTTCTTGAGCCTATACCCATTCTATTATGCAAAATATAATTTTTTAGTTATTTGATATCCAATCTGCTCCAACTTATCTACTATTTTATCATTTTTATTTTATCTATACTTTAGTTTTACTGCCTATTTACGAACCTTATAAACTTTAATTACATTAATACTTATAAATCATATATATTTTATAACTAATACATTACATCTACTTCAACATCTTCCCAAATCATACTTAGTAAGTTATTATTTATTATCTAACCATGGAGTAATCGGATCATCATGGCCTAGGAACATCTCCACTCCCACCTTTAATCAGATTGCTACTACTATTATCCCCATGTACCCCTCCCTCAGGTATTTAAAATGATTGAAATGGTCTTTCCTTATTTAAACTTGAATAACCACTTTGATCATAATACCTAATATGATTATTCTTACAATAAGCATAAAGATTTAGTCCATCACCTCTATAAATATCTTCCTGCGTAAATCTACCTATAACTGGATTATAAAATCTAGCCCTTAAATAATACTGTCCTGTAACATCATGAAATTGCTTTCTAGTATATCCTCATTTTTGCTTCCACTTTCTCTAAATATTGTAGTGAATATTTAGTAAGAAATATTAATCATATTTACACCCTTTTTAATATAATTACACCCTTCTGTTGCCTCAGAAGCAAGAACTTCTTCTATTGGATTTCCAAACACAATCCATTTGTCTGCAATGCTTTTAAGAAATTCTTCCATGCTTTCTTCTTTAAAATATTTATCAAGTTCGATTCTTACCTCTATTAGGTAAATACCTTCAATCTTCCAATATGGTTCAATTTTTTTATATTCCTTAAATACTATACTGCTATTAATACTACTAGTAATGCTATCAAAAATATTTTTAGCTTGAACCTCATTATTCGAATACGCAAACAATCTAATTAACATTTAGTTCACCTCCTTATTTATGAATTATTTTTCCATCAAGTGATACATTCAAATGTGAACCATCCCTACTCGCCCATCCAAGCTGATTCTTACCTGTTTTAGATAGTTGTACATCCAATTCAAATGCCTATCCTTCTGTCCTTGACGGACCTTTTGTCCAAACATTTCCAAACTTATCAATATACCCTCCATCTGCTCTAGGCAGTGGCTGCGATGGTGTCCACTTTTCTGGAGGAACATATCTAATTTTTCCTTCGATTGGCAGTGATGTATCTTTCAAAGCACCTTTTGCCGTTTTAACAGCTTCACTCGCTCCCTTAATCATACTACCAACGTTGTCTCCACGAACTCCACCTTCAGGTATTTCAAACGATTGGGATGGTCTTTCCTTATTTTCACCTAAATAATCACTCGTATCATAATACCTAACAGGATTATTCTTATGATAACCATAAAGATTTAGTCCATCACCTCTATAAATATCTTCCTGAGTAAATCTACCTATAACTGGATTATAAAATCTAGCTCTTAAATAATACAGCCTTGTTATTCCATCAAATTGCTGACCAGTATAAGTTATCCTATTATGAACCTGTTCCTTACCATCAAGTAAGTTACCAAAAGCATCATAATAATATTCATTTTCTATTTTCTGATCTTTATCCGTAATAAATGTTATACTACCTTGCTCATCAACAGTATAGTAATCTCTATTTAAATTAAATTTCGACTCTTCTCCTAATTATGATACCTCCAAAAAACTAGTATAGTCACTTTAAGATTTACAGTTTTTTAAACCTTGAATTGATTATCTCAAAAATACAAATCAAATAGGAGATACTTATGATCTACCCGTTTACTACTTATCAATGATCTACACTTCCATGTGACTCTCCCCATACACCACGTCGCAAAAGAATGAAAAAATCCAATAGACATTCAGCATCTATTGGATTCATACTTTATTTTTCTATCTTTTATATTGTTATAGCCATTCTTTAGAACCCCGACAGCAATTTACACCCCATGATGATTAAATCATAATAAATAAACTACATTTCATATTTTTCTCTTAACTTTGTGTCTACTTTATTATACAATGTCCAAAAGTTTTATTATTTTAACTGCCTATTGTAAATGAAAACAGTCATTTTACCTAATATTACAATTTGATCATTATTTTAAGTTTTGTTCATCTGTTCACTGCAGAATTGAAATTATGTTTTGAGTTACTTCTAGGCTATATTTAATGAAACTTATACATAAAATTCAATTGCTAAAGTTTGATATTTAGTTTTAAAAAACTGTATTCTGTAATAACTAAATTTTGCAGCTAATTTTTTTTGCACCTTTTTCTATTGGATTAAACTCTTCTGGCCATTTTGTATTATTATCAAAAATTGCACCTGTAAAATCTGCATCTTCAATTTTATTACACAACATAATTGCTCCTAATAAGTTAGCTCCTTGAAATTTTGCGTTTTGAACATCTGCTGCATTTTCAAAGTCTGCATTTTCAACATGTGCACCATAAAGCCATGCATTTTTAAGATTTGAATTTTTAAAGTTTACATTTTCTGCCCAAATCCCTATCATGTTAACACCATTAAAATTTGTATAGCTTAAATTGGCTCCATCTAACTCTGCTGCACGCAATTCTGAACCTATAAAACTTGCCCCTTGTAAGTTTTTACCTTGTAATAAGACTCTATGCAAATTAAGATTTTCTAACTTAGCACCTTCTAATGTATCTAAGTCAACTTCTATTGGTTCATTTGCATTACTTTTAATTACAATCATATTATACCTCCACTATTCTATTTACTTATTGCCCCAATCTACAGGGCTTATTCGAATTTCACTCCAATCAATTGTATTATTAGGTCTTCCATCAACCCATGGAACCTGTTCTGGTTCTTTCCCAAATACCCTACCAGATACATCCCTATGGTTACCATCAACAATTATACATTTATCTACCTTAATAGGTGGTGAGATTTCTCTATTTTCAAGTCTAGTGACATATCTCTGTATTGCTAGCATACTAATCCCTCCATCTTGTTGAGTCTTTAATGGTGCATCAAGAATGTCTTCTGTAACATTGGTTCTTTTTAAGTAACTTTAGCCTCCCCCTTAAACATAATACTTCTGCTATCTCCAGTAACTCCTCCTTCAGGTATTTCAAATGATTTAAATGATCTTTCCTTATTTAAACTTGAATAACCACTTGGGTCATAATACCTAACAGGATTATTCCTACAATAAGCATAACGATTTAATCCTTCTCCGCTATGAATACTTCTTGATTTAATAAATTATCTTCCACACAATTATTTTTAGTCCCCTCAAAAAGTGATTTTATATGTCACTTTTGAGTACATTTCTTCACGAAATTCTTAAATATGCATTAACCTCTTTACGCTCTACTGCTTTATTTGCAGATTATACCAATTGCGTATTTTCATTAGTTTACCATACTAAAATCACAACGGATACAACATGTGCTGCATTATATATTAGAATTACTTTTTCCATCCGTTGATTTTTTCAAATATAAAACCTCATTTAGGTTATTAGTTTAACAAAAATGAGGTTTCATTTATAGTGAAAATTTTTCGAATTTTACACACTTTTTATATTTCTAAAAATATTACTGATATGAAGGGTATGTCTATTATTTAGACGCTACATTGCTATATTATATATTTTAATAGTCTTTATCATAATGAAACACACTCGGAAAGCTTTTACAAACTATTTCTAATTCTGCACTTGTCTTAGTTAAGAAAAATCCCATTTGACAATCTTGTTCTATATCATTCATTGGTTTAATTGTATATTGTTCTCCTTCTTTAAAATTATGTGCTAACCTTAACAATTCAGTTCCAAATCCTAAATATGCATTTTTACTCAATGAAAATAAAACATCCCTGTAACTTGGGAGTTCCACTCCATTCTCAAAACATTTTATGTTAGCTATATTTAAAAGTCCCAAATTATGACTTTCATAACATTCATCATCCCACTCTAATTCTATAAGATAATTTGCTTTATGTTGTCCATTCTTTCTCTGAATCTGCTTATTTTTATTGATTTTATCTATTCCATTCTCATTCAAGTCCCCATAATCATTTCCCATAAAAACTATTCCTTCACTCCCTGGAGCTAAAAAGAATCCCATTTGTTGATTTGGAGAAGGCCTTCCTAATGGATCTACATGTAAATCTAATCCAACACCATCTATACTCTCAAAACAGTCCATATATCTTATACAATGTATCCCTAATCCAATCATAGCTTCTTTACTAAGTTCAAAAATAATTTTATATTCTTTGGTTTTATCTTGACCTGAAATTCTTATTTCTCCTATATTATCATTGTTTACTTCATATTGCTCTATCTCTTTAACATTCAATGAAATTATTCTATCTTTTTTATCAATTTCTTCAATCATAATATTATTCTCCTTTATTATAAATTGATCTTTTGAACAAAAATCTTTGTACCTTATCTTACTCTATATTCCGATGAAACGTATGTTAAACTCAAAGATGTAGTTTATTATCTTTTGCTAATGCTAGATTTTGAAACAATATTTATCATTATTTAATCACCTTTAACATATATAATTTCTTCATTTGGTTTTGCTTTCTTATTGGCTTTTGAAATATCACTAATCTTATTAATTTCAGAATCTTCATTTACAAATAAGTGTCTATCAAATCTCATATTCCCGCTTTCTGTTTGCACTTCTATATTCCAATGATCTGCAAGTCCATGTGACTCTTGCCCTATATCACGTCTCAAAAGCAAAGTATAATCCTCTCCTTGAATTTTTTTCATATATGGCATATTTGATGAAGCATCTTTAGGGCTAAATGGTGCATTTTTCAACTGTTCTAACACATCATTTTTTAGAAGGTTTTTATTATTTAAATTAATTCCTGTATTATCTCCATGAACTCCACCTTCAGGTATTTCAAACGTTTGGAATGGCCTTTCCTTATTTAAACTTGAATAACCACTTGGATCATAATACATAACAGGATTATTCTTACAATAAGAATAAAGATTTAATCCATCGCCTCTATAAATATCTTCCTGAGTAAATCTACCTATAACTGGATTATAAAATCTAGATCTTAAATAATACTGTCCTGTAACACCATCAAATTGCTGACCAGTATAAGTTATCCTATTATGAACCTGTTCCTTACCATCAAGTACATTGCCAAAAGCATCATACCAGTATTCATTTTTAACTTGCTGATTATTATCAGTAATTAATACTGTGCTACCTTGTTCATCAACAGTATAGTAGTGTTTATTTAAATTAACCTGTGATTCTTCTCCTAATTCTGCAATATCAGCTGCAATAACCTCATGTCCTCTTGTAAATCTGGAAATTACATTAAAGTCTTTATCAGTCTCAACTAAAACATTCTCTTTATAGAATATGAATTTAGTTAACGTCTCATTTTCTTCAATTTCAGCTCTTAAGCCTTCTGTATCATATCTACTAATTAAAGTGTTTCCATCTTTAGTTATAGCTTTAACTTGCTGATTTAAAGTATTGTACTCAAAGCAATCATTTCCATTTGATGTTTCTTCTTTTATTGTATTTCCTTGCTTATCATATGTAAAGTAACTTATACCAGATTCTTTTTGTAGTTCTTTCAATTGATTCTTTACATTATAAACATACTTCTCGGTTATGTCATTTGTGATTTTTGTTAATCTGTTCCCAACTTTATCATAAGTAAAACTTTCGCGTCTATTATCATAACTTGCTTCTTTTAACCTATTCATGGAGTCATAACTATAGAAATTCTTATGTTTTGAACTTATTTTTTGAAGTCTGTTTCCATTTAAGTCATATGCATAATTATAATCAATTAATACTTCACCAGTAGCAGAAATTGTTACTAGACTTTGAATATTTCCATCACCGTCATAAGTGTAATCTGTCTTTAAGCCATTTCCAACAGTAACTGATTTTATACTATCATTTTTATAATAATCATAAATAGCAAGATTATTTTTGCTATCATCTTGAATCACTTTGACTCTATTAGCTTCATCATAACTATAAATACTTCTCTTACCTGTGATATCCTTAATAGTTTTAATATTATTATTCTTATCATAAGTATAGCTTAAAAGAGTTTTTCCTGAAGCGCTCTTAGTTTCAAGCATTCCTTCAACATTATAAGCATATTCATATTGCATATTTCCTGTATATGCACTTTTTAATGTTCCATCTGGATTATATTTAAATCTTTGATCTATTACATTTAGCTTGTTTTTATTTGGATCTTCTGTCTTTTCTATTTTTTGATTTTTCTCTAGTGACTCTTGTTTTTCTTCTTTTTCTTTTCTATCTTTTAATCTTTCCGTAAAGCTTCTTCTTCGAGACCTTTGAGCTAATGGGTTGGACACAAAGCTTTCTTCAGACTTTTTATTGGTCTCCTCAATTGCTTTTAATCTAGCTTCTTCAGCTTCCTTTGCTTCTAATGCAATTGCTTCTTCATCAATTTGATAAGCTTTTACTGAAACTATATTTCTATCTAAGTTATAAGCCTTCTCTACATGATTCTGATTTCTATCTATATGCTTTGTAAGATTTCCTTCAGCATCATAATAGAAATATTCACTATTTCCTTCTTGGTCTCTTATTTCACACACTTGTCCTAAGCTATTGTAGATATATTCTATAGTTCCCCCGTTTGCATCTGTGGTACTTGTTATATTTCCTGCATAGTCGTAGGTATATTTCTCAACTCCACCTTCTGGTGTTGTTATTTGAATTATTCTTCCCCAGTCATCTAAACGAT
Source organism: Clostridium sp. YIM B02555 (assembly GCF_022320955.1). Taxonomy (NCBI): domain Bacteria; kingdom Bacillati; phylum Bacillota; class Clostridia; order Eubacteriales; family Clostridiaceae; genus Clostridium; species Clostridium sp. YIM B02555. Next base: position 142,992 of record NZ_JAKJJY010000013.1, on the reverse strand, counting down.
AGCTTGTTTTATTTCCATTACCATCAGTTATTCCAGTAATGTTACCTCTTGCATCGTACCTATAACTTTGAGTTGCTTTATTTGCTTTTCTTGAATTTGGAGTCACAATATCTTTAATTTGACCTAATAAAGTATATGCATATTCAACCTTATTATTTTCTCCGTCAATTGAAGTTTTTAAATTTCCCTTAGGGTCATAAGTATTCTTAGTTACTGTTTCACCCAAAGCATTTTTAACTTCAATAACTTGTCCTTTTAAATTATAAGTATAAGTTGTTCCAACTCCATCATCTTTAGCTTCATCATATTGTTCTGGTAATACTTGTTTTACTATTCTATCATTCTTATCATAAAATAACCTTGTAGTATTCCCAGAAAAATTTATAAAATGAGTAAGTCTATTTTTAGCATCATACACATAAGCTTTTTGTTTTTTATCTTCTTGAAAGTTTAATCTTTCAAATAATATGTCATTTTCTTTTTTGTTTTCAGCCCTATCAGACCAATTTACTGAATAATCATTTTCACTGACATATTTATTACTTATTAATTTTGCTTCTTCTCCAGAGTATTCACTTATACTTGTTATATTATTAGCTTTATCATATTTGTAAACATAACTTCTAAAGATTCCATTAGCTTCATCTTTTTCATGCTGCTCAATAAGTCTATCAACTTTATCATAAACTTTCCCTATTTCAAAACCTTTTGGAGTTATAATTTTGGTTATGTTTCCATTTTTATCGTATTCATAACTTGTTATTGCCCAAATAGTATTCCCAGCAGCAACTGTATTTCCATTTATGCCTTCTTTCTTTTGAATCAAATTTCCTACTTTATCATAAATATAATTGACTACTTTATCAGTTTTATCATTAATTCTAAAATTCTCATAAGTCTTATTATTTAAACAATCATATTTATATTTTGTTTTTGCACCATACTTATCTTTGACTTCAATGAGTCTATTTTCTTCATCATATTTAAAATAAATTTCATTATAGTTATTGCAGCTTTCACTTTCTAATACTAATTCAGTTCCATGTCTTTCTAATATTTTATTACCATTCTTATCATATTCATAACAAGTTAAGTTATATTTAATCTCATAACCTTTTAAACTTCTCTCATTATCTTCTGACAAGTTATACTTTTCAACTGGAACTCTCTTCTCAATTAAATTTCCAAGGAGATTATACTTAAATAGTGTAGTATTTCCTTCTATGTCTATTTCTTTTATAATATTTCCATGTAAATCATATTCAAAAGTTTTTTCTACTAAACCTTCTTCATTTATTATAGAACTTAACCTATTCATTGAATCATAAGTATATGTGTAACCTAAGCCATCATCACTTTCTTCATTGTAATACTCAGGACTGATATGTTTTATAACATTTCCATTAGAATCATAGATAAATCTTTCTATTCCGCCATCTGGATATATTGTTTTTATTTTTCTATTTTCTTTGTCATACTCATATTCTACACCAATGCCATCATTACTTTCAGAATCATAATAATTAGGATTTATTTCTTTTATTATATTTCCTTCACTATCTCTTATACTTTTTTGAACAATTCCAATTGGATTTTTTATACTTATTAGCCTATCCAAAAAGTCATAAGTATATCTATAACCTTCATCTGAAAAGTTTGCATTAATACACGCATTTGGCGCATAAAGGCTTGTGAGATTTCCCATATCATCATAATTCTTTATTGTCACATTTCCATTCGCATCTTTTATTGATGCCACATAATTTAAATTGTTGTATGCAAATTCTATTGTTCCATAGTCTGTTTTTATTTCAGTATTTCTACCAACCTTATCATAAGTATATTCATAAACATATCCACTATTTGTAATAACTCTTACTGGATCTTTTCCTGGTTTACCATCTAAGTAACCATTATCTTTATATTCATATTTTGAAGTATTTCCGTTACCATCTGTTTTACTTATAATCCTTCCACAAGAATCATAACTATAGCTTTCTGTTTTCCACTCTTCAACTGAAACCTTTGTTTTCTTTTCTAATAAATTGCCTTTTCTATCATAAGCATATATTATTTCCTTTTCCTTATTATCAGTTCCATGTACAAGGTTTCCTTTTTCATCATAGACATATTCATTTATTAGTCCACTTGGTAGTATTTCTTTTAATAAGTTACCAAATTCATCATAAGTCCTGTGAGTTTCAAAACCATTTCTATCTTTGATATATATCTTATTTTGATAATCATCATATTTATATTCCTGTGTTGTATCATCTTCATAAATATTTTGTGTTATCAAATTATCTCTATTATATCTTGTTTTCTCTATTCTTTGACTTCCATTATAGTAAAATGTATTTTCTCTTTCAAAATCATTATAAACTGCTGTTGCAAAATCTCCATTAGGATATTCTTGTCTTAGTACCCTTCCATTTTTATCAAAAAAGTTTGTAATATATGTATTTCCATTAGCATCTATTACATTACTTATGTAACCTGCTTCATCATATGTATATTTTGTTGAACCTTTATTCACTTGGATAACATCAGTTAAATAATCACTATTATACTTATATTGAACTTTCCTACCTAATTCATCTTCTATTTCACTTATCTTTCCATCATTATATGTAAAGAATAATTTATAATTTGAGAAAGTAGTTAATGTCTCAATATTTTTCCCAATATAAGTTATTGAAAGTTTATTATTATTGGTATCAATTATCTCTATTAACTTTCCAATTTCATTATACTTATAAATTCTCCTATCCTTAGATGATTTAAATACCCAATAATCTTTCTCCCTATTTAAAGAATATTTTTGAGTTCCACCTTTATCATTTATCCAGCTTTCTTCAATTTTATAGAAGTTTTCAACGTGCCCATCTTCACAAAGTACATTTATCTTATCATTTAATATATTAAGATAAGTTTCAATATTACTTGTCCATCCTCTTCCAAAAAGTCCAACACTAGTATTTATTGATTTATATTTTCTTTCTACTTTAAATTCTTCATGAATATCTGGTAATACAATATCAACAGCAGAAATATATAGGCTTCCTGTTACAGCATTTACTGGGTCAAATTTAAACTCTTCATTAAAAGGATCTGTACCAAATGTTTTTCCTAATATTGTTCCTCTACTTGTAGTATTTGTTGTTGATTTAACTTGAATAGCCCCTCCATCTAATGCATCATCTATTCTACTTGCACTCGCTCTTGCTTCTGCGACCGATGCAAGTGCGCTTGAATATTGCACAAAAGCATTTTGATTTTCTGTTGCCATTGAATATAACTGCATATATCTATATTGCTCACCTTGAGTTATTTCATGTGGCTTTTGACCAGTGAACCAGTACTCAAGTTGTTGAGTACTTGATTCAATCCAAGTTTTTGTGGCTGGTTGACTTTGCCAATCCATATCAGGCTTACTACTATCTCCAGTATTTACCCATTCCATAAAATCACTAATACTTTTACCAATACCTTTTGATTCTGTTTCTTCTGTTTGATCTTCAGCAGATATAGTATAAGTTACTGCTGCACCATCAGTTACTTTACCTGGTGGAATCAAATCATTAATATACTCACTAGAATCTTCACTACCACTTTCACTCCCAAGCTTTATAGAACCAACGCCTTCTAAATATGAACCAACTCCTACTAAATATGCTCCAACCATCAATTTATGTATGTCATCTAAAAGTCTATCCTGTTCATCTTCATCAATCTGACCATCTTCTAAAATATTTGCTATATCCGCTTGTGCTGCTATAACATCAGCTACTTCTGTAGCTATTTTTATTCCCGCTTCAGCTACTTCAGCTACTGCTCCCATAACAGCACTTGCCAAATTCTCTAAACCAAATCCCATCTTATTCCCCTCCATCCGCAAAAGGAGAATAACCTTCATTAATGTTTCCGTTTAGTATTACATTGCTGCCTTTAACATGAAATTCTCCTTCTATTGAAACTCCGTTTTCTGTACTTCCTTTAGTCATTAATACTTGACTTTGAGCACTTATATTCACATTACTAGGTGTACTTATCACTATTTCTCCGCCTGCATTTAAGCTTAATCCATTTGGACTTGTTAATGTTGCACCTGTCTCATCTTCAAAGGTTACACTCAGTGGTGCTTCACTTCCCCCTATTATATTTAAAGCTCCTGGAAGCATCGCTATTTCACTTCCATGTTCTGTATGGAAATATCTACTTGCTGGATCTGCTGTTCCTTCACAAGTATCTCCATTCTTTCTGACGCAGCCTATAATAAATGGTGCTTCACTGCTTTCATTTGGAAAGTAAAGCCTTACACTTTCTCCTGCCAAAGGCATTGAATACATTATATTTACTGATGGTGGTAAATAAGGAAACCAATAGGCATCAGCTTCACTTTGATTTTCGTCTATATTTAAACGAACCTTTAGCTCTTCTCCTTGTACTGCAAGAACTGTTCCTTCAAGGACAGCACCTTTTAAAAGCCTATTATAAATTATACTCTGCCATACGCCATTTTTTCTGCATAGCTTATAATTGTAGAAAATATCTTCTTTTTCTTTATAAGCTTCATATTCTCTAACGTACAAAGCCTTGTCCTTATATTTAATTTCTGAACCCATTTCAAATACAGCTTTCTTTTCTATTTCATAATAAAAATAATCTGTATCATCATATCCAGAATCATAGCCTCCAGCTTCCTTAAAACTTTTAATATCTTTAAAAACACTATATTCTGTATCAGACTTTAACTCATAGCTATGTAAAGTTGGTACTCCAAAATTAAATAAATAATTCGAGCTTATTATGTCACTATATAATTCTGATTTTAATTCGCTGGCGATTCTCTTTAAAAAGCTCCAATCTGTCTCCTTATATTGAAATAATGGTTTTCCTATTTTTTGTCCTTTTCCTGAATATTGAGTAAATCCATAGCCTGTATATTCAAATAACACGCTATTTATCAAGTTATCATAAGTCATATCGACATTTTGAAAGGATCTACTCTTTTTCTTTACATCTAATTTAATACTTAAAGTCAAAGCTTGAATTTCTAGATAATACAGTCCACTATCATTTGAAGTTCTAACATTTTGAACTATACCACTGAATAATCTTCTGCTATTTCCCTCATCAACCTCATTTACATTAGTAGTATTCCCAGCTTTTAAAGCTTCATAAACAATTATCTTATCCTCTGAAGAGGCTTTTATTGAAATATCAAAGTTTATCTTTTCATCTACTAAACATTTTAAATATAAATATCCGTGCTCATTAGGTCTATTTTCAATTTTTATATCTACTATTTTCATTAACTCATAAGGTGATTTTACCCTTAACTTATGAATTTCCCCCATTATTTTCCCTCCCTTTCCATATCATTTATGCTTGTCCATCTGTAACAAACTTTATTGTTCCTCCATAAGCACATATTAAAGTCGAATCAGTTGTTAATGCAGGAGCTCCACCAATTAAAGTGTCTCCCTGGGCATTCATCCATTCCTTTAATATCATCACTTGGCACTTCTTTCCTGTTACTGTTCTTCCATTCTTTTTCACTAAAGTAATGTTTCCAGTTGAAGGGCATCCTCCCTTACAGATTCCAAAATCACTTATATTTTCCCCTACCACATTATCACTTTCATTCATTATAGGATTTCCATTTGAATATGCTCCATGACTTGCAGGAAGATTTATTTTCTTTTTATGTGTTCCCTTGTCACATTTCATCTTAGCTCCCCTTACTACATATGCAGTTGCCACCTTAACCATCTCCTATTTATTCTTCTTCAATTTCCAATCTTTCTAAATGCATTCCTTGAAATTCTCTTCTAAGAAGACTTTCAGCTACATCTAATCTCACTACTATCAAATTTTTTGAGCTTTCTTTTATTTTAAATATCTTCTTGCCATTAATTTTTTCTTTATCTAAAATGATTTTTCTTACTACTGTTTTATTTAAATTTAACTCTGCATTTTTACTTAAGCATTCTATCTCTTCAAAGATTGGCATATAGTAATTTTCCTGTCGCTTATTTATTAAATCTACCAATGGAATCGTCTTAAATATAATTTCCGAGTCATATTTTTCAATTATTTTTTTCATTTCTTCTGAAACAAGAAATAAATTTTCATCTAAAATATCTAAGAACTCTGTATTTTCATTGCATTTAACATTAAAGATTACAATATCATCAATTTTATGAGCATTTAATAAATTAATATTTCTAACATCAATTGTATTAAATATATCCATTAGCTTTGGTGTATTTGTATATTCTTCTTCCCTCTTTAACCAAAAATAATCCATATTTTTACCTACCTACTTATTTTGAGGATATATCTTAATTGCAGCATCCATATACTCTCCTGCCATAATCACTATATCTTCTTTCTTTTTCATTTCCTGGTATGCACTACCTTCTAAGAAGTCTTCTAATATATCTACAATCACATTTACAACTATGCCATGATATTTATTTGCTTCCCTAAGTTTTATGTTCTTTAGATCTCTTTCTTTAATTGTTCTTCCGTACTCTTCTTTCTTCCCTGAAAGTTCTTTTATATGCTTAAATAAAGGTTCATAAATGAAATCAAAATCTATATCTATTGAGCATTCTTCTTTATCTAAAAACCATTTTTCATCATATAAATCAATTCTCCATTGGCCTTTGTTTTCCAGAAGTTTTGTTCTAAGCATTGAAAAATAAATATACCTTATTTCCCCTTTACAACCTTTTTCCTGGAGTGAAATTGCTTTTTTGCAGACAGACCTAAAATATAAAACCAATTTGCTCCTGATACTCTCTCTACTTATTTTATATTCCTCAATTATTTTTTCGAATTCAGAAACATATCTATCTTGTACATATTTTTCTTCAAATTCCTGTAACACTTTTTCTTTATCAGCTTGAATTATCATTTTTAACACCTACAAAATCCTTTTAGCTTTGAATATTTACTTTTCCACCACTCATGGTAACATCATCTTGTATTACCAAACTTGCTCCAGCTTGACTTATGTTAATTCCTGCGCCACCTTGAATTGTTACTTTTCCGCCTCCACTAATGGATACATCTCCTCCAGCATTCATTACTATACTCTTGTCACTGTTTACTTCAATTCCACCTTCATCACTAAGTCTCATAAGTAAACTTCCATTTCCAATTATCTCAACAGAACCTGGACTCATTACTATTTCTTTTCCATATTTTGTTCCAATACTCTTTACAGATGGATCACTACGCTTATTTGGATCACTTAATGGATAATGCATTGAACTTATTACATATGAATGCTTTTCTTCATTATCTGGAAAATATAATCTAACTACATCTCCTATTTCAGGCATGCAATACCAGCCTGTCCCATTTGGTTGCGAAAAAATAGTAGAAAATTCAAACCACTTTGCAGTTCCAGTATCAGTTGGGCTACCATCTATTTCTAAGGAAACTTTAACCTTATCTCTTTGAACATCTAAAACTCTGCCTTGAAGTGAAACTCCAATTACTTTGTCATTATAGCGTCTTCTAACTTTCATTCCATTTTCATCTCTTAGGATATATTTATTAGAAAGTACTCCTCCTACCATTTCAATTTCACATTTATATACTAAAAGCTTTCTTCCCTTAAAATTAACCTGACTGTATAAGCCAATTATTCTATGAGTGTTTATTTCATAGCTTATAAGATTTATATCATCTAATTCATAATCTTCATTAGCAGCCTTCAAATTATATTCTTGCAAGCCTTTATTTATTGAATAATTAAATTCATGTAAATTGTAAACTTTAGCTTCCCCAGCTCCTCCTATAGAATACTTTATTCCCGATAATTTACACTCTGGCACTAAGGCTACATTGAAATATGAAGCTAATCTTTTTAAAAATTCCCAATCTGTCTCTTTATATTGAACTAAAAATTCATCAATCTTTGTTCCATTTGTAATATTGTCTACCATTTGAGCATTCTCATATAAACTATTTTTTAAATTAAAGATATCACTATAGGCAAGATTTTCATTTTGATATGAACAGCTAATTTTCTTAGTATCCATTAAAAATGTTTTACTTAAAGCTTCTATTTCTAGAGTTCTTACATCATTACTGGCCTTTATTCCAATCTTAGTAACAATTCCTTCAAATATAGTTGTAATATTATCCTCTTCTTTAACTGCTACTTTAATGGTTTCTGTGGCTCCTGTTTCTTCAACGTATTTATCAATATGTTTATCACTTATAATCCCACTTATAAAAAGTCTTGCATGCTCATTTAATTCTCTTACTATTTTAAGCTTTCTTATTTTCTGAAATTTATAAGGTCCAACCAAAATATCCCCTTGAGTATATGTATAATCCCTACTCACTATTTCTCATCTCCCTTTTCTTCCTTTATAATTCGTATTGTTTTTATAATTTGAAAAGCAATCTCTCTCCATTCCTTTGATTCACTATGTAGACAACTGAAAGTTCCCATTAATGTTTTCTTTTCAAACTCTAGAAAGAACATTAAGTTATATAAAGAATCGTCTACGGCATACCCTTTAAATTCAAAAAAACCTATGTTTTTAGAATCAACTTCTAAAACTCCATCTTCGTAAAATACATTAGCAGGATTTGTTCTTTTTATAACTACCTTCATATTGTCCTTAAGCTTAGCAACTTTTTCTTCATCTAAAGGACTATTTATAATCTTTAAAGTTATACATGTATTTCCTTTTTCATTGCATTTAATAATATCTGGTCTGTTTTCTGATGGATATTTCAGTTTCCTTGCTGCTTCAGACATTTCCTCAAAATCCTTTGGAATGAACAGCTTTAATTTCTCATCAAAGAAATCTTTTTCTTCAAATTCATAATATCTGTCTACAATTTTTATCGGTCCATTCTTAATATCTCTTCTAGCTTCAGCTTTTTCTACCTCATTTATAAAATCCAGTATTTTTTCATCTACCCTTTCTGCCATACTTTTTCCCTCCCAATAAATTAAAATTTTATAGAAATACTACTTTTTCACCTTAACTAATCATTTCATTCAATTCCCCAAAAAAATCTACATATTTATAAGTTATACTATTTTTCATAATTTTGTATATTATACTAAAGTATATAATTTATATTTTTCAACCGATTTTTTATTATTGGTAGTAAATATTCATATAAATTATAAAAACCTATATGCGATTCACTCTCACAATAATTATTTAAAACAATCAAATTATTCAATAAGCTGTAATGAATATTAAAAGTGAATATAAAAAATAGACATCTTTGAAATTATAAAACCATTAGCCAATGGTGAAACAATTGAACTCAAAGATATCTATATTGCTTGTCTATATTCTCTTGATTTAGCCAAAATAAGTTATTTAAAGTATAAATGGAAATTACAATACCTATTTAATGAATTTAATCTACTCTTTATATATTTCCATATTTGAAGATATTTCATTATTAAATCAACCTTCCTTGTAATAACCTGCACACTTTACAATAAAGTATTTTCAATTAAATTTATAATTTCATTCATGTTATTAACTTTAGATTTATTATGTTAATACGCATACTGCCATAAAATAATTTTCATCTACTTTTTCAACAGATAATTCACATGCTTCATTTTTATCACTATATAATACAGGTTTATCATCTAATATTTTTATAGTAAATGAATCTAATGGCATATATAATCCCATTCCCTTGGCTTTTATAAAAGCTTCCTTAAGAGTCCATAACATAAAAAAAGCATCATTTCGCTTACTTTGTGGTAAAGATAAGATATATTCATTCTCATCTTTAGAAAAATAACTTTTCGCTATTGATAAATCAATTTTGTCAATCTTTTGTATGTCAACACCAATTGGCTTTGTTGCAACCCCAACGACTACCCACTCTCCAGAATGTGAAATATTAAAATGTATTTCGCTATTATCTATAAGCTCAGGTTTTTTCCATTTATTATATTTAAACTCTATTCTATTTAAACCTAACATATTATTAAGAATTAATTTGCCATATAGTGATCTTAAAGAATCCTCATACCTTTTATATCTTAGTATCTTATCTTTTTCTTCCTCACTTATATAATTTAGGCAATAATTAAATTTTTCTTTGCTCAAATTAAAATCTACCTTATGCTTTACTATTCTCATATATACAATTAGTGACTAATTAAACCATTAGTCATTCTCCTCCAAACATTTATTACTTAATACTTTAATTATTTGTATCAGAATGCAATTCTGCATGTAATATAATACAATTATACCATTTTTTAATCAAACATAAAATTAATATTTTATCTGTTATAGTTTATATATCAATTTCATTTTTTATGTTAATAATTAACTTAAACCAAAATTTCATATTATTGCTATACTTACATTACTTCATTATTTGCTTATACGTGAACATATACTTCATTGTGTTAGTATGAAAGCGTAGACACTTAAATAACAAAAAGTATAAAATGTTTAATATTAAAGTAGGAATTATAATAAAATCTAACGATAAAGGATGTGCTTCTGAATCAACAAACTTTGGAAAGAACCTGTCTATCGTTTACCATCAAACAATACAAAAAAAAGAATGTAGTAGATTTGTTTTACACAAATTTAGCTACATTCACTAAAATTTTGACGCTTACACTTAAAAGGAAAAATCTTCTCTTTTATCTCTAGTATCAATATAATTACTATCTATTTCTTCACTTAATAGTATATTATCTAAAGTTACTTCATCATTATTAAGAATATATTTTATCATAAATTTATATGTATGAATAAATTTATTGATAGTAGATTGATTAAATAAATCTGTATTATACTCAAGCATACCAGAAATGGTATTTTTATTCTCATATAACATCATAGTCATTTCAAACATTGAAGATAAGGTATTTAACTCAATATACTTCATTTTCAAATCACAAAATTCAAAATCAATTCCATTAAAATTTTGCAATACAAACATATACTGTATAAGTGGCGAATACGATATATTACGTTCAAATTTAATATTAGTAATAATTTCTTCATAAGGCAGTTCAATATTTGAGTATATTGTTGAAATATTTTCTTTGTTTCTTAGTAGTGTTTCTTTGAAAGACTCATCTGGATTTATTTTATTCCTAATAACAATAGTATTAGCAATAAAGCCAATTATATCCCTTAGACTTTCATTACGTCTATTTGACATAGGGCTGCCAATACATACATCATTATCATTACTATATCTATATAATTCAATTGCATAGATTGTTTCTAAAAGCATGTATAGTGATACATTATTATCTTTGCAATATTCTTTGCACATAGCTGATAATTCTTCATCTAATCTAAAATCTATTTTACTTCCATTAAATGTCTGTATTGACGGACGTTCTTTATCAAGTGGGAAGTTTAATATTCCCTTGACATTGTGTAATTCTGTTTTCCAGAATTCAAGCTGCTTTTTTGATTTCTCACTATTAATAAAATTATGTTCCCATTCGGAAAAATCAGCATATTGAATATCCAACTCTGGAAGCTCATAATCTGTATTTCCTTTAGTATATTGATCATAACATAATGCTAAATCTTTATTAAATACAGCTAATGATGATCCATCAGCAACAATATGATGCATATTTATAAACCACAAATATTCATTGTCTGATGCTTGAATCACTTTACTATATACAGGAATTTCACTAAATAAGTCAAATTTATGATTAATGCAATTTCTTAAATCCTCTAATATATCTTCAGTCAAAATTCCTCTTCTATCTTCGAATTCAGGTTCAAAAGTATATTCATTTAATATTTTTTGATAATACTCTCCATCCTTCTTTTCATATATAGTATGAAAAATTTCATGTCTTCGGACAACTTGTTTTAAACTATTAATAAATGACTGTTTATCTAAATTCCCTTCTATCTTAAAAACAAATGGCATATTATACAACGAAGAGTTTTCTACTGTTTCAAGTGTATAAAGCATTCTTCTTTGATTATAAGAAACCTTCATAAGATCTTTTCGCTCAATTCTAATAATTTCATTACTAATACTATTTTCAGCTTGATTAGTACTATTGTTAAACTTACACTTACTCTTCAAATATTTTTCAAGATCATTTATTGTTGCATATGTGTAAAAATCATCGAAATCTAATTTAACACCAGTTCTTTTATATATAATACTGTCAATATTCATTGTCATTAATGAATTTGCTCCAAGATCAAAGAAATCATCATCATCATTAATTTCTTCAATATCAAGCTCTTTACACCAAAGATTTCTCAAAAACTCTTTTAATTCTAGAGTCGTATCAACTTCAATTTCATTCTTTTTCTGTTGTATACTAGATATAATAGATTTTGGCCATGCTAATGTTTTCCTAAATGGATATGTAGCAATGTGCACTTTAACATTTCCTTTAGCACTGTAATACTTATTCCAATCAATGTTTATACCAATATCATACAATGATGATAATGTATCTAACATAGATGTATCAATACTATTATACATATTAAAAATCTTTAATGATTTATGATTGTTTTTTTCCTTTAAACAGTCAGTCATTTTTCCGCTTTTGCCAAGTTCAACTAATACAAGATTATTTTTTTCAGATTTATTAAGTGATTCAATATAATTTTCAAATGCAATTTGATTAAACTCACTATATTCGGCTTTGTTTATTTCTATTTCTAAATCACTTAAAGCGATGTTATTCGTTACATAATCAACAACGATATTTCCAAGGCCTGTTCCAATTATTTTATCAGGAGTTATTCCCCATTCAATTAGCTGCTGATACATGGCAACATAACATAATACTTTTAATATTTTTTCATTTTTAATAGACATTTCATTATATAACTCTTCGTATACTTTTTTAAATACTGGATATTTTTCTTTTAGTATTTTTACTTCTTGTTCGCTAAATACATTATCTCCAGATATTAAAAACAATAATTTATTTTCTTCTATTTGTGAAACTGCTGTCTTAGTACTAAGAAAATCTAAAAATTCTTTTTTATTTTTTACTTTCGCAGATGTACGGAATTCATAATCATTTCTTCCAGCATTTAATGTGTAACATATATCCCCTAGTGAATAGTTTTCAGTACTTTCTTTTAAGATTTCCTTATAATCATCTATTATATCTGAAGTCTTTCCACTAATTGTAACAAAATATTCACTTTCATCATCAGCTTTATCAAACTTTAGTTTATTATCTTCTAATACAAGATGTACATTAGTGCCGCTTACACCAAGTCCGCTCATGACCATTATTTTAGGTTTATTTTCATCCCATCTTTCAACTTCTGTAATAGGATATACAGGCGAGTTATTAAAATCTATCAAGCTATTTATTTTTTCCAAATTACATAGTGGATATTTCTTATTGTTTTTTAATGATAAAACTCCCTTTAAGACACTTGAAATTCCTGCTGCTGAACCTAAATGAGATATATTGGTTTTAAGACTACCAATTGGACAAAATTGTTTCTTATCTGTATACTTTCTAAATGCTTCTGTAATACCTAATACTTCAATTGGATCTCCAATCTTTGTTCCTGTTCCGTGTGCTTCAAAATATCCTATATCTTCAGGATTTAAATCTGCTTTTTCCCATGCATCTATCATAACTTCACATTGTGCTGCTGAACTTGGAGCTGCTAAACTGTTTGATCTTGCTCCATCCTGATTTGAAGATACTGATCTTATAACAGCATAAATTGAATCTTTATCACGAATAGCATCTTCATATCTTTTAAGCAAAACAAGTCCTGCACCTTCTCCAAGGTTTATTCCATCTGCCTCTTCATCAAATGTTTTACATCTTGCACGTGGTGATATTATACCAAGAACATCTTGTTCTGCAAAATCATCATATTTAGCCCTAAATTCAAGTGTAATTCCTCCTGCTAGTGCCATATCTGCCTCTCCCGCATTTAATCTAAGGCATGCTTCATATACAGCATATAATGAAGATGAACATGCAGTCTCAACTATAGATGCCTGTCCATGTAAGTCTAAACAATAAGCAATCCTTCCTGCTAATGTATCTAAAAAGTTTCCAATCGCAGCAAAACCAGATGACTCTTCTAGATAATCATCAAAAAAATGACTATTATGTGCACCTAAAATTATTGATGTTTTACTTCCTCTCGCTGATTTAAGGCTATAACCTGCATCTTCAATTGCTTCACAGGCTAATTCCAAAAGCATTTTTTGTTGTGGATCCATACATGCCGCTTCTTGTCTCGATATATTAAAAAAATCATAATCGAAATACTCAACTCCATCAAGATATGCTACATCAAAATACTTCTTTGTTTTATCAAGCTTTAATAACTCTTTTCTCCTCTCACTGAAAGGCTTTATACAATCTATTTTATTAGAATAAATTCTATCTAAATCATCAATGCTTTCTGCTCCAGGAAATTTTCCACTTATACCTACTATCGCTACCTTTTCAAACTTTCTCATATAACGCAAACCTCCTTTTTATATTTAAAATTTTAAGATTTCTACTTCATTTTTCTTTTCATCTAATAATAAATACTTTTTATCCAAACGTTCTGAAATTTCACTTATTGTATTGCAATCAAAAAGTTCTGCAATGTTAACCTTCATGTTAAACTCTTTATTAATCATATTAAGCATTTTAATAATCTTTATTGAACTTCCACCTACCTCAAAAAATTTATCATAAAGTCCAAATTCACTATCGTCTCCAAGGATTTTTCTCCAAATATCAGTAATCTTTTTTTCTGTATTACTTATTTTTTCTTTATAATATACAATTAAATCTTCGAAGCTATTTTCATTATTAAGTGTGTTATCTCCATTATTAGGCATATCTTTACAGTATTTAAATATTATGCTTTCACTTTTATTGTTCTTATAAATAGCTTGGATCATATCTTCACTAAGTTTTTCACCATTTTTGGTACTAAAAATAATGTCAAATATTTCTCCATTCACCTGTTGTATAACTGCTATATCTTTAACGTTAGAATTTAATGAAAGTTCCTTTACTGCTGATGTAATATTCTTCACATTATTTAATATCTTATTTGAATTACTCTCTTTTGTCTTATATATTATTGTAGGTATAATTCCAATACACTCTATAACACTGTTCTTAGTGATTTCTGAATTTCCATCATAATATAATATTAAATTTTTATTTTTATCGTAATTAAGTTCACAAAATGCGAAGTCAAACTTTTCTTTTAAGTTTTTCTCTGACTCTCTTAAATCAATAATTTTATTATTAAATTCTATTACTCTTGATTTATATTCTATAATACTAAAATCACCATTTTCATCTACGCATGCTCTTTCACCAGTTGCATACCACTCACCATTTTGTTTGAAATATATATCACCTTCAAAACCAATAGGAACTGAATGTTTTGATATGTCAAGTAATGCCATTTCAGAATTAATAACAGCGATATTCTCTTCTAAAATATTAACTTTATCTAATAACTTTTTAGGAGTATATTTGATCTGAAGTTCTTTAAATCTTTCCTTTAATTTCTCTACCTCCACTAATTTACAATCAAATACTTTTTGGTTTACATTTGATACAGCTTCATGAATTACATGTATAAAAGCCTTAGCTATATTGGTAACTCTTTCTGCTGAAAATAACTTAGTTGAATATTCAACCTGCAATTCTAAATCTTCGCCGTTATCCCATATTATCATACACATATCAAGCTTATAATCATTTGCATTATTACGTTTTAAAGTATGCATTATAGCACTACTTCCGTTAACAGGTATCATTTCACCTTCTGCACATCCTTTAAGCAATTTTTTGCTATGAACTGCAAAAATAACTTGATATAAAGGATGTACATTATCAAGACGTTGAAAAGGAACATTTTCTATAATATCACTTAAAATAACATTAGAATGGTCCATGCTTTGAAACATTAAATCTCTTACTGTTTCCATTCCATCAATTATAGAGCTATTTTCATTACATTTAACTGGCATAATAACAACCGATGCAAAATCTCCTACTAAATTAACAGTTCTTAAATCATCTCTATTTGCAAGAGTTGTACCTACATTCATTGAAGATTTATTAGCATATCTAGTTATAACTATAGAAAAAAGACTTAAAAGAACCGCGTGAAGATTACTTTGAGTTTCTTTTACAATATTTTTAAGTTTTTGAGTTGTTTCTTTATCTAATGGAAAAGTAACCATATCAGATCTTTTTTCTCTATCACTAGATCTACTATATACTGTAGGTAAATCTAAAAAATGTTCTGAATCACTTAATTTTTCTTTCCAAAATGAAATATTATTTTTTAATTTATTTTGCATTCTTTCAGTTTTTTCACTAACAATATGATTTGCATACTGGTATGAAGTTTTTTCTTGCTTTATACCAGCATATCCATCCATAATTGTCTTACATATGACACCATCAGACCATCCATCACTAATTATATGATGCACTGATAAGAACAGTACTTCATAATCCTTATTAATTTTTACAATCTGAAATTTTATAGGATTTTCTTCAAAAAGGTTAAAATTCCTCAGCGTAAACTCTAATTCTTTTTCCTGAAGTATTTTTTCAATTTCATCTTTTGATGTATCCGAAATGTCAACTTCTTCAATCACCGGCTTACTATCCTTATCAAAATACTGATATGGTACACCATCTAGTTCTATATATTTAAAAGAAAAAACATCTTGAGTATCCCATAACTGCTGTATTGCCGATTTTATTCTTTCATGTCCTACATTATCTTTAAATTCAATTTTAAATGCAGCATTATAAAATGGATTTTCTCTTCCAATATCTGTTTTATATACACACCACATACCAGTTTGATTATTTGCTAAGGGATATATTCCAAACTCTGATCCTCTCTCTTTTATTGTATCTATGAATTTTTTCTTTTTTTCTTCTGATAAACCGTTAATCTTCTCTAGCAAGTTCATATTATATTATCCTCCCTAACGCCTGCGATTTTTTAACATTTCTTTTCTTTTTCTTATATTCCCACTATCTTTTTTCTTAACTTCTAAGTTGCCATTGTTTTTATTTTTAGAATATAAATAAGTTGATAGTTGATAAATATTAGGATATATCATAATATCAATTGGTTTTATATTCATATTGAATTCATAACTAATAATTTCTACAATCTTAAAAATAGTCAATGAATTTCCACCTAAATCAAATATATTATCATTAATATGGATCTCTTCAACTTTGAGATTATCCTTCCATATCATCATTAATTTATTTTGTAATTCACTAATATTAGCATCTGAGTTAAATCTAGATTTATCAATTTTACATACAAGTCTTGATGTAAGATTTCTATAATTTTCTTTAATAATGCTCTTTACCTTCTGAACTTTATTTTTATCATCGAGATTAATTACCAGACTCATATCATAAAAATCGTGAACTTGGTATCTCATCTTTAAACAATCTCTATTTATACCAACATATGATGACTTTATATTGTTTTCAATTATAAAATTTAGATAACCAATTCCCTGATCTATATCTAATTCATTAAAACCACCAAAAACAGCTGAACTTGAATTGCTATATTTATTTAAACCAGTCTTACTCCACATACTCCAATTTATACAAAATACTCTTTCCCCCAAATTTATAAGGCTTTGACAATAATTTTCCTGCAGTGTATTAGCTAATGAATATGCCCCCATTGATATTCCTCCAAAATTACCTGTAAGAGAACAAAATACAATCATTGAAGCATCTTCTTTTGATTTTCTAATTTTTTCAAGGTTATATGTTCCCAGAAGCTTAACTGATGACGAATCTAACATATTCTTAAATTCTTCATTTTCTAAAGTGTGGTCAGATAAATTATCAAAAAACACTTCACTGTTATCTGATGACATTTTTCCAGAAAGATTAACTATTGTAGAAAGTTTAATTTCAAATTGATGTTCAGCCTTATTTACAGAGTCCAAAATTTCTTGATAATTTGTAACATCTGCTTTACAGTAAATCACATCTTCAGAAATATTAATCAATTCATTGTATCTATCAATATTTTTTTCTAAATCAGAGCTACCAATAATCAAAAGCTTTGAATTATACTTGTTTATTAAATACTTAGATACATGAATACCTATTCCTCCAAGGCCACCAACTACTAGAACTAAACTATCATATTGTATTATTGCTTCATTACAATTGCCCTTGTTTGCTGTTTTTAAACATGGAATATATCTTTTTGAATCACGGTATACTGCAACTTCATCTTTTATGGAAAGATTCAATTCATTTACTAAAAGAGAAATATTCAATTTATCAAAATCAACAATTCTACATCGTAAAAAAGGATTTTCTAAGCATACTGTTTTCAATAATCCATTAATAAAACCATTATTAATTCTAAAGGTCATATCTGATTCAAAATTAATAGATTGTTTTGTTGGAAATATTATTGTTAATTTTTTTGATATTTTCATAATATCTTTTATATGTGTACTAGCTTTATCTAAAATATAACTAAGATTTTGCGACGAGATTTCCAGATCATTTTCATCATAGAAAAAGAAATCTAAAAGTATATCATTTTCCTGAGCATCTGCTATATTATCTATAGACTTGAATGAAACGTTATTTTTTTCAAATAATTCATCTATATTTTTATCATTATTAATTACACATATATTACTTAATTGTTTATATTGAATTTCTTTTCTGACCCATTCTTTGGTTAAAATATAATTTAAATTTTCATCCTCAATCTTATTTATGATTTCATTAAACTTACCATCTAAAAAAGCAGATTTATAGTTATTTCTTTGCTTTTTACCAATTTCCGTTGTCTGCAATTCTTCGCTTAAAAGAGGTATTACATATTTAGGATTTAATAAGCATTTTTCTCTAATTTGATTCTTAACTTTTAAAACAAGCTCTTTTAATTCTTCAATATTTGCTTCATCTTTCAATAATTCTTCATCCTTAGGTGAAAAGAATACTAAAATCATTTCATTATCATCATCTTTTAATTTCACCGAAGTTGCTACCGAAAATGATGCATTTACTTCATCCATATCATCTACTGCTGCTTCAAGATCCTGTACAAAATAATTCAAACCATTGATGATAATTATATCTTTTTCTCTAGCTGTTAATACTAGATTATTATCTTTTATATATCCTATATCACCTGTGATTAAATAACCATCATCTGTGAATGATTCATTATTAGCTTTTTCATTTTTATAGTATTGAGAAGTAAATGACTCTCCTTTTCCTTGAACATGTCCAATTTCACCTTCTTTAGCCACATTTCCATCTTCATCAACAATACGTATTTCAGCTCCTGGCATAGGTGCTCCAACTGGTAAAAACTTATCATCATCGCTGTTATTATAATATGAAAAATCATTATAATATGTAATGCAGGAAGATGTTTCAGTCATTCCAAAAGTTAATTTTAATGCATCTTTAGGTAACGAATATTTTTCTAACTTTTTCAAGAAACTTCTTAAATTTTTACTAACATTTGCTTCTCCACCAGAAAATACATAATTTAATCGTGATAAATCCCAATCATAATCTTTATCATCTTGAATATAATTATTTACTAGAGTATAAGCAAAATTTGGTGCCCATGTGATGGAAACTTTGTATTTACTCATTAAATCAATCCACATCAAAGGCTTGTTTAATATAACTTCCGAATTCACTTGAATTTGTAGAATATTAAGATATACATCTCTTATGTGCGACCATATAAGACCTGCCGCATGAGTTAATGTCATCCAATTAAAATCTACTTCATTTTCATTAAGATTATACATTTGAATTTCCCCAAGAGTCCTTCCAAAAATATTCTTTTGGCTTAATGTAACTCCTTTTGGCATTCCTGTACTTCCTGAAGTAAAGAGAATTAAGCTTGTTTCATTAATATCCCAATCATAATAATTCTCAAATTCTTCTGAAGCTTCAGTATCATCTATTGCTATAACATTTATATTATCTGAGAAAATTTCTCCAAGTTTAAGTACATCATCTTTTAACTTATCAGTAGTTATAATAAAAGGCTTATCAATATGTTTCCATATATTGTATATTTTTTTAGTATTGACATTTTCCACACTATAATCATCTAAGACACCTGTCGGTGCAGGAATAACTCCCAAAAGCATACATGCCCAAAAACATTTAATAAAATTTTTATTATCCGGAAGTTGAAATATTAACTTATCACCTTGTTTTAATCCTTTTTCTCTTAAGCTTGTTGCAAGATAAGATGCTTCTTTATAAAGCTCTTCATAAGTTTGCTCTTCCTGTCCATCTTTTTCAATATAAATAGTTTTCTGTTTACTTTGTGATCTTACTTTAAATAATTCAGTAAGATTTTTATATTTTCTATTATTAATTAATGGTTCTGAGGTCGATATAGCCAATTCATTACTATTACTTATTTCAATTTCATTGCTTTTAGTTCTTGCAGATTCATTATATTCTAGAGTTATACCCTTATCGGTATTCTTATAATTAATTTTAATATCATTTTTAATGTCCGATTTAAGTAAATTCTTTTCAAGTTCAAAGTATGTCTTAGATGAAATAAATCCAAATTTTTCAATACTTGTTTTATCTAATATACCTTTTTTATCTCTTGGAATATATGGAACCTGAATAAAGTCATAATCTTCTCCATATTTAGCTATATTTTTATATAATACTTCCTTATCAGCAGAAAATATCACTGTTTTTCCTATTATTTCATACTCTTTTATAAAATCAAATTTATTTAATTCCTCATATATATCCATATCATAATACTCCTTATGTGCATAAACTTTCCTTTTTTCATACTACTTATCATCTAATTTTTTACACATTAATTCTTATTCAATTTCATCAAAGATATCATTAATATTTTTTATTGTATCTTTTTCTTCTTTTACTTCCTCATTTTCAAAAGTATTGCATTCAGCTTCCTTATTATCAATTATTTCTATTAACTCAGAAATAGTTGTAATAGAATAGATTTCTTTCATTGATATTTTCTTACCTAATGCTGTTTCTATTTTTGAAGTAACAAGAGCTACTGAAAGAGAATCAAAACCAAATTCATATATATCATCATAAATACTAATTTCATCAACTCCGAAAATATCTTTAAAAATATCTTTTAATACTTTTTCAGTTATGTTATCGCATTTTAAACTTTTCTCTACGCTTTCCTTTTCTTCATTAATAATAGATACTTCTTCTGTATCACTGCTTAAAATTTCATTTTTCTCTCCAACAAAATATGGTTTATATCTCCAGAAAACTTTTCTATCAAATTGATATGTTGGTAAAGAAATTCTATAAGGTTTTTTATTATATAACTTATCCCAATCTATTTCTATATTTTTAGAATATAGCTTTCCAACAGCATTTAAGAAGCCTTCTCTTGAGTCTTCGGCTTTTAATTCCTTTAATGAAGATATTGCAGATATAGATTTATTAGATAATATTATTTTTCTTATAAGCTCTGTAAGTTGATTTGATGAACCAATTTCAATAAATATAATGTCATTTTGCAAAGCAGTTTCTTCAATAGCGTCGTAAAACTTAACAGGTGAACACATCTGATCTATCCAATAATCAATTGTTGACATCTCATTATTCTTTAAGATATTACCTGTAAGCGTAGATACTATAGAAATTGTGCTTTTTTCAAATTTAACTTCTTTTAGAACTTGTCTAAAGTCATCTGAAATTTTATTTACTACTGAGCAATGTCCAGCTCTAACTACAGGTAATTTCGAATAACTCAATTTATTTTCCTTCAACACATTTTCAAAATTTTCTATATCGCTAATAAGTCCTGTAACAAGAAATCTTTTTGAACCATTTTCTGCTCCAATAGTAACTCCTTCAGTTAATAATTCTTCAATTTTTTCTTTTGGTGCTGCAATAGCAAGCATTCTTCCTTCAGGTAATGTACCAAAAAGTTCTGTTCTTTTAATAATTATTTTAATTGCAGTCTCAAGTGTAAATATTCCTGCAATACAAGCACCTATATATTCACCTAAACTATGACCTATTATAATATCTGGCTTAACACCTATCTCATTCCATAATTTTGCAAGCGAATATCCTACAATAAAAGTAATTAACATACCAGTTACGTGCTCATCTGAAAGATCATCTTTCTCAAAATCATAATTTTTGTAATATTCCTTTAAATCTTGACCCGAAATATTTTTGATTATATCAAAACATTTATCCATTTCTCTTTTAAAGATATTATTACTTTCATATAATTCTTTTCCTATTGAATACTTATGACTACCAGATCCTGAAAAAGCAAATGCTATTTTTTTCTTGGCTTTTTCACCATTTGAAGTAGGTCCCTTTTTATCTATCATCTTAAGTTTTTCAATAAGATCATTTTTATTATCAGAAACGGCATAATATTTCTTTTCTAAATTGCCTCTCCCTACCTGCAATGTGTATGCCATGTCTTCTAAATTAACATCCTTTTTTTCTAGATATTCAGCAAGTTTTAGACAATTATTTTTTAATGCATCTTCCGTTTTTCCACTAACTACAAATAATTCTTTTTTTAATATATTTTCATGTGGCTCTTGTTCATATTCACTTAATATAGCAATTGCATTTGCTCCTCCCATTCCGAATGAACTTGTTCCTGCTATTCTTGTCTTATTACTTTCCCACTTTCTCAACCTGTCATTGACTACTACTGGGCATCTTTCTTCTAAAAGCTCACTATTAGGTTTCTTAAAATTAATACTTGGTGGCATCATCTTTTCTTTAAGCATTAAACTGGCTTTGATAACATTAATCACACCTGAAGCTGTACTTGTATGCCCTATATTGCTCTTTACTGATCCTATATATACTTTTTCGTCTTCATTATTTTCTTGGAAAACATTTTTTAATGCTCTTAGCTCAACAGAATCTCCTAATACTGTCCCTGTACCATGTGTTTCAAAATATCCCACTTCTGAAGGTTCAATATCAGCAATTGCTAATGCATCACTAATCACTTCCTCCTGTCCTTGAACACTTGGTGCTGAAAAACCAACTTTTCTATTACCATCATTATTTACATTAGTGCCTTTTAAGATTGCAATGATGTTATCATGATCCTTTACAGCGTCTTCAAGTCTTTTTAAAATTATAACTCCCATACCAGATGCTTTAACTAAACCATCTGCCTCTTCATCAAAAGCTTTGGTATAACCACTTCTAGATATAGTTGTATCAAGACTTACGCAGCCATCTTGCTGAGGTTCAATGCAAACCCCGCCAGCTACCGCCATATCACATTCATAATTTAGAAGTCCTTGATACGCCTGGTGTATTGCTGCAAGTGACGATGCGCAGGCATATTTTGACATTATACAAGGGCCTTGAAAATTAAACTTATAGGCTATACGTGTACTAAATGTACCACCAAGATTTATTTCTGCTAAGTGATAATTTAAATACCAATCACCTTTTTGTCTCATTAAATAATTCCATATATACAATTGTTCATCATATGTTGAATACAGTCCAACCTTACCATCATATTTGTCGCTATTATATCCAGCATCCTCCAAAGCTTCATATATTCCTTCAAACATGAATCTTTGCTGAGGATCTAAATTCATTGCTTCTCTTTTATTAAAATCAAAGAAATCCGCATCAAAACATTCAATATTATCTAATTTCCCATATGCTCCAACATAATTTAACTTATCCTTACTTTTATCTCTTGTTATACAATCTTTTCCTTGTAAAATATTTTGCCAAAATTCTTCTACATTGCTGGCCTTAGGCAGCCTAGCTGACATTCCTATTATTGCGACATCTAAATTATTTTCTGCATCTGCACACATTTATACCCCTTCTCTCCTTCTCCTATTTCTTAAGTTTTTCCTAGCTGTTATATTATCATCATCAGACTTTTGCTTTGTTCCTTCTTCAAGAAATAAACATAGTTTTTCAAGAGTTGGATAAGTCATAATATCTATTGGATTTACTTTTAATCCATACCTCTCTTTAGCTTGTTCTGAAATTTTATATATTGTTAATGATGAACCGCCCATATCAAAGATATTACTAGTCTCTGATATATCATCCATTCCAAGTATTTCTTTAAAAAGCGTCAAAAGTTTTTCTTTAATTTCCATAAAAATCAATCCTCTCTAAAAAAATTTATTTCTTTTAAGTATTCATATGTCTTCTTGAAATTATCATAATTAATACCCATTCTATTTAAATTCATGGAATTCAAAATATTTTGTGTAAAACTAGAATCGACATCAACTGGATGTACCTCTTCAATTACTTCCGCATTAGGAAAAATCGGAAGAATTGATAATAATAAGTCATCATTATGCTCTTCTGCATAAACAATAAGATCTTTCCGCCACTCTTCATAAGCAGCTATTTCCATGCTTGGCTCTATATTTTTAAGCCATTCAAAAACTTTACTTAAATATAGCATTTCAAATTCTAGATTATATATATTTTCATTGAAATCATATGGTCTTTTTGAAAGTTTAATAACAATATCAGCTAATATATCCACTGGAACAAGATGAAATACAATATTACTCATTATGGGCATTTTTTTTAATTTTAAGCTAGCATTTATTAATGTCCAGAAGAAATCTCTAACCTGGCATCTTCCTTTTTCTAAATCTCCTGTTATTGTTCCTATACGGTAAATTTTACATGGAAGCCCTTCTTCATTTGCAAGGCGAACAATGCTGTCTGCTACACATTTTGATAATGTATATGCATTCAATTCATGCTTATAATCAAATGTAAGTTCAGTTCTCTCATTTGCAGTAAAATTCCTCCTATTTTCTAAACAATCATAAACTGAATATGAAGAAATATAATGTAACAATTTAACCTTTTCCGCACAAGCAAACTTAATAATTCTTCTTGTTCCATCAATATTAGTAACTTTAACCTTATCAAACGGAGAAACAAAATTTACTTCCGCTGCTGAATGAAGAATTACATCTATATTTTTACAAAGATCACTATATTCGTCGTTGCTCATACCTAAATTTTCCTTTGAAATATCACCTTTAATGATGGTAACTCTATCAGAAACAAAGTAATTTTGTAATTCATACCTTTTCAAATGTTCCATAACTTTTAATTTTGCCTCGTTTCTATCTTGTGCTCTTACAAGTAAATAGATATGATAGTCTGTATTTAAAAGTAAGTATTTCAATAAATATCCTCCAAAAAAACCTGTTGAGCCACTAACTAATATATTTCTATCCTCATTAGTGACAGAGGTTTTTTCAAGATAACTTTTTACTGAAAAATCTAACTTCACCTCATTCCTTAATATTTCTTTAAATTCATCAGTATTTCTAGCTATTTCAGTAACAGACTTATCTTTAATGTTTTCTATTAAATTTGTAAGCTTTTCTATAGTTGTTGCATTTAATATGTCCTGAAATGAAACATTTACATTAAATGTATTAGCTATTTTAAATAGTAATTTTGACACTAAAATTGAATTTCCACCAATATCATAAAAATCATCATTAATACCCACTGATTGTACTTTTAATGTTTCTTTCCATATTTTAATCATTTTCTTATGATTATCTGATAGATTTTCCTCATCATATCTTTTGACTGAATTTATAGAAAGTCGTGCTAAAAGATTAAAGTCTATATCCTGTCTATTGTCAGAATTCCTAGGTATACTTTCAATATTTTGATATTGTATAGCATCTATGTCGTTTACTCTATCTCTAACTATCCTCTTAATTTCATTTAATTTATCCCCAGTATAAAAAACAGTTATATCTCTTCTGTATTTATCTTTTATAAAATGTCTATATTTCCTGAAGTTCCTATCAACTCCAATAACTCCATTTTTTATATTATGATCTAATATATATCTAAAGCATTCTATATTTTCTTCAACTGTATTTGCATAAAAACCACTTTTAGACGATGCCTTTTGAATACCTTCTGGTATTGATTCACTTATACCAACGTCTACCCAGGTACTCCAATTTATACAAAAAGTAGCTTTTTCATTATTATTTAAGTACCTGCAGTAACTATCCTGAAAACTATTTGCGGCTGAGTATGCAGATAAAGAAACTCCGCCAAAATATCCATTGATAGAACTAAACATAATCAATATTGAATTTTTTCTCTCTTCTCTTAACTTTTCAATTGCTAATGTGCTATTAACTTTTGACTTAATAACTTCCTCCATGCTAAACATAGTTTCATTTTCAATAATGTGATTACTAATGTCCTCCCAATGAGACTTTTTATTTTTATCAGCAGAAATTCTTCCTGCAAGATTAATAAACACAGTTGTTTTTTCACCAAATTCTTTTTCACACCTAGAAAGAACAGTGCTCATTTGAGTATTATCATTTATATCAACATCTTGATATATAATATTTTTAGAAATACTTCTTAAATTGTCAAAAACTTCTTTCTTTTCTCCTACAAGCTTACTTGAACCAAATATAATTAGTTTTGCATCATATTTTTCTAATAAATATTTACATACATTTCTTCCTATTCCACCTAATCCTCCAAGTAAAAGTATTACACTTTTATCCTTTATAATGTCCTCATTATCTTTAAGTTCAGGTATGCTTTCAAGAAATGATTTATAACGTTTTTTATTTCTATAGACTACTTCTGTATCTTTATTAGATGATAAAAGCTCATTAATACATAGGTCAAAATCAAAAATATCAAAATCAACTATCTTACATGACTTCTCACTATTTTCTAAGTTAAAGCTTTTTATAAAACCTCTTAATATTCCATTTTGAATGTTAAATATTTTATCATTTTCTAATACAAAAGCATTTGTTGTTGGTAAAATAATCTTCATTTTTTGTTTTAATTTTGATATTTCAGCAAAATGTTGTAATATTTTTTTAGAAAATTCTATTATATTAGTAGATTTATTTTCAATAATAGTCAAATCAATGCAGTAATTGCTTTTTATTTTTGAAATTTCATTTTCATTTAATGTTTCATATTTTAAATTACTATCAACAAATAATTTATCAACATATTCTTTATCTTCCGAAATTACAGTAATTTTATCCTTTATCCTTGTTTTAATACTTGCAGCAATATTAACTCTTTGCCAAAATTCTTCCATCACATATTTTTGCTTTAAATTTGTTCCACCCATTTTTTGAATGATATCATCGTACTCACCATTTTCGAAAGCTTTTTTATATTTACTTCTTTGTTTTTTTCCAAGCTCCGTTCTTATTGATTTACTACGCATATCAGGTATAACATATGTTGGATAAATCATACACTTTTCTCTTATTTCACGTTTTATTTTATTAACTAATTTTTTTAATGATGGTATATCGTCCAAGCTTTCTTCATTTCTAGGAGTAAAAATCACCAATACTTCTTCTTCATTCTGTTTATTTTTTATTGATGTGGCTACAGTAAATGATGGATTTACTTCTTCTAAATCCTCTACTACCGACTCAATATCTTGAACATAATAATTTAAACCATTTATTATTATTACTTCTTTTGCACGTCCTGTAAGAATTATATTGTTATCTTTTATATAACCTAAATCTCCCGTTTTAAAATATCCATCTAAAGTAAAGGATTCTCTATTTGCTGCTTCATTGTCATAGTACCCACTAGTTATAGTTTGGCCTTTTCCTTCAATGTTTCCCACAACACCTTCTGGCAAAACATTTCCTTCATCATCAGTCACTCTGAATTCATGCCCTACAGCTGGAGTACCTATTGGAACAAATTTATCCTCATCACTTGTATTATTTAACGAAAAATTATTATAATATATCATTACCGATGAAGTTTCCGTCATACCAAACGAAGGTTTAATTGCATCCTCAGAAAGCTTGTATTTCTTTAATTTAATTATGAAGTTCCTTAGATTTCTGCTTACATTCGCCTCAGCAGTAGCAAAAATATACTTTAATTTTGATAAATCCCAATCATAATATTTCTCATCTGAAAGTTCATTACTTATAAGAGAATAAGCAAAATTAGGTGCCCAAGTAATAGTTGCTTTATATTCATTAAGCAACTCAATCCACATAAGTGGTTCATTTAATATAACCTCTGATTTCACTTGAATTTGCAGCATATTTAAGTACATATCTCTTATATGTGTCCAAATTAGCCCTGCCGCGTGAGTTAATGTCATCCAATTTAAATCAATTTCATTTTCATCAAAGTTATACATTTCTATTTCACATAAAGTCCTTGCAAAAATATTTCTTTGGTTTAGCATAACTCCCTTTGGTATTCCAGTGCTTCCTGATGTAAACATGATAAGGCAAGGTTTCTCTATATCCCATACATGAGGATTTTCAAAATTCCCTCCACATTTAATAGTTGAAAAATTTAATACCTTTATCTTATTATCAACTAAACTTTCCTTAATATTGTTTATAGGCTCCACTAATTCAGACGAAGTAATAATAAAGGGATTTTCTAATAGCTTGCATATATTTAAAATTTTGTCAGTGTTTAAATTCTTTGTCCCATAGTCGTCTAACACCGCTAATGGTGCTGGAATAGCACCAATAAGTATACACGCCCAAAAAGTTTCTAGATAATCTTTATTATTAGGAAGCTGTAAAATTACTTTATCATTTGCCTTTACACCATTTTCTTTAAGTCCATTTGCTACTCGCCCTGCCTCTAAATAAAGCTGGTTATATGTCTGCTGAACCCTTCCTTCATGTTCAATATAAATAATTTTTTGATTTCCTTTTGCTCTTTCTTGGATTAATTCAGTAATACTAACAAATTTTTGTTTACTATAATCTAAGTCTCCATTTTTTATATACGAAATTTTTCCTTCAGAAATTTCTTTACTCGGGCTAATTTCAGCCATATTATTTAATGGCTGCATATCAATAAATTTTTCATCATTATTAAAATCAACTGTTATTGCGCTATCTATCCCTAAATCGTATATTTCAGAACTAATCTCATTAAGCTTATTGTATGAGATATCATTCATCTTCTCTAATTTTGAAACATTAACTTTTCCTTGTAAATCTCTTGCAATAAATGGTACTTCTATATAATTTAATGGGAAATATTCTTCTGGAAGCACTTCTTTAAGTAAACTATCTAATTTAAATCCTGATAATGCTATATCTGTGGAATAATAAACATTTGTACCTTCTACGTAAAAATCCTTTATACAATCTAATTTACATAGTTGTTCTTCTACCTCTTTTAAATTCAAGTAAGTACCATTTTTATATATTATTCCATCCTTATAGCTAATTGCTACGATTGATCCATTTGACAATTTACATCCCATATATTGTGTTAATCTAGTTTCACCACTTATTTTTTCTGCTATAAACCCAATTGCATTTTCTGGCTGAATCTGACCCGATTCATTTACAATACCTAACTTTATATTTTTTATAGGTTTTATTTCATTATATAATCCGCTCTTTCCATTAATTATAAATTCCTTAGCTGCGGATAGCCAAGTTACATTTGGAAACCCGTAATAATTGTTCCATTTTATTTCATAATCGGCAATTATATCTTTTATTTTTTTGAATTCAACTGTTTCATCGCCATAAGTAATTAAGCTTTTATTAGTACAATTATTACTTTTTTTGATTATATCAATGCCTTCGATCGGCATTATAATATTTGTATATTCCTCAAAATCTATCTCTTCATTAATACCAGCAATTGTTAAGTTACCATCCATACATAATGGCAATGTCCAAATATATTTAAATAAATCCTTTTTATTTCTATACATGAAAATTGTTTCACTACAATCTGTTTTCATTATGTTTTTGTTGAATTCAACCCAATTATTTAACATCTCTTTACGTATAAGTGAAGAAGTCGAAAAATCCGATAATTTAACATTTCCAATATATTCAATATCTTCAGGTACTTTAAAGTCTGAGACTGAATCTAAATCTGCAATAATAACATTATTAAAATACTTTTTGTCATTTTCATCATCAGATAACAAAAGATCTGTATCAGAATCCAACATCTTTAAATTATCAATTGGGAAAATTGTTCCTTTTAAACCAGCTATTGCACTACATGCTTCAATAAAATGAATAGGATTTTCAATTTTTACTGCAACAATCTTATCCTTTATATTATTTCCTATTAAACTTTGAAATTTTCCTACCTGTCTAGCAAATTGACTTCTTGTAAATACTTCACCTTTAAATTTAATAGCTAAAATCTCTTTCATCACTAAACACTCCTTTCGCCCATTTAAAATTAATTATATAAATGCTATTTTTCTAAAAGCTAATTTTCTCTGAATCTTATAAATCATACTCTTTTAAAGCTGCTGTAGGTTTATTTACAACCTCTTCAAAAATATCTTTCATAAGATATACAAAATCTTCTATCTCTTCGTCATCAAAAAGATTTCTCTTATAATAGAAAGTTAAATATTCTTCATCTGGTTCAGATTGAATAAAGAAAGTAAAATCAGCTGGTGTAATTTCATTTGAATAGTCGGCAACAGTAAAACCTAGATTGGTCGATAATCTCTCATTTTTTATATACTCGATCAAAATTCTATATGGTAATTTGTGATATTTTCGATCAACTGTTGTCTCTTTTAAAATCATCTCAAAAGGTAGTGCTTGATGTTCATATAATTCGTTTATTGTTTTCTTAGTTTTTTTTGCTAATTCAATAAAACTATCATTTTTAGAAACTTCTGTTCTTATTAGTGAAGCAAAAGCAAAATTTCCTAGAGAGTCTTGTATTTCACTTCTATCCCTTCCTACAGTTGCAGTACCTATTGCAATATCATCAATATCATATATATAATTTAAAAATATATAGAATAATGCAGCATATCCAGCATACATGGAAATATTAATAGTTTTACACAACTCAGAAAATGCTTTTATATTTTTTGAAGGAATAGAAATCCTCATACCATTCCCCTCATAATCTCCATATTTACTATTTTCTTTTTTAGGGAATTCAATTATATTCATATTACCCTGAAGTTTTTTCTCCCAATATTCAACGTCACTATAGTATCCCTTTTTCTCAAATTCTTCTCTCTGCCACATTGCATAATCTACACATGTAGTCTTATTTTCATCTGCTATAATCTCATTTCCATTTAGCAGCTCACTATATCTTTTATCTATCTCTTCCAAAATTATATTAATTGCATATGCATCTGCTAAAACATGATGTGTTCCGATTGTGAGTATTATAGAACCATCACCACTTTCACCTATTCTAAAATGAAATAAAGGTGCTTCATCTAATTTATATTCTCTATATGTTTCTTGATGTTCAAAGAACTTTCTCAATTCCTGCTCAGTTTTATCTAAATGTTTTTCATAGGTAATATCTGAAATAACCTCATCATATACTTTTTGATAAGGAACATAATCTTTTTCAATAATAATTGTTCTTAATTCTTGATTGTTTTTTATTACAATCTCTATAGCTTTCTTTAATATAGCAATATCAAGTGGCTTCTTATTTATTGATACACTAAGAACAACATTATATATAGGCTCAATTTTACTATTAAACCAGATTCCTTCCTGTGCAAAAGATAATCTAAGATTATCTTTGTCCTTTACCTTTGGTATTCCAATAATTTGCACTTTTTTATTTGATACTAATTCTCGTATAGAAGTGTATTTATAAATATCCGTAAAAGATAATTTAAGACCTCTTTTTTGGGCTTCTGATATAAACGCCATTACTTTTAAAGAATCTCCTCCCATTTCAAAAAAATCATCATCAACATTTATTACATTATGTTGTAATATTTTTTTCCATATATCACACATTGATCTTTCTAAATCATTTATAGGTTCATTAGTTGCATTTTCACAAAAATTCACTGGTAGTTCTAACGCATCCTTGTCCACTTTTCCATTTATTGTAAGAGGAAAGTTGCTTAATGTTATTATATAATTAGGAATCATATATTCTGGTAAGAACTTTCTAAGATATTCTTTGACTTTATTACAATCTATATTATTACCGGTAACATAAGCACAAATATATTTATCTGAGTTATTATTGCTGCAAATTTTAACTACTGCGTCATTTATCTGTTCATATGATAAAAGCCTATTTTCTATCTCATTTAATTCTATTCTAAATCCTCTAATTTTAACTTGATTATCCCTTCTACCTAAAAACATAATATTGCCATCCTGCATCATTTTTACAATATCTCCTGTTTTATAAAGATAATCCTTTGATATAAATGGCAATACTACAAACTTTTCATTAGTAAGCTCCGTATTATTTATATATCCTCTAGCAACTCCAACACCACCTACATATAATTCCCCAGAAAGCCCCATAAATTGTAAGTTACCAAAACAATCAATTATATATGCAGTTGAATTTGTAATTGGTTTACCAATTGGAATGCTATTTTCATATGGTTTGTCTACTAAAAAACATGTTGAGAAGGTAGTATTTTCTGTAGGACCATATCCATTTACAAGTTTTAGTGCTTTGTATTTATTAATAATTTGAGTTGCTTGCTTGCATGGCATTTTATCTCCACCTACAACAAGTTCACGCACATTTTTAAATAATGAAATATCATCCTCCACTAATAGTTTAAACAAAGATGGTGTTAAAAACATTATAGTAATTTTTTTATACTCAATAACAGATTTCAACTTTGATGTATCCAACATATCCATTTTATTAACTAAACAAAGTGTACTTCCATTAAGTAAAGCTCCCCATATTTCAAAAGTTGATGCATCAAACACAATAGATCCAGTTTGAAGAACTACATCATCTTCTTTAAATTCAACATAATTTGTATCCTTAACCAGTCTGATAACACTTTTATGTTCTACCATGACACCCTTAGGGGTTCCAGTAGTCCCAGAAGTATACATTACATATGCTAGTGAGTTGGGTGATGCTTTATATTCAATTGAATAATCATTTTCAACATATGAATCTTTACTAAATAAATCTACTTTCACTATGTTATTTGGAACTTTGCTTAATGTAGTTCCACCAACAATACATTTAACTTTTGCATTTTCTATAATATATTCAATTCTTTCTTGAGGATAATCGATATCAATTGGAAGATATGCACCTCCAGATTTTAGAATTCCCACAATTCCTACTATAGTCTCAATCTTACGTTCTGCAAAAATTGCTACTATACTTTCCTTAGTTACTCCCTTTTTAATAAGAAATGCTGCAAATTCATCAGAATAACTATCCAACTCCATATAAGTAATCGATCTTTCTCCAATGGTTACTGCAATGTTATCTGGATACTTTTTTACATTTTCTTTAAATAACGTTACAATACTTTTGGATGATGCATTATATTGTGAATTATATTCTGATAAAATCTTATGTTTTTCTTCTTGAGTAAGTAATTCAATTGTATTAGTACTTGCTTCCGGATTTTTTATTATCTGCTCAGCTATTCTTTCTAGATGGCAAACCATATTTTTTATTGATTTCTCGCTATATTTTGTTTTGATATATCTAAAATCTAAATTTAGTGATTCACCACATATTACTGTTAAAAATAAGTTATATTCTAACGAAATATTATTATTTGTTTCATTTATATCAGATTCAAAAGCAATGATATGATCAATAAATTTTCTCTTCAATATATATAAATTATTATCATTAGCTAATGAAGGTAAGTTATTTATATGTGAGTCTGCTGACTTCTGAATTTTATCTATACAATCTAATATCCTTATATTTTCTGTACAATCTACACGAACTGGTATAATAACATTAATATTTAATTCTCTATTGGGAGATTTTATTGATATTAGATTTCCAAATACAACATCTTTTTTATTGTTATAACGTTCAAGCATAAATCCCCACATAGCATTGAATAATACAGAAAATTCAATTTTTCTAATTTTTGCAAATTCCTTAATCTTCTTATAAATATTATTATTAAATTCTATGATACATCTTTGTGAATCATTATCTGAAACATTACCATCCTGATATAAATCAATATATTCATGATGTTCATATGAATATAGATATTCATCCCAATATTTATCTAGATTTTCGATTGCAACCAACTGTTTTGATTTCATTTGCATTGTACCTCCTATTTTGATAAATATTTGCAAATATCACTACATATTTCTTTCATATTTGCCTCATCTGAAATAAAAAAATGATTTCCATTAAATATGCGATATGTATACCCTAAATCAGTATATTCTCTCCAGTCATTCATCTTTTCCATTTTCATTAAATTATCATCTGTTCCAATATAATTTCGTATAGGTACATGAATAACCTTGTCATCTTCTGAAATAGTATAATTCTCTATTAATCTAAAATCATTCTTCAATATTTTTACGAAAACATCAAAAAATTCAGGATATTTTAAAATTTCATCGTTAATGCCTCCATACTGCCTTAACTTTTGGACAAACGCTTCATCATCTAATTTACTTAAATATATTTTTTCATTGTCTGCATCAATATGAGATGCAGATATAAAACATATTTTAGGAGAAATATTGTATTTCTTCTGAAGCTGTCTACATAACTCATATGCTATTATGCCTCCCATACTATGTCCAAATATTGCAAATTCATGGTCATCAATTAAATTAATTAATTGTCCTGCTATACCTTCGACTACCTTTTCACAATCTGTCATGCACTCTTCAGTAATTCTTTTTTCTCTTCCTGGTAATTGTACAGGCAAGATTTCTACATCTTTTCCAATAACCTTCTGCCATTTATAAAATATATTTGAACCTGAACCTGCATAAGGAATACATATCAACTTATATTTTGAATCCACTCTCTTAGAGCTGACTTTTATCCAATTATTTTCCATATTAACTTTCTTTCCCTTCTTCATATAAAAAATCATCATATAAGCTTGTCAGATTTCTAAATTCTACTTGAAGTTTTTTGCTCCAATAACAACTACCATATTTCCATCAGCTGCTGAATTAGTATATATATCCTGATGTATTTTAGGAATATCTTCAAACTGATACGTATTGATTTTAGGTATATTCACACATCCATCCATAATTAAATCTAGTAAACTTTCAACATCCTCAATTGTAGCTGCATGAGAACCTTGCAGTCTTTTAAGATTAAGCCAAAGATATCTTAAATCAAGCGAACCTATATATCCTGTTGTTGCACCACAAAGTACAACCATCCCTTTGTTATCACATACAAATATTGATGTAGGTAAAGTATCCGCTCCTGGGTGCTCTATTACTATTTGTGGATTTTTTCTTTCACCTACAATATTCCATATTTCTCGCCTAAATTTTAATACACTCTTTAACCATTTTTTATATAAAACTTGATTTTCACCTAATTCTTCTCCAAGAATTCCCCAATGTTCATATTTTGTTCTATTAATATATCCTTTTGCACCTAGACCAATGCAATATTTACCTCTTTCCTCAGTCGAAACAACCGCTATAGGAATTCCTCCTAATGCTTTCACAATTTGTATTGCCATGCTTCCAAGTCCGCCGGCTCCTCCCCAAACAAGTACTACATCCTCCTTTTGAATTTCGTTGCCCTTCCAATGATTGAGCATATTGTATGCTGTTGCACCTGTAGACGTAATCGAAGCTGCTTTTTCCCAGCTCAATGCTTTTGGTTTCTTGGTACATTGCACATCTAATACTTTAGAAAATTGTGCAAAAGCTCCCCAATTTCCTTCATACCCCCATATTCTAAATGAGGGACTTGTACGAGGATC
The DNA here is from genome assembly GCF_022320955.1 of Clostridium sp. YIM B02555. Taxonomy (NCBI): domain Bacteria; kingdom Bacillati; phylum Bacillota; class Clostridia; order Eubacteriales; family Clostridiaceae; genus Clostridium; species Clostridium sp. YIM B02555. The sequence continues at coordinate 107,218 of NZ_JAKJJY010000013.1, read as the reverse complement.
ATTAGCTTTTTTGTAAACTTTACAATTTTTATCATATTGAACTCCTATGCAGATTACTTCATCTCCAACATTAAAGTCCTTAACTTCATCTCCAACCGCATAAACAATTCCACTTGATTCACTACCACAAATCAAGAAGTCTTGTGGGTCTTCAAACTGATGATGAGTATTTATTATATCCTTTGGTTTCCCTATGGCAGCCCATACACCATTATAATTAATACCAGAAGCCATATTAAAAATAATTAACTCATTTGATTTTGGATTAGGAATATCTACAATTTCCCTCTTGTATGCATTGATAGGTTCCCCTAGCCTATCACTTCTTAATGTCCATGCATACATCTTTGATGGTACATATCCTAATGGTGGTATCTCTCCAACTTCATAAATTTCTTTCTTCATTCTTAACCATACTCCTTACATTTTCTAATAAATAATCTATTATAATAATTAGACTAAATTATATTCATTCTTATAATTACATTCTTATATCCGTATATTTTAGTATTACTACTCTTTTTTAATCTCTGTAATTATTACAGCTTAAATACTATAGAAGATCCATTAAATCGCTAATATCATTACTTCCAATTTTATTCTCTTCTTTACTTTCAATTTCTACGTCTTGCAAATCTATATCCTTAATACCTACAGATTTTATATATTCAGCAATATCAAAAACAGTCTCAAAACTATAAAAGTCTTTCATATTTAATTCCACCTTAAACTCTTGTCTTAATTTAGATATCAAAAGCAATCCTGATAATGAATCCAATCCTAGTTTTTGTAATTCATCGTTTATAGCTATATCTTCAACTCCAAATATTGTCTTTAAAATTTCAAAAAGCTTTGATTCTAAGTCATTAGTCACATCAATATATTCGTTTTCTCTTATATTTTGGGGATTATCTTTGTATAGTACCTCATCATTTTCAGATAAGCTTAACTTAGACATATAAGCATCAATATCTTCTTTATCAAATGAATTAATAAATTCTATGGAACATTCTTCATTTACAGACTGTAATTTTTTTAATAAGTTATTTTTTAATTGATTATATAGAATTTTATTATTATCTATATTTTTTTCATATGGCTTGAATGACAAGAAAACACCTGCATCTGATAGTTCAATTTCCTCTGGTAAAACTTGTACATTATTGAACCCAACATTTTCAAGTATTTTTTGCCATTCTTGAGGATGCATAGTTATCTTCTTTCCTCTTATAGGATCTTTTGTAAAATTCCACCATCCAGGAGACAAACCATATATCAAATTATCAATATCATGATCATCATAACTTTGAACTTGTGCACATATTCCTCCTGGAACTAACATTTTTTTAATATTTTTTAATGACTTCTCAATAGAGTTAGTGGCCTGTAAAACATCATAGCTAATGATAATATCAAAACTATTCTCATTGAATCCTTGTTGTTCTATATCTGCTGATATATCGAGTTTTTTAAAATTCATGAATTTATATCCATTCACTTCTGCATTAATTTTTGCCTTTGCTACAAATGATTGTCCAATATCAGTAAAGCAGTATTCTATATTATCAACGTCCTTAATACGAGAGAGAATTTTTGTTGTAAGTTCAGCAGTACCAGCTCCAATTTCAAGTATTCTTACTTTCTTCTTCTTTTTACTGACGAAATTATTTATTATATCCGCCAACACATCACCATATATATATCTTTTAGTTGAAAGCGGCATCTTGCTATCAACATCATCAAGCATATTAAATTCACCAGTTGGATATATAACCTCATTAGCTGGAATTTCACCCGAAAAAACTCTTTCATACTTTGAGGCGCAGTAAATTAATAATTCCACATATGGAGTAAATTTCTTTTGTTCCTCTGTAAAATTATCTAGAATTATTTTTGCTTCTGGTATATCTTCTATGGATTTTAAAACTGTTATTTCGTCATTATCATAATTTAAATATCCATTTTCTTGTAGAATATTTAAAAACTTCATAAAAAATGGTGTGAATTGCTCTTTTATATTTAGCTTCATCATTAATTCTTTAATATTGTATTTTTCTTTAGTTGATGAGAAAACTTTATTTTTAAAAATAACTGATGCACAACTTAGACATACTCTATCCATCATATGATATAAACCATCATAGTCTTTCCTAAGTTTTATCTGACATTTTTCCATAATTTGATTTTCAATTTGTAAATTTTCCTCTTTACTTTCACTACTATATACATTAATTGAAAATTCTTCGTCATATTTTTCGGATTTACATTCAACTAAAATAATTTTTTTGTTCTTCTTTAAATTAAGATATTTTGTTAATTCATATCTATTTTGACTTAAACCATTAAATATTATAATTCTATCTTTACATATCATACTTATCACTCCAATCCAAATATTCATTTACCAAAAGTTCTTTATAAATATTACAAATCTTATATGTATTTCCACTTATACACCTCACTTCATCAAAATACTTTTATATGAATTCATTGAATTTTATACTTGTTTTTATATTTTTTTCCATTTTGTGAACCATTTCATTATATCACTACTTCAAATCTAAGTAAATATTGTATTTTTTAGTAATTAAATATATATTCATGCAACTTTATAATTAATTTCAAATCAAAATATATTTGTCATACTAAAATGTAATATATTATATTTGAGGCAGCTGAATAGTTACTCCTTTATTGTCATATAAATTTTAACAACTATAACATTTATTTATAATTTGATTTTTAATTAATTAATATTGATTATTGACATCATTTAAAAGTTAAACTATCATGTAATTGTTAAGCAATATTGTAAAATTATTATATTTTTACGAAAAATAGGAGGTCTTTCTGTGTTTAAACCAATAGAAATCATTAAAAAAAAATATTTTTTAATATTGATTTTGTTTACCATTGTAGTTGTGGCTACAATAATATATTTCATTTCATCTATGCCTCAAACTATCCCGACTGATTCTTATCTACTGTTGCAAAAAAGCAATAATATAAACAGCCTAGATGTTAAAGGTTCTATTGAAAGTGAAAAATCTATTGATGTGTATTCAACAGTTAATAGCACTATTAAAAATGTAAATGTAAAACGAGGCGATTATGTTAAGCAAGGAGATATACTTGCAACTATAGATTCTACTGACTTAATGAATTCTATAAATAAACTAGAAGAAAAAATTAATACAAATAATGAAATAAACAAATCTACATTATCTAAAGCTAAAGACGCATATGATCATGCTTCAAAGTTAAGTATTGAGGATAATAATTCTGATATTGTACAAGCAAAAGCTGATATTGAGACTGCTAAACTTAACTTAGAAGACAAAAAAAAATCATTTGAAGCTTACAATACCTTACATGATCAAAATGGAATATCTGATCAGGATTTAAGAGCATATAAAACTGATTTTGAACATGCTCAAATTACTTATAATGCTGCACTTACTAAATTAGATAATCTTAGACAAGAAGCTAGTTTCAACTTAAAAAACGCTGAAACTGATTATAACAGTGCTCTTAGTAAATGCAATGATAAGTCTGACCAAATAGACCTTGATGAAAAGAAGAAACAACTTAATGAATGTAATATACTAGCTCCAATTACTGGTGTTATAACGCAAGTAAATGCAGTTGCTGGCAATACAAGTCTAAGTAATTTATTTAAAATAGAAAACACTGATGTTTTAAATGTAGTTGCTTCCGTAAATGAAGCAGACATTTCAAAAATTCAAATTGGACAAGTTGCTAAAATTAGAACCGACTCTACAGGAAATCAATTGTTTTATGGTAAAGTGTCTAAAATCAATCAGGTCTCTGAGAAAGACGATAATCAACTCAAGTTAGATGATGATTCTAATAATAAAGAATCTAAATATAAAGTAACTATATATACAGATAATCCAGTAGATGCATTTAAATTAGGAATGAATGCAAATATAAATATTATTTTAAATGAATCTCCAGATGTTTATACTGTTCCTTGTGAAAGTATTTTCAAAAATTCTGATGATAATAATTGCCTTTATATAGCTGAAAAAAATACTAATTCTAATGATTATACAATTAGACAAATTCCAGTAACTGTAGGTAGTCAAAATGATCTTTATGCAGAAATCAGCGGAGAAGAAATTACAGACAATCTTATAATTTTAACTAAGCCACTTGACTATAAATCTGGTAGTAAAATAAAAATCAAATAATAAGGAGTATTTATTATGTTTTTAAATGTTACTGATGTAAAAAAGTCATATGGTGAAGGAGATAGCTTAGTACAAGTTCTTAAGGGAGCTAGCTTTGATTTAGAGAAAGGTAAAATTTGTACGATATTAGGCCCTTCGGGATCTGGTAAATCGACTTTACTGAATATAATCGGAGGATTAGAAACTATCGATTCTGGAATTATAATAATTGATAATATTAATCTTTCAAATGCATCTCCAAAGGAATTATCAAGTTTTAGACGAAGCCATCTTGGATTCATATTTCAATTTTATAATCTCGTCCCTAACTTAACTGTTATGGAAAATGTAGAAGTATGTGAATATTTAACGAAAAATCCACTAAATAAAGAAAATCTATTTAAAACTTTAGGATTATGGGATCATAGAAACAAACTTCCAAAACATTTATCTGGTGGGCAACAGCAAAGGACAGCTATCGCCAGAGCTCTTATAAAGAATCCAAAACTTTTATTATGTGATGAACCCACTGGTGCATTAGATTATAAGACATCCAAAGAAATTCTTCAATTACTAGAGGACGTAAATAAAATATATGGTACTACTATTATTATAGTTACACATAATGATGCAATAAAATATATGTCCCATAAAGTAATTAAAGTTAAAGATGGCAGTATTGAGTCTGTATCTGAAAATTCGAATATACTTCCTGCTTCTCAAATAGAATGGTAATTCCATGAAATAAGGTGAATATAGATGATTTTAAATAAAAGAATTATCCGTGAATTCAAAGAAAATAAAATTAAATATATTGGTTTAATTCTATTGATAATATTAAGTTCAATGGCTCTTGTTGCTTTTTCTAATTCAGCAGACTGCGTTATTCAAATAGGAGAAAAAATAGCTAAAGAAAATAATCTTCAGGATGGCGAATTTCAGGTTAAATTTAAATTAGATAATTTTACTTTACAAAAGATTCATGATGTAGGTGTCACAGTAGATGAAAATTTTTATATTGACTACTCAATTAATAATGATAAAACACTTCGATTATTTAAAGAACGTAAAAATTTAAATAAACTTTCCATAGTTAATGGTAAGAATTTTTCTTCTGATCTTGATACTAATATGGATATAATTTTGGATGAACATTTTGCTTCAGTAAATAAATATTCTATTAATCATACATTAGAATTGAACAATTCCCCATACACAGTTATTGGATATGGGGTTGCTCCTGATTATTCTCTTGTAATAAAGAAAATTACTGACTCAAATGCATCACCTGAAAATTTTGGTATAGGTTTTATATCTTCTAATAATTTTAATAAATTTAATAATAATATAACTTATAATTATTCTTTCAAATTAAATGGATTTTCTTCTGAGAAATTTAAAAATATACTTAGAAAAAATGCTTCATTAATTTCATTTTTAAATTCTAAGGATAACCACAGAATATCTGGTTATATTGATGATAATCTTACAAATAAAAAGGTTGGCATTATTCTTGGAGTTGTTTTGATAATCATGATTTCTTTTATTATATCTGTATCAATTATTAATACAATAGATCAAGAAAGTGCTATAATTGGAACTTTATATTCTCTTGGATACTTAAAAAATGAACTACTCTATCATTTTTTAATTCTTCCACTGATTCTTGTCAGCATCGGTTCTGTTGTTGGAACATTTTTAGGTTTCCTTCTTGCCAGACCTCTTATAGTAACTTCAACTGAATATTACAGTCTTCCATATATTCCAACAATTTATACACCATCATTATTAATTCTAGGAATATTAGTCCCTATACTGATTGTAGTAATAGTTAACACTTATATTTTATCCAAACGTTTAAATAGTTCTCCACTACAACTATTACGTAATGAAAAAAAACAAGCCAAAATGAATACAATAACTATCCGTCATTTCAGCTTTATTACAAAATTTAGACTTCGTCAATTTTTACGTGAATACAAAAGTAATCTAATTTTATTATTTGGAATAATTATTTCAACATTTTTACTTATTTTTGGATTAGGTACTAATAGTGCTGTAAAAACATATATCCAAAATATAACTACTGAAAATAAATTTCAATATAATTATATTCTAAATTTACCTATTGAAATTACAGAAAATAATGACGTTGAAAAAACTACTGTAACAAGTTTATCAATTTTCTATGAGGATCTTGGCCAAAATATAGATTTAACATTCCAAGGAATTAAAGAAAACTCTAAATTTTATAACTTTAATATTAAAAATTCTGATCCAGGTATATATATATCTAATAATATCCACAATAAACTAGGATTAAATATAGGTGATACTATGTTTTTGAAAGATACTTCTAATAATAAGATTTATAACCTAAAAGTTTCAGGTATAGTAGATTACTCAACTGGTCTATATGTATTTATGAATAGAGAGCAAATGAATTTACTACTTGATAAATCTAAAAGTTACTTTAATTCTTATCTTTCAAGTAAAAAATTAAATATTAATGATAAGTATATTGCTTCTTTAGTAACAAAAGAAAGCCTCATTAAAAGTTGTGAAAATATGACTGCTTCAATGTCGGATGCTATCTTACTTGTAATTATTTTTGCAAGTATAATGTTTGTTATTACCATGTACTTATTACTAAAATTAATTATTGATAAAAACACTTATAGTATTTCATTATTAAAAGTTTTAGGATATACTCAAAAAGAACTAAATAAACTTTATCTAGGAAGTTCATTCTATGTCGTTTTAGTTTCTGCTCTTATTGCGATTCCATTATGTGCTAAAATAACAAAAGCACTATGGCCCAATTTAACATCCGATTTGCAAACTTATATGCCTATATCTTTAACTGGTTATGATTATTTATTTATGTTTATAATTATTTTTACTTCATACTATATTAGCTTATACTTTTTAAAAAGACATTTATATTCAATTCCTATGACAGAAGCTTTAAAAAATAGAGATTAATACAAATTATTACTTTTACGAAAGATAATTAATCTAAGCTTTTTTTAACACAATTTTTCCATAAACATCAGAGAATCGATGCATAACAACCATGTATTAAACATATTGTAAATGTTAATATGAAAGTGCATAAAAGTTCCAACATGGAAATGTAGGAATTTATGCACTTTTTATGTGTAGTTCTTTTAAGAATTTAAACTCTATTCTATTTAAACCTAACATATTATTAAGAATTAATTTACCATATAGTGATAATAATGGACTTAATGGACCACCTCGTGGCGTTCCTTCTTCACTTGTTACCGAAATTTAATTAATGAGAATTCCACTTTTGAGATATATTCTTTCTTTGATTTGTCCAAAGTTGTAAACCTCCTAATGTTCAGTCCTTCATCCACTATCCCATTTAGCAGAGTCACTATGACTTCTGATAAATTCAGTTATACATCACTGTATAAGTTGCACTTGGAAACTTAATTCTTTCAGTACGTATCTATCAGATCTCCCCAGGTAAGAACACGTACTTTCACCGATTAGCACGTGCTGAGCACACAAAAAAGCCGAACATTATTTGTCCGACTAATTTAAAATTTTTTATTCTATTCTACTTTGCTTTAGTATTATTTTATAATCATCTAGAGTAATTGAACAACATTAATAAAGATAATAATTTTTGCAATCATGTATTAAATAATCCTATAGCTAAGTTAAATCAAGCTATATCAGCATTATTTTAAGCGCAAATTTTAGTTTTGCCCCTTTTTTTGCCCCTTATAGAATGATATTAGATAATATATAACAAAATGAAAAGGTATTTAAATATATGTACCTCTTCATATATTTCAAAATTTATAAAAGCTTCATAATTATTAGATTATTCCATAATTTATTCACAAAAATTTAGATTTCCTCATTATAATAATAGTAATTTTATAGCCGAGTTCTGTATTTTAAAAACAGCATATTTTATTATACTTTATTGCGTCTTATTATATCCTATTGCTACAATATTTACATTCCAAATTGGATAGAATAAAATGAATTAAAGAGCGTTCCAAATGATATTGGGATTAAATTTAAATTTCAATGATATTAATTATTTTTTAATTAAAAATCTTCATTATATCTCAAATTTAAAACCTCACAACTATATTGGTTAAAATATTCACTATGCATATCTGGAGTTGTTTGATTAAATTGTTCATATGATTCATTATAGCCAATATACTGTATCAAACAAAAAAATAGAGTTGAATAATCAAAAAATATAGAACCATATGTAATCCATTTATACTTACTCATAAGAGGAATAAAAATACTATAAATTTTCTTATACATTATAAATTGTCTTTCATTTAAGTTAAACCATTCAGCATCTAATAATCTTTTTGTTTCATAATCAATTTTATTTAAATCATCTATATGATTAATCTCAATTTCATGTAAATTTTCTTCCATTGCTAATATAATTCTGCCTATAAAATTACTTAATATATCTGAAATTCTTATTGCAGCAACTTCTTTAGAATTATCTTGAGCTATTGAAAAATATTTTCCGTTATTTATTGCTGCTTCAAAAGTTTTTTGTTCTCTGTCTATATGTAAATGTACATCCTCTTGCTTCACATCAATACTTTGTAACATTAAATTGAAACCATCAAAAACTTCATTATAATTCCACAGATATTGTCTTTTTGAATATGTAATTAATTCACTTTTTTGTAATATACGTTTAATATCTTTTAATGCTTCAAGCTCTCTTCCTTTCTTTTTTATACCATCAATTTTTTGTATTACTTTGTTTAATATCTCTAATAAATTCTTATTAATTCTATAAGAATTTATCACTTTATTCTCCTGAAATAATTCAAGCAATAAATTCATGCATCTGTAATTATATAAAAACTTTATTAAAGAATATCTGAATGACAATCTATTAAAAAATATATTAGATTTAATATCTTTTAAAAATTCAGAAATAAAATATGAAGTTTTACTTAACATAACTATGTTAAACATTAAATCATTATCCAACACATCAAAATAATCTTCATAGAATTCAATTGTATCTTTATTAAATGAACGAATTCCATACTTAAAATTCTTTTTTTTTATAGTTGTACCTTTTAATTCTTCATTTAAACCAAACTTTTTTATAAATTTATTTTCAAAAACGCTAAAATTTTTATATAAAATTTTTAATGTTTCTTTTTTACATCCAATAAAAGTTCCTACATAAATATCACTTGCATCATTGGTATATATATTTATTTTATTGTCTTTAGTAACATCTATTTTTCTATCATGAAATGCTTCATCATAAAAGAAATACCATTTATCATAATTATTCATTTGTTCTCCTCCTATCTACATAATAGTTAACTATATTATAACAATTAATTATTAGTAAATATTTAAAACTAACAATTTACTATCCAATCCATTTGAAGGTGTGACGCAATTTAATTTGACGTTCCTTCGTAATAAAATTAACTTTAGGATAACCACTAACTCCAATAAACTCTCAAACAACTTAAAAATAATGTCTTTTCAGCAATATTATTAAATATAGTAAAGAAACTATAGCGCTTCAATAACTGGATCTTTATCATTCACTTCCAAATCAACTCTAAAATTGTTATTAACAAAGATTAAATATGGACTCGAAAAGTCCATTTTCAAGATTGACAGCTTGTCTTGTTTTTCAAGCAATTTATAGAATGCCCCTAAAACATTTTCATAATATGAATCATTATTTGCTGGTGTTATGCTCATTAAAATATTATTCATATAATGTAAATCTTCTATTGATGCTTCAATCTTAAACTTATTTATAAACTTGATCTTTTCTAAAATATAACAGTTAACTGAAAATTTTTTAGCTTTTTCTTTATAATACTCTTTGCTATTAATTAATTCTTTTATCTTTTCTTCTCCTTGCAAGAATAACGATAATGCTTTTGTATAATCGTTAGTACTATTTGCATATATTAAATAATTTCTTGCTATGGCATGTTGAATTTTAAAAGAATTTGGTCTTATTTTTGACGATATTTCTAAATGATTATATGCCTTTGAAAAATGACCATTTTTTTGTTCGTATAATCCTAGTTGAAGCCAATAATAACTAATATTTTTATATTGTTCTTTGATACTATAATAGATATTACCTATATCAATATTATTTAATTTAAACTTATTATGTAATACTTCTTCCTTCGAAAGGCATTGAAATATAATGTACCATGTATCATTTCTTTTCTCTCTAACAAATCTTGATACATATATCAACATATCAATTAATATTTTCGGTATGTTACTCTTTTCCTTTTTAAGGATATATTCGTTTAATAGACAGTTTCGAAGTGTCAATCCATCTGCATCCATTCTAACATAATCTACTATTTTCTTTGTTGAAGTATCAATTTCAGCATCGGCTTTTACTCTATTTCCATATTGTTCTGTAAATAATTCACGTGGATATGAATCTACATCAGCTATATCAAATATTGCCAATTCTGTTAACAACCTTCTCTCCTCTTCGGATAACTTATTAATTATTTTAACATTGTTAAAAACCTTTCTACGCATCCCTTCTCCATACGTTAAATCAACTATTAAGTTAACCATACTTTTTAATTTTAAAATATTGTGAATTATAGCATCAGAATTACTGTACGAAGTCATATATCCTAAATGTGACTTTTCTTCAAGCTTTTTTGCTATAAGAACTGCATCATCTTTAACAAAAATATCATTTTGCTTAAATTCAATATAACTATTTCCTTCTAAATAATATTTCTTTTTATGGTGATAGTATTCTCTTGAAGCCGTTAAAATAACTAATTTTTTGTCATTAATTTTAGCAGAAAATAATTTTTCGATTTCCTCATAGTAATAGCTTCCACCATCAACTAATAATGCAAATTTTGTATAAGGCGATTTATTTATATATTCAATAATTGAATTTCTTGACAGAAATCTTCCTCTATATTCTAGTACATCATATTCCTTGTTATCTAAATAATAACCTAATTGCTTTAACAAACAACTCTTCCCAGATAACACTGTACCATAAATACTAAAACAATTTATATTATTTCCCAAATTTAATAATTTTTCCAATTCATTTATAGCTCTTTTGTAATTTGTTTCCTCAAATGTCCATTCTTCATAAATATCTTGCCATTTGCAGTAATATCCTTCATAAATACTGCTTTCATATGGCTTAACATATGTTTTTTTTAAATCTGCTAATCTAATAATACCATTATAGTTTAAAGTTATTTTTGCTTTTTCGATTTCATTTGGTTTAAAATTAATCTTAGTAACAAATTCTATGAAATCTTTTGTTGTCCACTGAATTATTTTAGCTTCAAGTTCCTTTGCTCTGCTTCTTAGATAGCGACTTGGTTTGGGATCAATGAAAAAAAGTTTATTTTTTCTATATTTGCACCCTGCATCTTCATATTTTTTCAAATAATATTGAATATCTGGTTCATCCATACTTGCACCAATAAAAATAATATCTTCTTGCTGCATAGCAATTGAAAAATTATTGATTTTAGCATCTAGTATAGAGGTAGTTAATCCAAGATATTCGCTTTCTGAAAATACATATCCTTCATCTGGGCGATTAACGCAACCATGTAACTTGTATAACTCTGCTTTTCCTTCAGTAATAATAAATTGTTTCTTATTTTGAACTTGTAATTCTATTCCATTCATTTTATAAATATGTTCAACTAAATCATCAACATTCACAGTATATATTTTTTTCCAAGGATAGTTGGTAAATTTCAGATGGAATTTATCAGATCCTGGTCGAATATTTTTAAAACATTCTGTTAATAATGTTCTTAATTCAGTTTTTCCACCATATATACTATATACTTCCTCACACATTCTTCGTAGATTATAATTTGATACTTCCTCATAATCAGATTTATCCAATTCATCCTTAATCAATGTATCAAATATATATTGATTTAATCCTTTACCGTCCAATGCATCAACTTCACCCTTGGCCCCAATTGAGAATCCTGCTCCTAAAAACAACGTAGGTACAGATGACATTAATGTGGTCTTTAATTCCTCTATTTCCTCTTGATCTATTTGTGGTAATTCATTATTCATAATTTCATATATGAAATATCTTCAAAATAAATCATATAACCTCCTTCTTTTTGTATATTTGTTCATAATATAAACAATATGTACTTTATAAATTTCACTATAATAATTTTTACAGTTAAGGTAACTATTTTTTATAGTTTTATTTATATTAGAAAATGTAAAATTTCTAATTTGCATATATTTTTATAGCTTGTATAATTACAACAGTTCAATTGTTTTTATATAATACATACTGCATGAATTACATTGTTATCCCGTAATATCACATTTCTTAAAAATCTTTTAATTCATCTTTAAAACTCCTATAATAATAAACTTCCCTAATCTAAAGAGTCAATTATAGACATAATCATCATTTTAAACTCATTAAACTCTGAAATATAAAAAAAGATAGAACATTCATCTCCTAATATTCTATCTTGATTATACATCTTTTATTACAAATTTTATATATTTTTACCATATTACCTGTAATTTTTTTGCATATTTCTATTATTAAATCATATAAAGCACCCAGCTGCACTTCTCCACATCATACTTAAGTTCAAACACATTTTCAAAATCCCCAATAACAGCACTACAAGTAAACACTAACTTTTCTTTTCCAATTTTAATTTTAACTATATCTGGTTTTTCTTCGCTATAAATTCACAAATAATAATTAGTTTTACCGCCTATATACATATTTTCCTTAGATATTCATTCATTTCATAATACTACCACAATTTAATTATTTTATAAAATAGCTATTTCATATTCATGCACTTACACGTAGTAACATAATCCCCCAATATTTATAACTTATGTTATAATTTATTTATCAAATAATACGGAGGTTATATTATGGCGGGAAATGAAAAACAATTATGTACCTTTTTATTTAAAAATTTAAATAAAATATCTCTTAATCACCTTGGTCAAATTACATCTCTTTCTAATCCTCAAAACAATGCTGGACAACCTATTCCAATCACTACATTTGAAGAATTAAACGCCATCAAACCAGATTCTTCTAGCAAAAAAGCTGATATTTATATAAATAACATTGGTGTTTCTCTAAAACAACATCCTTCTTGTAATTTGTTTAATAGATTACAACGGTCAGAATTACCTGTACTTCTAAAAACTTTAAAAATTGATAATTCTGATAAAATAATTTCTAAATTTGATTATGCTATCCATCAACTTCATAATGGTCAAATTAGAGGTAGAAATAGATCTTGGAATGATTTTTTATCTGAAGACAATTTTAAAATAATATTAAAATACTTAATGATGACTGGAAGTCCTAATATAGGAAATTCTATGTATCCTGCCAGTTTAATATTAGAGGGACCTAAAGACTTAACGAGTACTATCGATATATCTGTTTTTACATTTGATGAATTTTTCCATAAATATAAAGATAAAATTAAAATTGCTATAAGACGTTCTTGGTATGGACAAGCAAGTGATACTGAACATAATAGAGCTAGCGGACTTATGTCAAAACCAGGAAATGAGCGTTGGGTATTTAATACTATATCAGGTAAACCAAGGGGATGGAGAGATTCAATTCCACCTAATAAACGCAAAACTGTATATTACTGTATGATTGAAAAAGTAAAATAGAACTATTATATAAAAGGCATTATCGAATTATTGATAATGCTTTATTTTTATGAACTCAAACTATTCTTTAATATATTTAATACAGTATTTATATAAGGTTGTCTCTATTCTATTATACCTTACAACTAATATTTTTTATTCTTGAAACTGATATAGAACTATATATATAATATTACTAATTAAGGATAATTTACTATAGGTAGTGTAAATTCTTATTTTATATCCATAATAAGTATTAATTTTTCTAACTATTTTTTTCTACTCCATCTCTCATTGAGGCAACCTTTACTTCTGACTTTCCACTTAATATCTCAGCCAAACTATAATAGCGTGGACCTGGATTATTCACTACAGGTTTTGGACAATGCTTTAACACTATTTGTTCAGTTTCTGATAAGACATAAAATCTATAATCTTCATTACTATCAAATTTCCATTCGCTCTTTCTCTCTTCAATATAATCTAATAATCTTTTTGAATATTTTAATTTATTATTTTGAAGCACAGTTTTATATGAAAAATCATGTGGATTTAATAATAAAATTTCATCTATTCTATATAAAATCTCCATATTTCCACTACCTTTATTCCTAAAAGTAATAAATATTGAACTCTAATACGAATAACTACTAGGAAATGCATGAATATTATATTTTTTAATCACATTAAACGTATTTCCAGCTGGTACTGATAAAACTTCTTGCTCATAAAAATTCATATTTTTATCTACTCCTGCAATAAAATTAAAATATTCAATCAATATATTTTGTAATAATATTTGATTTGAATTATTTCTAATTTCACTTCTTATAATTTCTATTAAATCACTCCATGTAATACTCACAAAATTTTCATTACTACCATCAAAAATCTGATGATATTTTGTAAGCGATATACCTATTCTTGGAATATTATTATCACAAGGATAATGTTCAGGGTCTAAATATTTTTTCAGTTGATCTTTTATATTTTTGACATTTTCCAACTTCACACTTTTAGCCTCAATAACAATAACTAAAATCTTTTCATTAATTAGCTTAGCGTTACTTCTACTATAAAATGTTATGGTAATATCTCTTCTTATAGATGGTTTTCCATGAGAAATCATCTCTGCATCTATTTGTATAAATTCTGAATTTCTTAATTTCTTTATATCATTACCTAGCAATGTTTCAATTTTTGATGATACTGATTGCAAACTAATAATTTTCTCTATTATTTTAGTATCCAATTTAAGTAAGTACGCTAACCCTTTTGTCTGCTTTGTTTCTTTGCCCCC
The DNA here is from genome assembly GCF_022320955.1 of Clostridium sp. YIM B02555. Classification (NCBI taxonomy): domain Bacteria; kingdom Bacillati; phylum Bacillota; class Clostridia; order Eubacteriales; family Clostridiaceae; genus Clostridium; species Clostridium sp. YIM B02555. The sequence continues at coordinate 92,014 of NZ_JAKJJY010000013.1, read as the reverse complement.
ATCTATAAGGTCAAAAATAGAAGATTCCAACTTAGAATTTTGTTCTTGATATAATTTAAAATTTGTTTTAACAGTTTGATTTTGAAGCTTCATATTATCTTTACCTCTTTGCCATACAAATAGAAACAAAGTATTTATTTCTAAACTCTATCTTTTATACTACAACAATTTCAGATTTCCCCTTGCATTTCTAAATATACAATCATGCCTTGCACCATGCATTCTTATCGCCATGCTAGGCACTATCAATATTTATTTAATTAAATTTAAAGCTTTTAATGCCATAGTTTTTATATGTGGCTTAATATTATCATTATTAATTATTTCATCTTTAGACATCCAGTAAAATTCATTACTCTCACCATCTTGTGGTTTTAACATTTCTTCATCAGTCTTTGCAAAATATATAAAATCTATGTTTTCAACAGTGTGTCCTATATTTTCTAGTAATACATTAATTGGTCTATGTAATTGCCTAACTCTCCCTAATTCAAGTTGATCTTCATCATTATATAATTCAATTTTTAATCCAGACTCTTCATATACTTCCCTTATTGCTGTCTCATGAGGTAGCTCTTCTGGTTGCATATGCCCCCCTAATGGAAAGATAGAATTATGTTTTTTATGTAAATGAAGAAGTACTTTTCCTTTATTTATCACATATACTGTTGATGTTAATGTTCTATTTAAATTCAAATTAAATCACCTCTTAGATAATTATTAATATAAGTTTCTAAACTATATAAACTTAAATACTATAAACATAAACCCTCTAATAAAATCAGAGGGTTACAATATTAATTATTGAGAAACTGCAACTTCATTAGAAGAATCCTCAGTACCATCCTTATTTTCAATATACTTAACAGCCCAATCTGCAATTGGTTTTGCTACTGCCCTTGCTAAAAATACTGGAACTGCATTTCCTATCTGCTTATACATTTTATCAATTCTCCCAGTATCTTTTATTTCATTATTTCCCCCATCACTTATGTAATACCAATCTGGAAATGTCTGTATTCTTTTAATTTCCTTAACTGAGAGCCTTCTATTATTCTCTTCTCCATCTCTAAATATCCATTTATCTTTACCTATCTTTTCCATTGGCAATCCACCTGGATGAATGGGTGCTTGCCTTCCAGATGCTTGGATTGTAAAGCTTTGATCACTCCAGTTTTTCTTCCTATTTCTAGACATAAATATACTTGAATAAGAACCTGTAAAGTACTCACCCGGGTTATTTCTCAAGTCTCCAATTGCCTCCTCTAATGTAATGAATTCACTAAATCCAGGCATATTTCCATGAGTTGGATTAGGATATTTATATTCAAAATCAATATCTGTTCTCACACCAACTAAAATTACCCTCTCTCTAATCTGTGGAACTCCATAATCTCTAGCATTTAATAATTTATGATAAACAGTATATCCTGCTGCTTTAAAGTCTTCTACAATTTGCTTGAATACTTCTCCTTTTCCTAGAGTCATCATTCCTTTAACATTCTCTGCTACAAATATTAGTGGTTTACTTTGCATTAAACATCTAATAAAATGAAGATATAAAAAGTTTCTTTCGTCATCTATAAGTCTTGGTCCAGCTTCGGAAAATCCTGGACAAGGAAATCCCCCCAAAACAATATCTGCTTTGGGAAATTCCTTAATTTTCCTTATATCGCTCAAATCAAGGTAAACTTTATCTGAAAAATTCTTTGAATACGATTCTGTTGCCTCTTTAAAAAGGTCATTTGCATAAATTGTATGAAAAATGCTTTTTTCTCTTTCTACATTAAATGATTCCTTGTCTTTAAACAACTCTAACGCTTCATTATTTCCTATTACTGCTTGCAATCCTGCTAATTCAAAACCTAAATCCAGTCCGCCACAGCCACAAAAAAGAGATAAAAGATTGAACTTATCTTTTCTATAATCAAGTTTACTAAAATCGATCGTGTGACTACTTGATTCAAAGTTCTTTCGCTCTTCTTCTATTTTTTCTCTAAGAATTTTATTTACATCTTCAGCTGTATAATCTGGAGCAGGCTTAAACTTTCCTCGCCCTCTCTCATTAACTTGCATTTTATGACCTCCTTTAATTCATTAACTATCCGTTTTTTGTCTAATACATAGTTTAACTGAACTAACCCGAATAGTCAACGAATGTTATATTTATGTATATTATCCCCATATAATTTGTATGATTATACATAATATGTTAATATATTTATAACAATCATTTTTTTTACACTGGGGGGGTAATAATATGACAATGAATTTTGGTGAAGCTGAAAGATATATTCACAGTCTCTTCAGCATAAATAAAGTAATCCAATCAGGAAATGAAACATATAGAATTATAGAAAGTGGAAAACCTACTACACCTCAAGGAGAACCTAAAACAGATATTTATGTTCTATTGTCAGATGGCAGTAAAAATTATGAATTGAAAATTTCTGTTAAAAAAGATAATGCAGATTTTCTTGAAAATAAAACATCAGCTGAACGCGCAGAACAAATTTTTGGTCCAGACTGGATGAATATAGTTATAAATTCAACCTTACAGTTAAAAAACAGCTTTGATTCTAAACCACTTATTTATAAGACAAGTCAAGGGAAAACTGAAGAAGGTGCTATAACTTTAGGTTGGAAATTTGAACTTTTAAATAAAAAAAGTGGACAACTATCTGATCAAATATTACTTTCAAAGGAACAACTTTTTGACATATATACTGGAACTAACTTACCTCTTGATAAAAAAAATGCCTATGTAAATGGTAAGATAATCGAAAACTCTGGAGTAGCTAATACAATTTTGTTTGGTGACTTATCAAAATTTGATAGTGCAGAATCTGTTATTCACTCTCTACAACTTATTGATTCTTACATAAATTATCATCCAAATATTTATTTTGCTTGTAAAGCGTTGAACTATCGTACTTTCAAAAAAAAATATGATGGTGATCGCCCTCTAAGTGTGTTCGTAGATTGGAATGTAGTGAATGGTAAATTAAATCCAACATTAATATTTAATACTCCTTTAATTACACGTGGTAATCAAGTAGCTAATAAACTTACAAACGCCCTATTTCAACTCGGTCTTAACGATACTAATGACATCAATGCAAGCAATGTTTCATCTTTAAATTATGTTCATTTCTAATATATTCTACAAAAAAGCAGCTACCTATAAAACTAGGTAGTTTGCTCTATTTACAAAATTCTCATTTTTTTAGTATAAAAACTAATTAAGTATTACTTCAATTTATAATGCTCTTATCCATATAATAGAACTCAAATTTATCTTTTACTCTAATTAATAATTCTAAACCTACATTTTTATTTAGAATATTTTATTATATGTATTTGTCATTGAAAATAAATCAAACCTTAGATTAAAAATATCATTTTTTACATAATGTATTTTAAAATAATATAGCATATCTAGTTGATGGTCGGAAGATGGCATTCCGACCATTCTATGGCTCAAGCATCTTAATCATTAACGGAATAATTTCAAATTATTATTTAACTTCATTTTGCTCTAGTTTATATTTTAATTAAGTATCTTCTACCTAACCTCAGAGATCATAGCACAACTCAAGAATACTTTTATTCCTTAAAATTTATTAATAATCTAGGAATAAAATTATTTTCTTTAACACAATGATACCACTCCATAATTTTCATTTTAAAAATTATAGACTTTATATTGTTTAGGTTAATGATATTATTTTTTACTATAGCTTTAGAATCAAATATAAGTAATAAGCCTATTCCTTTAATTTCCCTATTTAATAATTTTCCATTAACCTCTTCCCTTTTATTAGGATCTTTTAACACTTTCACACTAAGTGTAGATTGATCAATTGCATAAATCAATTTACCATTTTCACCTATTTTAACATGATATAAAGTATTATCTTTATATAAATCTCCTAATTCAACATCAACATTGGCATATTTAATAAAATTTCTATCATAGCATTCAAAACCATAATCACACATATAATACTTATTATACACAAATTCATTATAATCCGTTTTTTCTTTACATATCTTTTTTAATTCTTCTATTTTCTCTACCTTAAAATTGTAGTCACTGTTACTTTCTATTTCATCACTTATCCTATTTAAATTTTCCTTAAGATATTCAATATAAGATTCATTAAACTCTGACCATTTTCCATTTACTATACAGTAATATTTTCCATTCTTTTCAATTGTATAATCTATTACTTCCTTTAAATTCCTACTATATGTATTATTAGTTTCGGATTCAAAACTTATTCTAATATCATTCAAAAGCTTATTATCAATATTATTTTTAGTAATATAGTCTTTTACTATATTCACATTTAAAGTATCTACTTTTTCTCTTTTACTACTATTTTTCATATATAGTTTATAACTGATATTATCCTCTGTAATTAAATTAGTTCCAACTAATCCCAAAAACTCAAATCTTACATTTAAATCTCCATTTTTTATATCATTATGTAATTCCTCATCTAATGAATTTATAAGTTCTTTATCTATTTTATCATTCAACACTTTTACTCTAGGGACTTTAAATTTTGGTGGTTGGATTAAATATAATTCTATCTCCTTTATAAAATTTATCAATTCACTAACTTCAATATCTATTTGAAAACTTGCAGAATATCCAAACTTAACATTTTTCCCAAACTTATCTGTATCAATTGGCTTTGCTTGTACATAAAATGTTGCTTCACCTTCATCGAATTCTAGATTAATATTATTATTATAAACTACTATTTCCTTACTTTTATTTATATTGAAGTATTTTGATACTTTAGAATGAACACCACTTGAATCTACAAGTCTTTCAGCTAAATCTAACCCAAAATTATAATCACAGTATTTTTGCAAATAAAAATACGAATTGCCGTAACTTACAGCATAAATATAATTATCATTTTTAATTATCATAACTCCATACAAATTACTTCGACTATAATCTGCCGAATCTAATTCTTTAAATATGCTTTTATATTGTTCTACCCACCATATACTCCCTTCATTATCCTTTTGTAAAAAATACAACTCTAACTTATGCCCATCAATCTCTGTTTCTCCTATAATTTCCAGCTTCTTTTCAGTTAATTCTTTTATTAATGATACTTCATTTTCATTTTTAATTTTATATATATTATATTTTCGTTTTCTACCCATTTCTTATACCCCGCTTTAACCATTTTTTTATTGCTACTAATACTATTTTACTCAATCATTTCATCTAATTTCTGATATAGTTCCTTTATTTTAGCTTTTGATTCTTTTTTTATCGCTGCACCTCTTCCAAAAAACTTATACTTATTTTCTGAAATTAGCTTTTCTTGCTTCCGGTTTTTCTTTCTCTATTCTTTCAGCTTCTAGCCTTTCTTTTTCTATTCTGTCTTCTTTGGCAAGTTGTTCTTCCATTGCTACTGTTTCTTTTTGTTGCTCATTAATTGATTCTATTTCAGAGTCATCAGTATCTGCTTTTTCTAGCTGAGCAGAAAAAGAAATATTTCTATGTGTTTCTGAATTATCAAATTTAATAACATATGATGAATTATTATTATCTACTTCAATAATTCTACCAGTAACAAACGATTTATGTTGTATTTTCTCTCCAACGATAAATCTAATAGTATTAACTACATTAATACTATTTTCAGAATTTGCTATAAAATCATTTGCATCATTAATTAAATTTTCTTCTAATTCTACTGTATAATTTAGATATGTTTTCTCTGTATTGAAAATGAATCTTGATGGGTATCTATAATTTCCATTAAAATTCATACCCTCTGCATCACTTAAAAACAATGCATTTTCTGCTCTTGTATAACCGCCATATGCCAATCTACGTTCCTCTTCCATTTTTTCTATGGTATCAGTCTTTTCACTTGGAAATATTCCTTCATTTAATCCACAAATAAAAACATATGGAAACTCCGATCCTTTAGCTGTAAGCAAAGTCATCATTTTTACTGTATCTTTATTATCTTGAACATCTGTATTAGTGTACAATGATATTTCTTGCAAATAATCTTCTAATGTAGCTTCTTCACCTGCATTATTTTCATAGTCAGTTACAGAATTTTTTAATTCAGCTAAATTATCAAGTCGCTCATCTTCTCCACTTTCTCTTAACATGGCTTCGTAACCACTATTATTTAATATAGATTCCACATCTTCAGTATCCATTACAATAAAATTGTCTGGATAGCCCATGGTATGTATATCTTCTTTTAATAATAATCTGCAAAAACCATGAAATGTTGATATTAATCCTGTGTCGTTATCTCCTATTACAGCTCTAATACGTTTTTTCATTTCACGTGCAGCCTTATTGGTAAAAGTTACACATAAAATATTTGAAGTTGAAATTCCTAATTCCTTAACTAAATAAATATATCTGTTTGTTAATGCTTTTGTTTTACCACTACCAGCTCCTGCTATCACACGGACATATCCTTCTGTTGTCGTAACGGCTTCCCTCTGTGCTTCATTTAACCTATTAAGAATTGTCATTAATCATAAAAACGCCACCTTTTATAGTCATAATCTCATTAAATATTGAGACAGAATTATATATTATTGTTCCTCTTATAAACATCCTAATCGTGTGTATCCTACTTATACTTCTTTCAATTCCATGCTCTTAAATTTAATTCTCTAAGTTGCATTTTCACTTTATATTCGTACATATATTAATCTCTTATTTCTTTAAATAGCAAAATATTTTTATTTCAAATGATAATAAAATTTTATCATTATATCAATAAAATTACAATTTTCCCCATAATAAAAAACATCCTAACGAGAATGCTTTTTATTATATAGTTAAATTTACTTTTTTGTTTAAATATCATTTTTTCAATTCAATTTAGCTTTTGTTATTCTAATTAACATAATTAATCCAATTTCCATTTCCGTCAACTTTCCAGCCATCCGGTGTAAGACAATCCCTATGCATCTTCCCATCATCTACAAAACATAGCACACACAACCACAAAATCTTATCCTTACTCCCTCTAACCATCTTGCACTCATCATCTAAGTAATACCATGCATTATAACCCCCATCATAATACCAGACATCCTGCAAAGCATATCCTCTATTATCAAATATATAACACTCTCCATTAATTTCTTTCCATCCATTATCAATTATATCGTAATATCTGTTTTCAAAATCTGTACGGTACCACAAGCCAATATCATTTCGATTCCACCAAGCTTCCATTCTCCATCACTTGCTCCAACTAATCCATTTACAATAGCCCTTGCTATAACTTTAGCATTATATTTATCTGCATCGTCACTATCAGCAAATAAGCATTCAACTAATATTGCAGTCATAACAGTCCTATTCAAAACAATACGATTTCTTGTCTTTATACCTCTATCAGACAAATTCAAATCACCTGCTAATGCATTTACAACTTTCACAGTTATAACTATTACTCTTATCAATTCTAAGTAAATTAACTACATGTCATTTCTCTTGCAAATACTGTGAAACTAAAAATCCAATCATTCTACTGCAATTGCTTTCATCAAGTCGATCAACAACACCACATCCAACATTTCCACTTGCACTATGATCTACTGCAATAATAAAATTACTCATTTTACACAACTCCCCTTTCAATCATTAATTTCCAAAATATATCTTCTAGAATTAATTTTTTCTATAAAATAAAAAGAATGATCTACTAGGGTGAATAGATCATTCTTCATTCTGGACATTTATATTTAATAATGGGTAAATGATGTTTAATTATCTTATAAATTTATAATATATAAGATTTATGTAAAGCATGTTGCAATTTTTTTATTAATTCAGCATTTTAAAAAATTTAGAATTACCTCAATAATGCATTAGAATTTGTCTTAATATTTTTTATAATATTGGTACACAAATTTCACAGAAATGCTTATTTATCATTTGTATTGTATAACGTTCAAGTATAGGTCTTTTATCATCAAATTGATAATTTCTTTTTGATAGCTCATCAAATATCTCCATCCATGCTTTTTGTATAGCATCTGCAGTATGACTTATTTTAAATATGCAATATTCTCCACCAATAATTTTTCCTAAATGAATATATTTGTCATCAATCTTGAATTCTTCTGAAACAACTATACATGCATCATAACGACAATTTTTAGGTTCTGTGAATTTAGGGTTATCTTGAGCTATACCTAATATTATTGAACCTTCATTAAATAAATTTTTTTCTCTAGCCCAACTTTTTAATTGCTCCATTATTTTTGAATTTTCTGAGCCATAAGGGCCTGTTCTTCGTATATAAGCTACATGATATGATGGTATTATTTCAATACAAGTATTCATAATTCTACCTTCTTATTTTTATAAAGTACATCGATGCCTAAATTCATACTATAACTCTTTAAAATGTATTTCAACTTATTTTTTAAAATTTCCAAAAAGACCTTTGTCGTCTACAAAGCAGTTTCTTTATTAGCAGGTTCCACAAATATATTTTCTTCTTTAATACCTGCAAGTTCATTTTTTACTTTTTCTTTATACTCTGAATTTGTCACAACATAAATATTATCTTTATCTATTAATGGGATTACCCTATCAACAGTATTAACTAAAAAACTTTTGTCGTTAATAAGCTTCAAAAATTGTTTCGGCTCTCCGGCTCTTGATAGAGGATATAATCTACTGCCTTTACCTCCAGCTAAAATAAGCCCGTATATCACGCATTTTCAACTCCAAGTAATGATACTAGTTCATTATATGTTTAAACCTTTATATATGTGAAACTCACTATAACCGCCCCGATATTTTTTTACAAAATAACAGCATAAAGGTTTTAACTTATAGATATCCAATTTAAGAGTTTAACTTATAAATGGAATATGTATGCATTATTCAGAAATTATAAGCGTAACACTACACTAGAAATATGATACATTTTTTTCTGGAGCAGGCATGTGAAATTGAGCTGATGATGGTTATTAGTGGAAGGTTGTTCCACTTTCTGCTTGTCATAAATTTACTTTAGGAACATGCAGAAATGGGTGCAACCTTCCACTTAGAACCTTCCAGCGAAAATTTCACTAGTACTGCGGAAGATAACTGTATCATATTTCGGTAATTGTTGCGTAAGTCTAATTCTTGGTTTGGATATCTATATATAAAATTCTACTTTTTGCATTTTTTAAATGCAATATAACACAATCCTATTCCTACAAAAATAAAAATAAAGCTGAAATAATATAATTTTCTAATAACTACTTCTATAGTACCTTTTCCATCTTCATCAGTTATAATCCCTGTAGTCACTCCATTGAGTTTTAGTACGCCTCTATCTTTAAAACTTCCAAGAGAAATCTCCCATAAAGGATTTGGTGACTCAGAGTAATTTAAGAGCACTTTATCCCTAGAAGGATTACTTATTTCAAAATTCCTTTTCATTGTATCAACACGGCTATACTCAACTTTATGACTTTCTAAATTACCCTCAAAGAAATTATCAATATTATCCCCTTCAAAATACATTACATTATCAAGTGTAATAAGCTCTTTATATGGGAGAATACTATAGTTATTCATTTCAATATATCCTTTTTCTGTTTTATTACCAAGACATAGAATATTGAATTGCATATATTTTGCCCCTGCTGGTGCTTTTACTACTTGTTGATAGTTATTCCACTTAGTCTTTTCTTTTTCTTCAACATCATTTATGTAGGTTGCACTTATATATTGGTTATTTTCATCAAGAAACGTAACCTTCATATGCCTCTTTCTTATATTTTCAGAAATAGCGTTAAAAGTAACTAAGTATTCTTCTTCTGGTACTACAGCAGCTTTCCTTGAAGCATAATTATACCAGTTAGTAGCATTGGTTTTATCAAAATCCAGATGCAAGGTGTCTCCCTCTATCCTATCCTTCATCATAGTATCACTTAAAACGTCATCTCCCCCTCCACCTTCATCATAAATATCCTCAATATTATCTACCACTTTTATTTCATCAGGCTGAAATTTATGAATATCTGCTATTGTACTTACAGATGGTACCTTACTATCAAAGGTGATTTTCATTTTATATTTTCCTTCTGAAAGAGAAACATCATGGATTGTTATTGTATTATAATTGTTAATAATGCTGTCCAAATACTTTATAGTTTGCGGAAATGTCTCATTTAATGGTTCTTTGTCAACCACCATATCTTTTTTATTTCCATTGGATGCCAATTCTGAGGTTAATATATCTTTATCAAGCACTGCATTATTATTTTCATCTAAGAGTTTAATATTCAGCTTTCCATTGTTTTTACTAACTCCATTTATCTTTAAGGAAAAAGAATACTTACTATCCTTAACAATATCAATATCTCTTTCCAATACACCATTTTGAGAACTTATTCCCTTTCCCATACTTAGTTTAGGATATGTTCGTTCACTTTGAATATTTCCTGAATAATTAAAATCATTTTCAGCTTCTAATACTGCAAATATATTGCTCCTCTTTATTGCAGCATTTACTGGGAAGGATATATTATCATAATCATCCTTAGGAATTACCGCAAGAACATTTACAGCATTGAAACCTTCCTTATTTTCAACTGAAATTTCATTATTTCCAGAATTGAATTCATACTCTCCAAGCTCAATCCATTTAAATTGTGTTAAAGAATTATCCTTCGTATTTACATCTACTGCTTTTCCATTTATTTCAACGCCAAGTTCTCCTCCTTTAGCAGAAACTAATGTCCTCATATAGACTTTTGCCTTTTGCTTATAGTCAAACTTTTTAGTCATTGTAAACTTATTTGGTTTTTTATACTCTCCTAAATCATATATATTTATCTCATGAATCCACCAATAATTCTTTTGCTCAGGTTTTTGATAACTCAAAAGTTCCATTCTCATATATGCACTTCCACTTGGAGAAACAAAATCACCTTTAAAATTAACTGCATCAAAATTAACATCCTCATTTGGTGCCACTACATAATTTGTGCCCAAATCATTCATTTGCCTGTCAAAGAATCTTACTTTTATATGCATCTTATTTGTTCCTCTTCCAGAAACTACAATATTAAATTTATATGGATTATTTGCTTTAGCATCAAGTAATCCCGATTTAGCAACCTGCCAAATATTTTGAGGGTCACCCTTCATAATTTCCCCTTGTAAAACTGGTACTGAATTGTTGTTTGTTATTGGATTAGAACCAACATTAAATATTTGAGGATTATCTGGTACAAAAAATTTTTCTGTTCTAAGCATAGAATCAAAATCTGCAACAAGTGACCCCTTTACGCTATCAATTTTAGTAGGTGGTACATCTAATCTACTTGTAGCATATGTAAGTGCCACTCCAGAATCAAAATCAAAATCATAAGGAAAGTTTTTCAAACCTTGTGAAGATAAATACCAATTCCAATCATTATTACTAACTAAAGTTTTACTCCATTTCAAAAAAGCATCCCCATCATTAATAACATCAAAGGGATAAACATAATTTTCTTTTGGAAGATTTGAAAGTAATAAATCATTATAATTATTAACTTCAATATAATCACCTTCATTCATTGCTCCAATATAACTTTTCCCCTCAAGAGAAGAAAAGATGACTCCATAATTTTTAAAATCAAAATTTGGTACATTGGAATAACTCTCTAATCTACTATAACCATAAGGTGTCATTATTTTTTTAGGCACATTGTATAAATACGGTATATTATCCTTTACATCATATAAACTAAATATTCCATTCTCATATGTCTTCTCTAAACCTTTCTGATTTTTTAACATCTCAAGATTAAATTTCTGCCTTACTTCTTGTCCACTATATTCATTATGGTACGCTAATTCATTTACTCCAAATGCCGATGTAAGCTTCCCCATATTTTGAGTCATTCCCTTATCCAGCATACTTTGAAGAAAATTCATGTAATAGTTAATGCTTAAGCTATTACCTTCATGTTGAAAAATCGTATTCTTCTGGGAAGAATATACCTGAATATCACCAGTAGCCTTTTCAACTCCACCTTCATCATTATTTTTATTCCAAAAAGGTGTCGCTACACCATTATAGCTTTGTATCATATTATCTGCAGTTGGAATATAAAGCACTTTACTATCAAATTTTTCTTTATCCTTGAAATGATTTTGAACTTCAAGATAATCTGAAGGTATATTAATAGGTGTATAAAAGCCATTAATATAGTGAACATAAAAAGGTGCTAGATATAAACAAAAAGATACAATTACAAGAACGATAACTGATATTTTCGCAAAATATCCATAGGACTTATTTTGAAACCTAACAAAAAAGCTTTGAATTCCAAAGGTCAATAATACACTAAAGCCTACTGCCATCAACCCCACAAATTTATTTGGATCTCGAAACATAGATCCTATAATAGGAGTTTTTGAAACAATAAAAATAAAGGTATCAGAGAAAAAGTCCAAGTTAACTCCAGTGGAAAATATCATAAAAAACGCTGTACACAAAGCAAAAAAACCAATTATATTATATTTATAGCCTTTAAAAAACATTGCATAAAACACAAAAAGAATAATTACTGCTCCACCTAAATAAAAAGAAATGGATAAACTCGATAAGTCGAACATTGGCCACCAATAAGAAATAAAATAAACAACATTTTTAATCGAACTATTTCTACTAAACAAGGAAAGAGTATCTACAACATTAATATTGTGCTGTGAAGCTTGAGCTTTAAATAAAATACTACCAAAATATGCAGATAACCAGTAGGCACTAAAACAACCAAATATACAACCAAATAAAATTATCTTTTTTATAGTATTTATTAAAATACTATATATTCTATTTTTATTTTTTAGTCCCGCCTTAATCATAGCTTTTCCTATAATTAGTACTCCAATAATACCCATAAAAATGATATCATAGAAAAAATAATGAATAGCCCCTGCACTTATTGTAAAAACAATGCTCAAGAAAAATATGTCAACTACATTTCTACGGTACAACTTTCTTGAATAAACGTAATATCCTGGTATTAATTGTTCTTGAAATTTAGGATCAAAGGTATTAAAGAAAAACATTAATACCACTGGAATTAGACTGTATCCACAAAGAAGATATATATGCTGTATCCTAATTACCGCCCATGGATTAACCGCATAGAAAATTGATCCTGTTATTAATGCAAATACTTTAAGAAAATCAAATTTTTTTGAAAAATAGATACTTACAATTCTTTTAGAAAATAAATACATTGATATTGCCGAGGTTAACATCAATACTGTAATAAAACTTTTTACAAATATAGGTCCATCGTAATTACATATTTTTGATAATAGATAAAGAGGATAAATATAAGCTAATCTAGGAACATTCAAAAGCGTTGATGTACTCCAACGCTCATTCCAAATGCCAAATATTTCATTCATGTATCTTTCAGATGTGAAGCCAAAAGCCATATCACTAAAAACAATCTGACCTTGCTTATAAATAGGAGCTAACATACACAAAATAATTAGAATCATAATATTTATTGAAAAAATATCATAACGATATATATAGATATACTTACTAAGTTTCTTACATATTCCTAATTTCCTCATCTATCTTATCCTCTTTATTTTTTATTTCATTGTAATCTTTCAACAACTTAGATTTTATCTCTTTTAGTTCATCTAGCTTCTCTACAGAATTATTAATCAGTTCAAGCGTTTCCTCCATTTCAGGCATAACCTCACCGAAGATCCCATTAAGTTCTGGTGTAATCTTATCCAAAAGCGTAGCTTTAATATTCTTCTCTATATAATATATAACTCTAACTGCAATCACCACTGTAAATGCTAATGACAACATGAAGAAAATAAACAAATAAATAAAAGAATTATTTATTGGACTAAAAATTAACTTCTCACTTTTCGATGCAATAATATATAAAGAATTATCTCCTAAGTCAATAAAGCTGTAGGATAATCTTGTACCATCTGATACTTCAGTATTTGTGTCACCGTTCAGCATTTTTTTTGTATACTGATCTATTTTCATACTATTTGCACTATTAGCAAAGGTTGATGCCACAATTATAAAATTCCCATTATAAATATCAATATTAACATCATTATTATTGTTTAAAAGCTCATCGAAAAAAACCTTATTAAATTCAAATGCAGCAAAGCCGATCACTTCTCCATTTTTAATAACTTTATTAAAAATAAATTGATATCCTTTTCCATCTTTAACATAGAAATCACTTATATAATATTGCTTTGTAAATTTTGCCTGCTTAATTACTTGGTTTAAGTTTTCGTTAAATTCCTCTGTTCTATATGTATATACTGGATTAAAATTTCGATCTAATATATATACATTTCCCAAATATTTAACATTCTTCAAAATGCTCATGTCAATGAACTTATTAGAATTGTCTTGTTCAAAATAATTCATTGCCTGAATATTTGAGAAGCTATTTATATCCAGCTTCATAAATTCATAAAATTGCTTAATATTCTGTATTTTCTCGTTTCTAACACCTTCAATTTCTTTAGTTCCATACTGATTAAGATAATTTTTAGATTGAATTATAAAAAATGCATTAATTGAAATTAAGGGTAACAAAATAACTATTACAACTGCTAAAAAAACAATTCTTCTTAGATTTAGCAATCTTCTTTTCTTTCTCATATAAAACCTCTTAATATATATATTTCAATTATCAATGTTCAATTATAAATTGTCGTTAGTTACGAAATCTTTTCAGGATTTCTTGATGAGAAATGTGAAATTATAATCATAACACTACACTAGAAATTAAATACATATTTGTGCAAGCGGCATATGAAATTAAGCTGTGATGGTTATTAGTAGAAGGTTGTTCCACTTTCTGCTTGTCATAAATTTGCTTTAGGAACATGCAGAAATGGATGCAACCTTCCACTTAGAACCCATCCAGTGAAAATTTCATTAGTCCGCTGTAATAAATATGTGTTTAATTTCGGTAAGTTCCGCATATGTCTAATTCTTGCTTTGGATATCTATATAAAGAATACTATTTATAAATAGCAATCTCTATTACAAATTTTTAAATTTTCAATTATTTTCTTAATATTTTGAGTATCTTCTTTATTGGCAATAAGTAATACATCTTCAGTATCAATAATTATCACATCTTTTATTCCAACTGTTGCTATCAACTTGTCTTGTGCTTGTATAATTGATTTTTTAGTATCAATGGTTATAACATTTCCTTTTACAACATTCCCATCATCATTAGTTCTATTTATCCTTTCAAGAGCAAGCCAGCTTCCAACATCGTCCCATCCAAAGCTTCCTGGTATAGTATATATATCATTTGCTTTTTCCATAATTCCGTAATCAATAGATTCAGATTTCATATTTTCAAAAGCTTCTTTTAAAACAATTTCTGAATTGCTTTCACCTATAGTTTCATATATCCTTTCTAGTCCATTATACATGTCAGGAAGTAATTCTCTAATATTTAATAATATGCTTGAAGCTTTCCAAACAAACATTCCACTATTCCACAAATATCTTCCTGAAGCTAAGTACTCTTTAGCTGTATTCAAATCTGGTTTTTCGACAAAACTATTTACTTTATATACATTATTTCCTCTTGAATTTTCAAAATTTCTTTCAAAATTTATATATCCATAACCCGTTTCAGGATATGAAGGCATTATCCCTATTGTTATAAGATTATTTTCTTCTTCTGCTACATCTATAGCAACCTTTAAAGTATCTATGTAAAATTCATTGTATTTTATTAAATGATCTGATGGAAGAACTATCATAGTAGCATCACCATACTTTTTCTTAACATGCATTGCAGCTAAGCCTACGCATGGAGCAGTATTTCTTGCAACTGGCTCTAACAATATATTTTCTTCTGGAATATTAGGTATTTGACTCAAAACTAATTCCTTATAATCCTTATTTGTAACTATAAAAGTATCTTCAATATCAACCAAGCTTTTCAATCTTTCTACAGTAAGCTGAATAAGAGTTTTTCCCTCCTCTGTTAAACTCAAAAATTGCTTTGGCATGTTTTTTCTACTTCTAGGCCAAAATCTTTCACCTTTGCCACCTGCCATTATAATTGCTGTATTCTTCATATCCCCAACCCCTTAATCATTATGTTACATATAGGTTATTTACCATCTAATTTATATTATACATCATAATATAAATATATCATAATTTTACAATATATGATATAGTATATAGTATATATCACATATTTTTACAATATGTGATATCCAATAAATTTTTAACGCATATTTTTCATACCATTCTATGATATGAAACAAAAAGGAGCATCAAAAATGGAAAAAATTTTAATTATAACTGATTTCAAAAAAGATATCCCCTATGAATCCATAATTACTTTTTATGAACTTAATATAATAAATTCTAATTCCATAGATTCTATTACCGAAATAACTGAACCAGTTGTAATTATTGATGTGGAAAAAGTTTCAGATGGAATTGAAATTACAAATAGATTACGGAATATAAATCCATCCTCAAATGTATTACTTATAAATAACTTTCTTTCACCTGCAGAACATTTAATTTTAACAAAAATAAAGGGCTATGGAAAAACAAAAATATTGCGCTGGCGAAGAACTTATCCTGATGAAATTTTAATAAATGTTCAGGATTTATTGCATCCAGAATTCCCTAGTAAGATATCTGACATTGCAATTATTATACCTGTATATAATGAAGAATCTCGCTTTGAAAAAGTATATAGTTTTATTCAAAAATTAAAATTTCTTTTAGACGAAAGTTTCACAAATGCAACAATTTATTTTGTAAACGATGGGAGCAAAGATAATACACAAAAACTTATTGATAAGTTACTAGAAGTTGAACATGAAGAAACTACAACAATTTCGAACTATTTTCAACTGAATACTTACGAACTTGAGCAGAATACAAGAAAGGCCGGTACGTACCTTGAAGGACTTCGTTCAATAAATGCTAGTGTAATGATTTTCGTAGATGCTGATGATTCTTTTGAAATAGGCGATATTGCAAAAATGATAAACATCCTAAATATAGGGTATTATGATATTGTTGTTGGAACAAAAGATTTTTCTGCAACAAATCGTTCAATTTTAAGACGATTAATATCATTCTTTAAAAGACTTCTTACAAAACCACTCTTACCCAAAGGTATTTATGATTCACAAACAGGCTTAAAAGGCATAAATGCTAATTGTTCAAAAATGCTTCTTCCATATTTACATGATAATACTGGACTAGCTATTGACCTTGAAATGATGTATATAGCAAAAAAACTTAACTTTCGAGCTTTACAGCTGCCAGTCAAATGTATCGATCAAGAAGGTTCACATGTAAATATAGTGAAGGATTCAATAGCCTTTTTAAAAATAATACTAAAACTTCTTACTGTAAATAAAAATATTTCTTTAGATAAAAATGATATTAACTGAGGTGATTTATGGACAATAATTTCATTGAAAACAATCAATTATTAATGTCTAGTATACTTAATACTAATAATTCGGGTATCTTAGTCGCAGATCCTAACAAGGATGGTTACCCTATTATTTATGCTAATACTTCTTTTTTAAATATTACAAAGTACTCAAAAGAAGAACTTCTACAAAATAATTTATTCGATATAATTTTAAATAATTTAGATGCTTCAACTAAAAAGACTCTATATGATTTAATTATTAATAAAGAAATAATAAAAAACAAACTTTTAAATTATAAAAAAGATATGATTAATACTTATATTTCACTTAGTTTTCATCCTATTTATGACACAAATAATTCTCTATTATATTTTTTATTTTATTTTGACGATATAACAAAAGAAATATCATTAAAAATTCAAAAAGAAAAAGCTTTAAAAACTGAATCTTGTTTTTTATCAAACATAAGTCACGAAATGAAAACTCCTTTAAACTGTATAATAGGAATCGTTGATCTTTTAACAAAAACAGATTCCTCTGATATGGACAAAAAATATTTAGACACACTAGAAAGCAATTCTAAACAGTTATTGGACTTAATAGAAACCATGCTCAGTTTATCAGAGCTTGACTCTGGCAATGATGGTTCAAACAATAGTTTATTTAACATTACCGACTTGGTAAATTCATTAGTCGATGATTATAAAAATAAAATTCTAGGTAAGGGATTGTCCTTTAATTATAATTATGATGAAAAAATCCCTCCTGCTTTAATTGGAGATAGTGCAAAATTAAAAAAAATCTTATCTTCATTATTAGATAATTGTCTTAAATTTACTGACAGTGGTGAAATAGCTTTTAATATAGACCTTAAAAGTATCGAAGAAAACAACAAACTCTATATTAGTTTTACGCTAAGCGATACTGGCTTAGGCATACCAAAAAGTGAACTATTAAACATCTTAGATTTCGGTTCAAGATTAAGCAACTTTGCATATGACAAACATCGCCTTACACTTTTTAATGTTGCTCTTGCAAAAAAATTAGTTGCTCTAGTTAATGGTACAATTGACATTAAAAGCTCTTCTGATACTGGAACTACTGTGAACTTTATTTGCCCCTTTGAAATAATGCCTAAGGTAAACTCAAGTAGTAGCAATGAAACCCAAAAAATATTAATAGTTGAAGATTCTGAAGATAACAGATTTTTGTTTCATTCTTATTTGAAAAAAACTCCTTATAGTATTGATGATGCAGAAAACGGAAAAGAGGCCTATGAAAAATTCAAATTAGCAACTTATGACCTTATACTTATGGATATACAAATGCCTATAATGGATGGTTATACTTCAACTAGTCTTATAAGAGATTATGAAAAGCAAAATAACCTGCCACCAACTACAATTATTGCTTTAACAGCATTTTCCTTTAAAGAAGATCTTGACAAAGCCATAGAAGCCGGTTGTAATTTTACCTTAACGAAACCAGTAAAAAAAGCTATGCTGCTTGAAACAATAAACAATGTCTTATGAAAGGTGTTTTGAAAAATGGATACTAATATTGTGCATGTTAACATTGAACTTGAAGATTTAATCCCTAACTTTCTAAAAAATAGAGCCGCTGAAATTAATTCCTTAAAGGAAGCTGTTACTAATTCTAACTTTGAAGATATTAAATTTTTAAGCCATAGCTTAAAAGGAACTGCTGGAGGATATGGCTTTGATCATCTATCTCTCTTAGCAAAAGAAATAGAGTTAGCTTCCATGAACAAATCTTTAGAAGAGATTGAAAAACTAGTAATAGAGTTGCAACAACATTTTGATAATATTGAAATTATTTACGTGGAGGAATAAACTATGAGCAACAAGCATGCAGTACTTTTTGTTGATGATCAAAAAGATATATTAATATTAATCGAGCGAATATTAAAAAATGAAGATTATACAAAGTTTTTTGCAAATGGTCCAAAGGAAGCTTTAGATATTCTAGAAAAAGAATCTATTGATGTTATCGTAACAGATATGTTAATGCCTGATATAGGCGGTCTTCAATTTCTTGAAATTCTAAAATTAAAATATCCAAGTATTGTTAGAGTTGTACTTTCTGGTTATGCTCAAGTTCCATTTATCGTCGAAGCCATTAATAAAGGAGATATCTTTAGATATATTACAAAACCTTGGAAAGTAACTGATAACGGAAAAATGATTATACGTGATGCAATACAATATTCAGATTACATAAAAAGATATGGCACTTATTATAAACCAATTTCAGGATTTTCCTTTACTGAAGAAAACATTAAAGATATAATGAGCAGTTATAACAAAGAATTTTTTATAACTGTCGATGATAAGCTTGTATTAAAATCAGATACAATTACCGAATTAGTAATAAATGAAGAAATAGCTGAAAAAGAACTTATTCTTTATAATAAACATAAAATTAATAATGATTCATATATCTACATAAAGAAATAATCTGTAAATTACAGATTATTTCTTTATTACTTTTGATTTAATTATTTCTATAACTCCTATAAAGGATAAGATTACATACATATAAATCATCCCTAGGGTTAACAATGGACTTTTTATATATTTCTTAAGATTTTCTTTTCTATACAATACAGGTCTAAAAAAATACCACCTTGAAAGTGTCTTCTTCAAGCCGCCTTCTTCACTCTCAATTGTCTTATTCATGACACTAAAATAATATTTCTTTTTCTGAACAATTCCTTTCAATGTTGCTTTTTTCTCATTATGGTGAATTTGCGTAAATATTGCTCGCTTTATTATTCCTCCATTTTCAATATACCTTATGGTAGGCTGTGTTTCCTCGAAAGAAATTTGATTTATATTAATTCCTCCTGTTGAATCATATTCCTTTATTCTCCAAAACCTTGCTGCTTCAACAGAATTACTTCCAATATCCTCACCTGCATTATTTATAATATTTCGCTCAAAAACTTTAACCTTTGAATAAAAATTAGTATAATCGGAAAACGAAATTTCTGGAACAATAAGCCCTCCAACCTTTTCATTTTTATCAAAGAAATCAATACAATCTTTTATAAGATTATCTTTAAGAATCATATCTGAATCAATTATGTAAATGTAATCTGAATTTAATTCCTTTGCCATTTCTATTGCCTTAAACCTTGCTATTCCTCTCTCTCCATGTGGAAGAGGAATAACTTTAAAATTATTATAGCCTTTTGCCGCTTCGTTCATCTTATCTATAGTATTATCAGTAGAACCATCATCAGCAACTATCACAAACAAATCCTCATAATTTTGACAAAGACAGCTTTTTAAACATTTTACTACATAGTCTGAACTATTATATGTTGAAAAGATTATAGAAACTCTCTTACTCATAATTTATTGCCTCCCTGTCTTATTTATATTATATCATCTATAAATTTATCAAAGCTTTTTGCCGTTTCATCCCAATGAAACTTAAGTGAATATTCATATGCACTTTCTATATGTTTTTCATAATCTTTTTTATCTTCTATAACTGCTTTCATATTAGTATAAATATTTTGAACATTATTTTCTTCACATAGATATCCCGCATTTCCATAATCTACAGCATCAACTATTCCTGGGGAATTATATACTATGCTAGGTGTACCTACTGCCGCTGCTTCAGTTACAATAAGTCCCCAGCCTTCTCTTTGTGATGGGAATATAAGTGCATGCGACTTACTCATTAACTCCAGTTTTCTTTCCTCACTCACGAAGCCAAACAACGTTACGTCCTTATTGTCTCCTTCTCCACCATATGTAATATTTCCTTCTTTAAAAATTGGCTTAAGATTTCTTTCAATATAGCTTTCATTCTTCTTCCCTACAATATAAAGCTTAGCTTTTGGATATTCTTTTTTTATTTGCGCAAATGCAAGTACACAGGCATCAATTCCTTTATAATTAACGAATCTTCCAACATAAATAAATGTTGGACATTCTTCTTTCTCTTTAAATTCTTCTTTCTTCCAATGTGTAAACTCTATTCCTTCTGGAAGTATCCTCACTTTATCAATATTAAATCCAATCTTTATCAAATCTTTCTTTGTAGATTCTGAAACTGTCATAGTATAATCATTTTTAGAAAGTTTTAAAAAAGGAGTTTCTGTAATATACCCAATTGCGCTTACTGGGAATTTTGCATTCATGAACCATATTTCTCTAGTGAGCTGATGAATAAAAAATATTCTTTTTTTAGCTTCAACCCAAAACTTTGTAAAAAACCTATGAGTATTACATTGATCAACTACAAAATTAATATTCTCCTCATTAGCTTTATAATATTTTCTAGCATCCCCTATAACAGAAAATGCATTTCCGCTTCTAATATAAGTAATATTATCAATGTTTTCAATTTCTTTCCCACCTTGAAAGCTTGGAGAAAAATGTATAATTCTATATTTATCAAAGTTTATTCTTTTTAACATTTCATGTGTATAAACCTCTGCTCCACCTTTCTTTGGTGCCTTTATATCTCTCCACGAAAGAAATAGCAAAGTTATTTTTTCACTCTTTTCTAGCTTATAGTCATTTATATCCACAAGATTATCTCCTTTCAACTTTAAATTGGATTAATAAAATTGTCATTAAAGAAAAATAAAAAATCGATTCAATTATAAAAATACTTTGGATATTACTATGAAAAATTGTAATAAGAATTGTAATAAGAATTGCTCCAATAAATAGAATCCATAAATATCTTGTTCTTTCTAAAATAACATTTATATTTATTATTAAAAAAGTATATATCATAAAAATATATGGTACAACACCCATCCAAAGGTAATCTCTAGCTTCCTTATATATAGCTCCAAAAAACATCTCAACAGTGTATGGCGCCACTAATTTATAAAAAATCACTGTCCCAATACTCAAAACTAAAATTAAAGCAAATAACTTTCTTACTTTATTATCGAATTCCGCTTTATTATTTAAGCTGTTGCTTAGCATAGTTACAAATACAGTCATTATACTTAAAGATACAAATTGAAGAACTTGACTATATTTCAATACTACTGCATATATACCTGATTCCTTTGGCAAATAAAAATTAACCATTATCATATCAATAGAAGTAAAAAAATAAAAGAAAAAATTTGCTATTATGACTTTTACGATTTTTAAGTAATGCTCTTTTATTGTTATCTCTTTAAAACTACTTCTATTTATTTTAAACTTAGTCCTATTCTTTATTAATCCATATATTAATGATATTGTCATTCCTACAAGAATTGAAATTAAAATAACCTCAACATTACGGAATAACCTTATCGCCACCAATATGAATAGCATTTTGGAAATTACCTCTATATAAAAACTTTTATTTAAATTAAAAAATTCCTCTGAACCTTGAAATATACCTCTCGAAATACTTAAAAGTATATTCACAAGTGAAATTATCATTATAAGGATAATTGCTGAATAACTTCCTCTCGTAAACCCATGAATAAGAGGACTAGTGATTAATAAAATTGCAAATACTACACTCATATAAAATATTGAAGTTTTAAATATTCCCTCAATATTAACCTCCTTCAGCTTACCTTTAGCAACTTCTTTTGCAGTGTAAGTTTGAAATGCAATTCCTACGACTAAAATAATTGCTAAAAATGAAAGTAATGAGTTCAATACACCATAATTTTCAGGTATCAAATACCAACTAATGAAAATTTGAAAGAAATAATTCAATCCATTTAGTGCTATATCAAAAACAGGAAAAAGCATTGCTTGATATTTTTTTACTCTATTACTCATCTTGATTCACCATATATTGGGGAACTGTAAATGAAAAACAGCTACCTTTTCCATATTCACTCTCAACAAAAATACTCCCACCATTTCTTTCAACAAATTCTTTACATAGTATAAGTCCAAGACCTGTTCCTTCCTCTTTTTGAGTCCCTTTTGTACTAAAATTCGAACCTATATTAAACAGTTTTTCTATGTTTTCTTGCTGCATTCCTACTCCATTATCCTCTACAGAGATTAAAATCAAATCCCCATCATTATAAGCTGAAACAATAATTTCTCCATTATCATAGGTAAATTTAATAGCATTAGAAATAAGATTCCTAATAACAGTATTTAACATATTATAATCTGCAAATACTTTAATCTCCTCTTTAATCAGCATTTTAATATTTATATTTTTTTTCTTTGCATTTAATGAAAGAAGTGTAACACTTGTATCTATTACTTCTGCTAAATTTAATGCCGAAGGCTTGTACTCAATCTTATTACCTTGAAGCCTTGACCATTGAAGTATATCTTCTAATAACTGACATACCTTTTCTGAATTTTTTAATATTCTTATCGAAAAATCATTTACTTCATCAATATCAAATTGATCAATATTTTGTACTAACTCCTCAGCTAATCCTCTAATTGCTCCAATTGGATTCTTTAAATCATGACCTATTATAGAAAAGAATTTATCTTTTGTTGCATTTGTCTCCTCCAATTTTTTTCTTGTATGTTGCAACTCTAATTGTACTCTGATTCGAGATAATAATTCTTTTTCATTAAATGGCTTTGTGATAAAATCTACCGCGCCATCATCTAATGCTTTTACTACACTGTTGCTATCACCTCTGGCTGTCAAAAAAATAATTGGTATATCTTTTGTATTTTTGTTCTGCTTAAGTACTTTATTGACTTTATAACCATCCATTTCCGGCATAACTACATCTAAAAGAATTAAATCGTATTTATTATTCCTTAATTCAATAATAGCTCTTATGCCTGAATTAACACTATGGATCTCGTATCCAGCATGTTCAAGTATATTGGTTACAATTCTAATGTTGAACAAAGCATCATCAACAATCAAAATTTTTCCATTACTGTTACCCATATCATTTTTCCGTTCCCTTACATTAAATTTTATTTAATCAAAATTTGGATAATTTTAACTCCTCCAGCGTTATCCTCTTATATGTATATCGACATTTTTATATATTACTTTACATTTTTTCATATGAACATCTCAAATGGATACTTATGGAATGTAGTTTTTTGTACTTTTTGCACTTTTACTCAAAATAGCTGTAAAACACATTTTTTTACAACAAAAAAACTGCTTATAAACTACAATTGAAATTCTAATTTATAAGCAGTTTCTAATAATTTATTTATTATACAAGTGACACGCTACCTTATGGCCTGATTCTAATTCAACTAATAGCGGCTCTGTCTGTTTACATATATCCATACATTTTGAGCATCTAGTATGAAATCTACATCCTGCTGGTGGATTTATTGGACTTGGTACATCACCAGTTAAAATAATCCTCTCTTTTTTCTTCTCTGGATTAGGAATTGGTATTGCTGAAAGTAATGCCTGTGTATATGGATGCATTGGCGTTGAGTACAACTTATCTACCTCTGCAAGTTCAACCAACTTGCCAAGATACATTACACCTACTCTATCACTTATATGTTTAACAACATTTAATCCATGAGCTATAAAAAGATACGTAAAACCTAAATCTTTTTGAAGGTCATCCAAAAGATTTAATATTTGGGCTTGAATTGATACATCAAGAGCTGAAACAGCCTCATCACAAACAATAAGTTTAGGATTCACTGAAATAGCACGAGCTATCCCAACCCTTTGTCTTTGTCCACCACTGAATTCATGTGGGTATCTGTCCTTATGATATGAAGCAAGTCCAACTTGACTTAAAAGAGTATCAAGTTTTTTTTCTAATTCATCACCACTTGCAATACCATTAATTCTCATAGGCTCTCTTATTATATCTCCAATTGTCATTCTAGGATTTAAAGAAGCATATGGATCTTGGAATATAATTTGTATATTCTTACTTATATCTTTTCTATTTCTTTTGCGAACAGTATGCACTTCTTTTCCTTCAAATAATATTTCTCCAGAGGTAGAATCGAGTAATGTCACTAAAAGTCTTCCCATAGTCGACTTACCACAACCAGATTCTCCAACTATACCTAAAGTTTCTCCTTTATAGATATCAAAAGTAACATCGTCAACCGCTTGAACGTAAGCAGGTTTTTGGAAAAAGCCTGAAGATCCAACAGGAAAATATTTTTTTAAATTTTTTATTTCCATTAATTTTTCCTTATCCATTTGCTTTATCCTCCTCTTCATATAAGAAACAACGAACTTCTCTACCATTTAAATTATATAACGGAGGTTGTTCTTTTTTGCATTTTTCCATACAATCTGGACATCTATCTCTAAAAGCACAGCCTGAAGGTAAGTTCAAAGGATTCGGAACAGTACCAGGTATGATAAATAATCTTTCAGCCTCTTCATCTATTTTAGGAATCGAATTAAGAAGTCCCTTAGTATAAGGATGCCTTGGATTACCGAATAGTTCTTTAACTTCAGCTTTTTCAACCACTCTTCCGCAATACATTACAACAACCTTGTCTGCTACCTCTGCTACAACCCCTAAGTCATGAGTTATAAGAAGAATAGCTGTTCCCAACTTTTCTTTTAAATCAAGCATAAGATCAAGAATTTGAGCTTGTATTGTAACGTCTAATGCAGTTGTAGGTTCATCGGCAATTAAAAGTTCTGGATTACAACTAAGAGCCATAGCTATCATAACTCTCTGCCTCATACCACCACTTAGTTGATGAGGATAGTTGTTAACTCTCGTTTCTGGTGATGGTATTCCAACCAATCTTAACATCTCGATTGATCTATTTTTTGCTTCAGCTTTGCTCACTTTATCATGCTTAATAATAGCTTCTGAAATTTGCCTTCCTATTGTAAAT
The DNA here is from genome assembly GCF_022320955.1 of Clostridium sp. YIM B02555. Lineage (NCBI taxonomy): Bacteria > Bacillati > Bacillota > Clostridia > Eubacteriales > Clostridiaceae > Clostridium > Clostridium sp. YIM B02555. The sequence continues at coordinate 65,755 of NZ_JAKJJY010000013.1, read as the reverse complement.
ACTGGATTCAAAGAGGTCATAGGCTCTTGAAATATCATAGAGAGCATTTTACCACGCATCTCTTGCATTTCTTTTTCCGATTTATCCAATAAATTTTCACCCTTAAATGACACTTCTCCAGTAACACTTGTTTTTGTAGTTTTTGAATGAAGTCTCATTACCGAAAGCGATGTAACACTTTTTCCACTACCTGATTCTCCAACAATTGCTACAACTTCACCTTTATCTACACTAAAATCAACACCATTTACAGCACAAACAGTTCCTTTTTTAGTTTTAAATTCTGTCTTTAAGTTCTTTATTTCAAGTAACATAATCTATCCCTCCTTAAGCGTTTAGCTTAGGATCAAGTGCATCTCTAAGCCCATCCCCGAGTAAGTTAAATGCAAGTACAGTAATTGTAATAGCAAGACCTGGGAATAAAATTATGTGTGGTGCGTTAAAGAAATAAGTTCTACCTGAACCAAGCATTGTTCCCCATTCAGCATATGGTGGCTGAACTCCAAGTCCCAAAAAGCCTAATGCTGAAGCATCTAAGATTGCACCTGAAATTCCAAGTGTTGCACGAACAATTATTGGCGATAAGATATTTGGAAGTACATGTTTAAAAATTATAACAAAATCATTATTTCCAATTGCCTTCGCTGCTTGTACATATTCACTTTCTCTTACTGATAACACACAACCACGTACTATACGTGCATATTCAGGAATAGTAACTATACTAATTGCAATAACAGCTTTATCAATTCCTCTACCTAAAGCTGCCATAAATGCAATTGCAAGTAATAATGATGGGAATGCCAAAATTATATCCATAATTCTCATTAAGAACATATCAAGCCTTCCTCCAAAATATCCACAAATTGAACCAACTACAGTTCCAATTGATAAAGCAATAGCTACTGCAACTATACCAACTCTAAGTGAAATTTTAGTACCATCGATTACCCTTGAAAAAATATCTCTTCCTTGTTCATCTGTTCCAAAAAAATGTGAAGCTGATGGAGTTTGAAGTGAACTTGATAGTTCACCAGTATTAGGATCATAAGGCATTATAAAACTTCCTAAAATAGCAACTAGCACTATTACTACAATAACAATTAATCCAACAAGTGCAGCTCTATTTGAAATGACTAATCCCATAAATTTCTTAAATCTTTTCAATAATGATTTTTTTTCTTCTTGATAATTTAAATTGATCGTCTCCATAAAATGCCTCCATCTTTAAGAATATTTAATACGAGGATCTATAAATGCATAAAGTAAATCAACAAATAAATTTACTAAAACAAATATAATAGCCATTATCATAACAGCCCCTTGTACCACAGGATAATCTGACTTTAAAATAGCATCAATTGTATAGCTTCCTATTCCTGGCCACGAAAAAACTGCTTCCGTTAAAACAGCCCCTCCAAGCAAAGATCCTAATTGGAGTCCAATAACAGTTGCTACTGGGATTAAAGCATTTCTTAAACCGTGACCTTTTATAACTATTTTTTCAGCTAATCCTTTAGATCTTGCAGTTCTAATGTAATCTTGTCCTAAAACTTCAAGCATAGTAGAACGTGTCATACGAGCAATAATCGCAGTAGAATATGATGAAAGTGCTATCACAGGTAACACTAAGTGTTCTAAAGAATCAATAAAAGCAGCTATATTACCTGAAATCAAGCTATCTAGAAGATAAAGTCCAGTAATCTTATCTGGCTCTAACCCTATAGTTGCTCTACCTGATACAGGAAACCATCCCAATACTACTGAAAATAAAACTATCAATAGTAATCCAAGCCAAAATATAGGCATAGATACCCCAACTAAAGATGTCCCCATACAAAGATAATCTAAAATCGAATTTTGCTTTACAGCTGAAATAACTCCAAGTGTTATACCTACAATAGATGCTACTATTATAGAAAGTATTGCAAGTTCGATAGTTGCAGGAAATCTTGAGAAAATCTCAGTAGCCACAGAACTTTTAGTTATAAGAGATGTACCAAAATCTCCTGTAATAATACCACCTATAAATTTAAAGTACTGAACATACAAAGGATCATTTAATCCTAATTGCTGTCTCAAAGCATCTATTTGTTCTTGGCTAGCATGCTGACCTAAAATTATTGACGTAGGATCTGTTGAAAATACATGCATTATTAAAAATACTAGGATTGAAACTCCAATAACTACTGGTATTAACAATAATAATCTCTTTATAAAATACTTAAACATAACCTCACCTCTTTGAATATGTATTGGGTACATTCAAAAATATCAAGTTATGCACGCATAAAATCTCTTCTGATGAAAAATATTATACATCGCATCTTAAATTGATTATTTTGTTTCATGTACCTTAATTGGAAAGCTCCGACTTCTGCCGGAGCTTAGTTAAAGTAATAATTATTCTTTATCAACCTTTTGGAAGAAAACTGAACCTGTTGGATGAACACTGAAATTCTTAACCTTTGCTGATGAAGCTGCCATTGATTTAGCATATGAAATGTTAACCCATGGTGCCTCTTTTGCAAGTATATCTTGAAGTTGTCCATATATTGCGTTTCTAGCATCCCCATTTGGTGTAGCTTTACCTTGTGCTAAAAGTTTATCAACTTCTGGATTTGTGTATCTAGCAACATTTAAACTTGAAGCAATTTCTTTACTATCAACTAATGATAAGAAGTTATCTGCATCTCCATTATCACCATTCCATCCATAGAATTTAATATCGCCTTCACCTTGCTTAGTTTTATCTTTATATTCAGTCCATTGATATACATCAATTGTTGCAGTAATACCAACTTTGCTTAAATAATTTTGTACCGCTTCTGCTAATTTTTGTCCACCAACAGAGTTATAAGGTCTTGGATTAGAATAAGTAATCATCTTAATTTTAAGATTTTCTTTTCCTAAATCTTTAAGCATTTGTTTAGCTTTTTCTGGATTATATTCGTATGCTGCTACATCCTTATATCCAGCAATAAAATTAGGTAACATAGTTTTTGCAGGATCTGCATAACCTTGATATAAATATTGAACTAATTCATTACGATTAATTGCATAAGATACAGCTTCTCTTACCTTTGGATCATTAAATGGAGCTCTGTCACAATCAAAAGCCATATAATTTATATTCATTCCAGGTTTAGAGAATATATTCATACCCTTTTCTTTTAATTTATCAACATCACTTGGATCTAATCCATCCATTGCATCAATTGCACCAGTCATAAGTTCACTAGCTCTTACTGAATTTTCTTTATCAATCTTGATTACTACTTTATCAAGTTTTGCTTTTTCGCCCCAGTAATCATTATTCTTTTCAAGAGTTACTTTTGATCCCTTTTCCCAAGAAACAAATTTAAATGGTCCAGTACCAACTGGTGCCTCATTTAAATTACCCTTATTTTTTTCAAGAGCAGTTGGACTTACAATTGGAGCTGCAAGTGTCATTGCAAGATTTGCTAAAAATGGTGTATTAGCAGACTCAAGTGTAAATTTAACTGTATTTGCATCAACTGCTTCAACCTTTTTAACTCCATTAAAAGTAAATGAAGCATAAGGCATATCATCTGTTGCATTTGGAGGTAATTGACGACTTACTGATTTAACAACTGCATCTGCATTAAAATCAGTTCCATCATGGAATTTAACTCCTTTTCTAAGATGGAAAGTATACTCTTTGCCATCTGCACTAATATCCCATTTTTCTGCTAAGCATGGTTCAACGCTTGTATTATCATCCCCGTATTTAACTAAGCCTTCATATATATTACACATAACTTTAGCTGACTCTCCATCGTCAACAAAAGCTGGATCAAGACCTCTTGGATCTGCTCCTTGCGCAAATATAAAGGTTTTTGCTGCTGCCGTCTTAGCTGCTTGTCCACTACCTCCGCATCCTACAAGAGCGGTTGCAGCAAGCACCCCAGCAAGCACACATGCTAATATTCTTTTTTTCATATTATTTTATCCCCCTTTTTATTTTTTAATTATTGCATTAATCTAATATGATTTAGTATTACAAATTATTGTTTTAATAAATCATTTTAGTTTATTAACATTAACTAATCCCCAATTTATATCCTACTATTTCAATAGGTATTATATACTTTTTAATATAAATTACATTTTAAATCTTGTCAATAAATTTATTTTATGTAATTATCATTATTTTTTTCATAATTATTCCTATACAAAAAGGAAAAGTAAATTAAAAGTTTTAATAAAAAAACTCTTAGTTTATTCTTCCCCATTGAAGCATTAATTTATTTAACGAATCTGTTAACAAAACCATTAATCTTTTACAAGTATAGCATATTTTTTAACGCTTGTATATTAAAATTTTAATATTTTAATATAATTATTAATAATTTAAAATTTTATTATCGAGTAATATTTCTATTTTTATATTTTATCTATTTCAAAAAACAACTTCAAATAATAATACTATTAAATATAAATATCATTTAACAAAAAATAACTGAGTAGTATTCTATATGCCATAAAATACTACTCAGTTATCTTTTACAATACTTTAATATATTCTGATACAAATTCTTTAATTTCATTAATTTTTGAAAGATCTTTTCCAACGTATATATAATATTTTACACCGTCATATTCCCATTCCATATTATATTTAGTCACAATATCAACAGGCTTACTTTCCATGTCTGTCCTACTAACTCCATTTCCAACCTCTTTCATATTGTACTCAGGTTGTGATTCTTTTATAATTTTACATACAATATCATCAATAGTAATTTCTTGCTCAATATTCTCATTATCTTCTTTTGAATCCTCATTTTCTTTCATCAAAGTCAACCAAAATTCATTGCCTTGCCCATCTGTATATTTTGAGTCCACATTTCCGATTAACTTATATTTCTTATTAAGTTTTTTATAAGCGGTATCATCATATACAGCCTTTATTAATTCATGCATTATACTATCTATCTCTTTATATTTTACGTTTTCAACTCTTATCCTAGCATATGGCACTCTAACTTCATCATTTTCCTTTGAATAAATATATTTACCAAACTTTTCAGGTAAGTTAACTTTAAAACCAAATCTTCTCTCTATATCACTCTTATTTTCATCATCTATTGGTATAGGTGCACTATAAACTGGAATTTTTGTCTCTTGTGAATTCTCTACAACATTCCCATATTTATCTGGATAAAATATTGTTTTTAACATCTCCTCTGCAGCAACCCTTGCTCCTGATGAAAATGTAAAAACACCTAAAATGCTAAGTGTGATGAGACATGCAGGCACTAGTGCAACTTTCTTCATATGTTTTATATTAATTTTTTCTTTCTTGCACATTTCTTTCTCCTTCTTATTCCAAGCCTCATTAAAAATATCTCTTGAAGGCTCGATATAAGATATATTATCATCTATTGCAGACTTTATAACATTATCTAAATTATCATTATTCCTCATTTTAATTACACTCCCTTCTATTTAACTATTCGCACTCCATGCTCATTTTCCATACAGTTTCCTAATTGCTTTCTCAAGGCTGCCCGCGCATAAAATAGTCTTGATTTTATCGTAGCCTTGAAACAGCCTGTAACCTTTGAAATTTCTTCTATTGACATATCATTATAGTAATAAAGAATGACAACTGTTTTTAAATTTTCACTTAAATCATTAATTGCATTTTCCATTACACTTTTCATTTCATAATTATCAATTACATTCCTTTTCCCTTGGTTTTCATCACAAAACAACTCTTCATTTTCTGATGTTATTTCCAATGGAACCAGCTCTGATTGTTTTTTTAACATTTTCCATCCTGTACGAATAAGAATTCTAAAGAACCATACTTTAAACGCCTGTGGTTCTTTAAGTTTGTGTATTTCTATAAAACATTTCATATATGTTTCTTGAAGTATATCTTCCGCAATCCCTTTATTTCCTGCCAAAAAATGAACAGTTGCTAATGCCTTTTTTTCAACAGTCTGTAAAAGTTCACGGAAGGCTTCTTTTTCTCCCTGCTTACAACGCATTATTATTTCTTCTATCTCCATTCTTGCACCTCTTTTCTTCTTTGGAGCTCCTATAATATAAGAGCACTAATTTATACAAAAGGTTTTGTTAATATTATTTTTTCTTCTTTTATATAGATATCCAATTTAAGAATCAAACTTATAAATGGAATATACATACATCATTGAGAAATTATAATCGTAACACTACACTAGAAATTAAATACATTTTTCTGGAAGCAGGCATGTGAAATTGAACTGATGATGGTTGTTAAGCAGATAAGTGAAAGTCCAAATCTATGATTTGGTTTCTTGAACTTAGTTAACTCATTCATGAGTTAACCTCCTTTAAAAAACTGATTTGGTGTGAATCGCTTACTCAGCGAACGAACGTGAGTCGAGTTTCCTCTAAGGTTGTTTCATTTTCTGCTTGTCATAAATTTACTTTAGGAACATGCAGAAATGGGTGCAACCTTCCGCTTAGAACCTTCCAGCGAAAATTTCACTAGTCCTGTGGAAGATAAATGTATCTGATTTCGGTAATTGTTGCATAAGTCTAATTCTCGCTTTGAATATCTATAAATTATATTATCAACGAAAAAAGAGTAGTTTAAAATACTAACTACTCTTTTTCACTAAACTATTTATTATATTATCACATAATATTCTTAAGATACTTTTCCAGAACCAATATATAATACTTTATTCACATACTTTTCCTGGATTTAATATATTTCTAGGATCAAATGCTAATTTTATTCCTTGCATTATATTTATACATTTATCAGGTAGTGATTGCTTTAGGTATCCTTTTTTAGCAAAACCTATACCATGTTCTCCAGAAACTTGTCCTCTTAATTCTTTAGCTTTGTCATACATTATTTGCATAACTTCACTCAATTTTGCTTTCCATTCTTCTTCATTTAATTCATCTCTTAATATATACACATGTAAATTACCATCTCCAGCATGTCCAAAACTCTTTATTCTAACATTGGCTTTGCTTTCTAGTTCATGTGTAAAGGTAACAAACTCTCCAATCTTGTTTCTTGGCACAACAACGTCAACCTCATCCATTTCAGTTGTTAATGCTTTAATTGCTTCAAGGAAACATCCTCTAGCTGACCATATAGATTCTTGTCTTTCTTCTGTATCAGAAATAAGTACATCTAATGCTCCTGATTCTAAACATATTTTCGCAACATTTTCATAAGCCTTTTCAATTTCTTCTGTGGAATTTCCATCGAAAGTTAATAATAAATATGCATCCGAAGATTTATCAGGGAAACTCTTTCCTAAAAACTCTTCTGCAGCTAAAATAGCTTCTCTTTGCATAAATTCTATAGCTGTTGGTATAGATTTTGACTTAATTATTTTAGGAACAGTTTCTATTGCTTTTTCAAGACTCTCAAATGGAACTAAGAGACTTAAAGCCTTTTTAGGAAGTGGCAATAATTTCAAAACTGCTTTTGTTACTATTCCTAAAGTTCCTTCTGAACCAATCATTAAATCTTTTAATGAATATCCAGAACTATTTTTAACAACTTTTCCTCCAAGTTCTACTATTTCTCCATTTGGAAGAACTACCTCAAGACCTCTTACATAATCTCTTGTAACTCCATATTTTACCGCTCTCATTCCACCTGCATTAGTACTTATATTTCCACCAATTGTTGCAGATTTCTCACCTGGATCTGGAGGGTAGAATAAATCAAACTCCTCAACATATTTTCCTATATCCATTAAAAGTACTCCAGGTTCTAAAGTAAGAGTTAAGTTTTCATCATCTAGTTCTAAGATTCTATTCATCCTGCTAAGGTCAATAACAATTCCACCTTTAAGAGGAACAGCTGCACCTACAAGCCCAGTACCAGACCCCCTTGGAGTAACTGGAATATTATTTTCATACGCATATTTCATTACCTTTGAAACTTCTTCTGCACTAGTTGCCTGAACCACTATGTCAGGCATCTTTTTTATTCCACCTAATTCATCATGACTATAGTCTTCATTTATTTGGTCTTTAAAAAAGACTCTTTCTTTATCATTTTCTGCTATAGACAATATATATTCATAATCTTTTAATTCAACTTCTTTGTAGCTCATAGTTTATGCCTCCTTAGCAAGTTTTATTTTTTCTATTAATTCTGGAATTACTTCATACATATCTCCAATAATTCCATAATGAGCAACCTTAAATATTGGTGCCTTTTCATCTGTATTAATTGCAAAAATATAATCTGAATTATTCATTCCTGCAGTAAACTGAACTGCTCCTGAAATACCGCAAGCTATTATAAGTCTTGGTCTAACGGTTCTTCCACTTAATCCAATTTGTCTCTTAGCATCAATCCATCCTGATTCAATAAGCGGTCTAGTACATGCAAATTCTGCATTTAAAGCTTTTGCTAATTCTTTTAACATCTCTAAATCTTTTTCTGACTTAACTCCACGTCCTGCTGCAACAATTACTTCTGCATCACTTATTCCAACTTCTGAAACTTTTTTCTTTATTTCAAGTGCTTCTATTCCTGAATTTAATTTTTCTTTATCAATATTACAATTGACTATCTCACCAGTTATCTCTTCACTTCTCTTAGGTGCTGTCATAACTTTATATCTAACAGTTGCTAGTTGAGGTCTAGAGTTTGGTGTGATTATTTGAGCCATTATATTACCACCAAAAGCTGGTCTTATTTGAACAAGATCTGTATTTTCCTTAATATCTAGAATTGTACAATCTGCTGTAAGTCCAGTCTTAAATCTTGCTGCAATTCTTGGTGCTAAAGATCTTCCTATTGTTGTAGCTCCTACTAATAAAGCGGTTGGCTTAACTTTGTTTATAAAATCTTCAAATGCTGCTGTGTACGGTTCTATTCTAAAGTATTCTAATGCTTTATCGTCATACACAAAAACTTTATCAACACCATAGTGTAAAAGTTCTTCTGCTTTATGAGAAATATTATTTCCAACAAACACTGCATAAACAGGGTGATTTATTTTACCTGCTAATTCTCTAGCCTTCCCAATTAATTCATAAGTAACTGGATGTATCTCACCCTCAACATGGTCAACATATACACCTATTCCATTCCATGCACTCTTATCTATTTCTTTAACTTCATCTTCTATATATTCAACTGCACCTTTAGGACCTTTCTTAACGCAAAGCTTACACATTTTACATGCTCCATTTATTTCAACTTTGCCAGCATTATTTTCAAGAGCGCCAAAAGGACAAATTTTTATTAACTCTTCAATATTTGTTATCTTATCCTGATTTACAACTAATTTTGCCATAATCTCTTCTCCTCCATCGACTTATTTCTTATAAACCTTAATTAAATAAATTTAAGTTCTTTTAACTTGCTTCCAATTTTATCACTTAATTCACTAGAATTTCCTGTCCATAGTTCCCTGTCATTATTAACTTCTGGTGGAAAAATTCTTTCTACTTGAGTAGGAGAACCATTTAAACCATAATTCATTTCATTCTTATCATCCAATTCATTAAGACTTAACACTGTTATTTCTCTATCTTGTGTATCTAATTTCCTCTTATAAGATGGTAGTCTTGGCTCAAAAATCCCTTTATCAACAGTGATTAAACAAGGATATGCTATTTTTACTGTCTCAATACTTTCAGGCATGTCCATCTCAACTGTAATAAATTTATCTTCTATTTTCACTATTTTTTTAACATTTGCCACATGAGGTATGTTAAGCCACTCTGCCATTTCAGGACCAACTTGAGCTGTATCACCATCTGTGGTCTGTTTGCCACAAATTACAAGTTCGAAATCTCCCATTTTTTTAACTCCTTGAGCTATTGTGTATGAAGTAGCTAAAACATCAGCTCCTCCAAATTTTCTATCTGATAGTAATGTTCCTCCATCAGCACCCATTGTAAAAGCTTCTTTTATTACACTCATCGCTTGATTAGGTCCCATACTCAAAACCTTAACTGTTCCACCTTCATCTTCTTTAATCTTCAATGCTGTTTCTAAAGCATATAAATCATATGGATTCATTTTAGAATCTATACCATCTCTCTTTAATACACCAGTATCTGGATCAACTTCAACTTTTGAAGTTCCTGGTACTTGTTTAATACATACTAAAATATTCATTATATTTTTCCTCCTAATAATTTATATTTAAATTTATATATTACACCTTGCGGTGATTAAAATTTATCTGCGTTTATGTTTTAAAATCCCAATATTGATCCACCGAAAAATACTATTATTCCAGAGATAACTATGTATACTACACAAACTTTTAATGCTGAATTTAATATTTTCCCCTCATTTCCTATTAAACCAGTTGCTGCTGTTGCAACTGCTATACTTTGAGGTGAAATCATCTTTCCAGCTGTAGTTCCAAGTACATTACCAGCTGCAATCCAATATGGATTAGCTCCAATAGCATTTGCTACCTGAACTTGTAGTTGACCAAAGAGTATATTAGCTGATGTGTCACTTCCGGTTATAAACGTTCCTAGCGCTCCTATTACTGGAGCAACTGCTGGATAAAATCCTCCAGCCACTAATACCAATACCTGCGCTATCGAATTTATCATCCCACTGTATCCCATTATCTTAGCTAGAGATACAATTGAAACTATTGTTACAGCAGATTTTGTCATCTGTCTAAACGTCTTCACCAAAACTACACTTATCTCTTTTAACTTATATCCTTGTAGTAAACCACCTAAATAAGTTGCTATAATTATCAATACTCCAGGCGTTACAATCCACGAAAAAGTATCTGGTTTTGCTCCCTGTCCTGTATAAATCAATATTGAAGTTTTTATTTGAGATAATGGAGTATATATCGCTTTAAAGAGTGGTGAGCATATCATTACGAATAGAAATACCAATACAAATGGTAGCCATGCCATAAAACCTTCTTTAAAAGTAACATCAATTTCTTTTTCATCCTTTTTATCATTGTAAAATTTCTTTGCCATAAATATTGTTACTGCAATCGAAACTATTGATCCAATTACTGCTGGTAATTCAGCTCCAATAAATTTAGCTACAAGTATCTGTGGTACTGCAAATGCAACTCCAGATGCTAATGTAATTCCAAAAACTCCTTTTATAGCTTTTATACCATTACCAGTTAAGGAAACTAATATAAAGGGAATTAATATTATCATTATTGTTAGCTGAACAGTTGTTATGTAAGATAATTGACCTACATCTAAACCTGTAACTTGAGCTAATGTAGATACTGGTAGACCTATCGCACCAAAAGCTGTTGGTGTAGTATTAGCCACTAAACAAATAATTGCAGCAAAGACTGGTTCAAACCCTAGTGCAGCAAGTATACTTGCTGGAATTGCAACTGCAGTTCCAAATCCTGCAACAGCTTCAAGAAATCCTCCAAAGCCCCAGGCAAGTATTAATACTAAAATTCTTTTATCACTTGTAACACTTGTCATAATCTTTTTTATAATTTCCATACTTCCTGTATAAATGGATAAATTATAAGTGAATACTGCACCTATAATTACGAGTACTATTGGCCATAAAGCTGTTGCAACACCTTCTAAGGTTGCCGTAATAGCATTTGTAATATTCATCTTCAAGATAATTACAGCTATTAACACCGTTATTAAATATCCAATAGGACAGGCCTTGTATCCTGGAATTTTAAGCTTTCCAAGAGAGACCATGAGCCAGACAATAGGAATACATGCTAAAAAAAATGATAAATACAATTGAACTCCTCCCTTTTATTATATCATACCAATTTCAAATTGGTAGTACCAATTTCACTTTTTATTATATCGACCAAAATATTAATTGTAAATAATAGTTATATAATTAACAGAAAATGTTTACATAGAAAAATCCACTTATTTTTTTATGCTTCTCGTTTTTTCAATACAGCACAGGCATTGTTATTATTTTAACTTTTCAAAAAAATTTTTTTAGCATAATATTTTAGTTGTGCTTGTTATTTTTTTGTATAAAAAATAACAAGCATATCTGTAAGTTTATTTTTCATCAATTCATACTGGCAAATTCACCTTATTAGGTCTCACATAAGTGCCAATTGCTTGATAAAAAATATCCATCACAAATATAAACTTGTTATTTTCTTTAATATTTCTAAACTATCTCCATATTTAATTTATCTCTTAATCAACTATACTATTTACTCATCATAGTCATATGCTTTTCTAATTAAATTGAAATGTTCCTTCATAGCATTATAAACTTTAGCTTCATCTCTACTTTTCAATGCTCTAAATAAATTTTCATGTATTTCTAATAAACTTTCCTTTGTGTTACCTACATGTAAAATTTGCATTCTAAACTTTTTAATGAATTCATCCATTAGCTGCGAAATAACCTCTAGAACATTAATTAATAATACATTTCTCGAAGCTTTTGCTACTATATAATGAAACTTAATATCCAGTTCAAGACTTTCTTCTTCACTTTCTGCAAGATACATTCTATCTAATATTGCTGCTAAGAGTGCAAGTTCATTATCTTGTATATTCTTAGCTGATAACCTAGCACACTGTAATTCCAGAGATTCTCTTACATCAAACATTTCCCTTGGAGAGCTTTCTTGTAACATAAACATAACTGAAAGTGGTTCAAATAATGAATCTTCAAAATTAGTTTTTATATAATTTCCCGCTCCACGTCTACTTTCCACTAAACCAATTACTTCTAACGCTCTTATAGCCTCTCTTATAGATGTTCTTGATACCCCAAGTGATTCTGACAGCTCTCTTTCTGATGGTAATCTATCTCCTTTTTTTATTTCCCCTGATTTTATTTTATTTTTAATATCATCTATAACTTGATCATATACTTTTGGATTCTTATTAGGCATAATTATTCGTATCTCCCTTACTTACATTCAATATATCTATTTATTTTCATTGAATATTATACATCAAAGACAATCTAAATCCTATAATGACTTATATATTTGATACTCCTCTTTATACCATAAAAAAGTAATATACTCTACTGCTTCTTTACTTGATTATATATATTTAAGTATTTTTTCTTTATTATTTACAATTAAATCATATCCATTTTGGTATATTGCCTTTAACTTATTTTTATCTCTTTCGAATCTATCTATATTCATATCTACTGTTGGTCTTATTATCATTGCATCTCCATTTTCTTCTAATTTCTTGCAGAAATCAAGCTGTTCATTATATTTAATATGCCTGTCTCTTAATACATTTGCCAACTTTGGATACTTATTCTTATATATTCTATAAGTTAATTTATTAGTCTTGGATTGTGTTTTTCTATACCCTTCATTTCTAGTCAACACAATTATGTTCTTATCATTTCCATCTTCTATTGATTTCTTAATTGGTATAGGATCAGAAAGCCCTCCATCCGCATAGTAATTTCCATTAATCTTTTCAAATGGAAATACCAAAGGAATTGCTATACTTGCCCTAAGTATAGAATTTCTTTTATCTAATAATTCCTTATCAAAATATTCTACTTTTCCAGTTTGAATGTTGAAAGCACCAGCTAACATTCTCCCATTAAATTCATAAAACGTCTTATAATCAAACACGCAGTGTTTATTAGGTATCTCATCAAATACAAAATCTAAATCCATTAAAGATTTACACCTTATTAAATTTCCATAACTAATATATCTTTTATTATCCATAAATCTTTCCATTATTTCTAAATTTCTTCCCCTTTGCTTAGAAACATAGGAATAAGCATTTGTAGCCCCAGCGGATACTCCAACCACATATTTTAATTCTGCTCTTATATCTAAAAGAGCATCTAATACTCCAGCTGTAAATAATCCTCTAAAAGCTCCACCTTCAAGTACAAGTCCAGTCATAAATTACTCCTCCACCTTCATTTAATTACTTTATTATACTATAAGTATAAATTATATCCATAATTAACTATTTTAAATTAATAAATATAAAAAATAAAGTATAACCAGTTATTTTATTATTTCCAGCACACTAAGCGTTATAAAATAACCTTTTAAACAATTATTATTGACCTTTAATTATTTTTATATTATACTAGTATAAACACTTACTTTATATTAAAGGGGAGTAGTTATAAATATAACATCAACAATCGCGGCTAAATTTTTAGTCTGGTGTTATATACCTTTAAGGTAACGAGACTTTTAATATAGCTTCAAAATCGAAGTTATATTAAAGGTCTCTTTTTATTTATAACTTCAATAAATAGTTTTTATCTAAAATATCTAATTCGAAAGGAAGATGTAATTTATGGGAAAGTATTTTTCTAAAACTACAGAGGAAGCATTGAAAAACTTTGATGTTACCTTATCTGGTCTGACAAGCACAAGAGCTTCAGAAATTTTAAACACAGTTGGAGAAAATATTCTTAATGAAAAAGAGAAGAAAAGTATCTTCTCTGTATTCATAGAACAATTTAAGGACTTATTAGTAATCATTTTAATTATCGCTGCTATTATTTCAGCTATGACTGGCAACATGGAAAGCACCTTTGTAATTATTGCTGTTATAATTTTAAATGCTATTTTAGGAACTATCCAATATGTTAAAGCTGAACAATCCTTGGATAGTTTAAAAGCACTATCTGCACCTAATGCTAAAGTTATTAGAGATGGAGTTAAAATCGAAATACCTTCTAAAGATGTTGTTCCTGGTGATATATTAATCTTAGAAGCTGGTGATTTAGTAGTTGCCGATGGTAGAATTTTAGAAAATTTCTCTCTTAAAGTTAATGAAAGTTCACTAACTGGTGAATCAGAAAGTGTGGACAAATTCTCTGAGGTTATTGATAAAGATGAAGTCGCTCTAGGTGATCAAAAAAACATGGTTTTCTCTAGCTCCCTAGTTACATACGGTAGAGCAACAGTTCTTGTTACTAATACTGGTATGAATACTGAGCTTGGTAAAATAGCTTCTCTTATGGAGTCAACTCAGGAAAAGACCACTCCACTTCAAGCCTCTTTAAATGATTTTTCTAAAAAGCTTGCTATAGCAATAATGGGAATATGTATAATTGTATTTGGATTAAGCATCTACAGAGGTACTGATATTTTAGATTCTTTAATGTTTGCCGTTGCTCTTGCTGTTGCTGCTATTCCTGAAGCTCTTAGTTCAATAGTTACAATAGTATTAGCCATAGGGACTCAATCAATGGCTAAAGAAAATGCAATTATAAAGAAATTAAAAGCTGTTGAAGGGCTTGGATGTGTATCTGTTATCTGTTCAGATAAAACTGGAACCTTAACTCAAAATAAAATGACTGTAAAGAAAATTTTTGTTGATAACAAATTAATAGATGCTAATAAGATAGATACAGATAATTCTGATGTAAGTTTTCTTTTAACTAGTTCTGTACTTTGTAACGACTCAACTTCTATAGATGGAAATGAAATTGGTGACCCAACAGAAGTTGCTTTAGTTAACTTAGCTCATAAATATTCTATAAATGAACTTGACTATAGAAATACCCACGAGAGGCTTAAAGAAATTCCTTTTGACTCTGACAGAAAGCTTATGAGTACCCTTCATAATATTGATGGAAAAAATATAATGATTACTAAAGGTGCACTTGATGTATTATTAGATAGAGTTACTTCAATAAAGACATCAAATGGTACAAATACCTTTACCAATAACGATAAAATCAATATAAACAACACTAATAGAGAACTTTCATCGCAAGGGTTAAGAGTATTAGCTTTTGCTTATAAAGAACTTGCTGAAGATAGAGAACTTTCTTTAGAGGATGAAGACAACTTTACCTTCCTTGGATTAATTTCAATGATTGATCCACCTAGAGAAGAATCTAAAGCAGCAGTTAGTGATTGTATTAAAGCGTCTATTAAACCAATAATGATAACTGGAGATCATAAGATTACAGCTTCTGCTATTGCAAAAGAAATTGGGATCCTACAAGATGGTGATTTAGCCGTAGAAGGATTAGAACTTGATAAAATGTCAGATGCTGAACTTAACTCTAAATTAAAACATATATCAGTTTATGCCAGAGTCTCACCTGAGCATAAAATAAGAATAGTTGAAGCCTGGCAGAACAAAGGTAAGATTGTTGCTATGACTGGAGATGGTGTTAATGATGCGCCAGCACTTAAACAAGCTGATATCGGTATTGCAATGGGAATAACCGGTACTGAAGTTTCAAAGGATGCAGCTTCAATGATATTAACAGATGATAATTTTGCTACTATTGTAAAATCAGTTACTAACGGGAGAAATATTTATGCTAATATAAAAAATTCTATTAAATTTCTTCTTTCAGGTAATATGTCTGGAATACTTGCTGTACTTTATTCGTCACTATTAGCACTTCCTGTTCCATTTGCAGCTGTACATTTACTATTTATTAACCTTTTAACAGATAGTTTACCGGCTATTGCAATAGGTATGGAAAAATCTAAAAGAGATGTTTTAAAAGATAAACCTAGAGATGCCAATGAATCAATATTGACTAAAGATTTTATTACTGATATCTGCTTACAAGGTTTGCTTATAGGGATATTCACTATGACTTCATATCATATAGGACTAGCTACTGGCAATCATGGAATAGCAATGACCATGGCCTTTAGTACCTTATGTTTAGCAAGATTATTCCACGGATTTAATTGTCGTGGTAAAAAATCTATTTTTGCTCTAGGAGTTTTTAGTAATAAATTTAGTTGGATAGCTTTCATATCAGGCGTTATACTAATTAATGCAGTTTTACTTATTCCTGTTTTACAAGGACTATTTGAAATAACTCCACTGACTACTAATGAAATGCTATTAATTCACTTGTTAGCTTTTATCCCAACTTTAATAATACAAATAGTTAAAGTTGTTAGAGATTTTATTGAAACAAAAAATGAAACAATTAATTCTAATAATATTGATAATGATAAAACTAAAGCCCATGCTGCTTAAATAATAATTAAGCATATAAAAATAAAGAATTCTTTTAATGAGAATTCTTTATTTTTTAATGTATAACATAAATGTCTATTTTTCTCTAAGTTTACTTTCCTTAAAGCCTTGCTGAGTTGGATTCCCTGGTTTTGCATCAAAATCCATTGGGAGATATTTATTATCAATTATTTTTTCATAATCAATGTCAGAAAAATAATTACAAAAATTAATTTCAACATAAATCAATTTGTTATATTGTTTATCTGTCAAAGCATAAATGTAACCTTTATAACTATCAGCATAGACTGCACATACTGGATAATTAAATCCTGTTGCATTATATATCAAATAATTCTTAGAAGAATCTAACTTTGCTAGTCTATCTATTTCTGTTTTATAATCTTCATCATTACATGAGTATACCAAATATGATACATAATTAGGATCAAACGGATCATAATAATAATAGTAAAACTCTTCAATTTTAGCAGAACTAGGAACCTTGTATGGAAATATCTCATTATTATGCTGTCCATTTTGACCAAAATATTTACTATAGTTAGAAATATTCGTTGTTTTATACTTTTCTCCTAAAAGTACAGTCCCACAACCACTAAAGCCTATTATAACTACAATAATCAAAAAACATAATAGTATTTTCCTCATTTACACTACCTCTCTTGAAATATTATAAATATTCTATACTTTCTATTTAGTCATCACTTTGTCAATTATCTCTCTTCCCTTGTAGTTTGCATAATTCCATTCCTGCCACGTTCTTTCTTCATATACCCTATTTTTATATTCATTTATTATCGCTTTACTATTCTTATCTATAATAGATATTCTAATTAGAGGTTCAAGCGCCGAAACACTCAAATCATCAAATGCACCTATAGTGTTCACTTGTCCTGTTTCATATAACTGTGCATCATATTCTCCAATTCTATAATCAATATTTGCATAATTTAAGCCCAAAAACATAATTGTAAAAATAATAAATAAATTTTTAGTAAGTTTAAATTGATTATAAAATGTCTTAATTCCTATCAATACTAAAGCTATACAACCTAATATTAAAAACCAAGATACATAAACACGCATAATTGTAATCCCATAAGCATTAATGTAAAGCCACATTTTCGAAAATGCTGAAATTACTAAAAATAAAGTAAATGCAATAAGATAAAACGCAAATCCATTAATTGTAAAGCTTCTTTTCTTATTTTCTTCAGCATTAGTAAACATTGTTAGCACTATAATTAAAATTAAATTTATACCACCTAATGGAATGCATTCAAAAAAGCCCTTTCTTGCATATGCTGCAAAAGTATAATCTGAAGGTAATATTCCTTTAAATGCAGATATAAAATAAGTTAATTGAGATAAACAATAGATCATATAAACAACACAAAGGAAGCTAGCAATTGTAACAACAATAATAAAATCAAATTTTATATTTTTACTTCTTTCTTTCTGTTCATCTACACTTTCCCTTTTATTTCTAATTGTATAGAAGAAACCATTCAATGGGAAAAATATAATTACAAAGCATATTAATCTCTGTAATATCCATGTTAAATCAAAATTAAATTTATTGGATATCAGCTCTATTACACCATTAAATGCTGCATCAGTATTCATTAAAAGTAATGTCGCAATAAACACTATAGGAAAACCAATTACAAGCCCTATTGCAATCTTTAAAAAAATCTTATTAGACTCTTTAGACCTTGCTTTTATTGTTTCATTAATTATATTAATAGGTTTACTAATATTCTTTATTGGCATAAATAAGCCTACTGGAATTATTTCTAGAAACCATCTAAAGGATAATGGATTATACGAATTAATTCCAAATTGTTGACTTGTATGTAATACAATTAGTCCATACAAAAATAGTATATTAAAAAACTTAAGCAAAGCATTATCAAAAAACATGAAGCATAACGCTGTCATAACTATTGGTATTAGTAATATATTGTTTTTAATATCTTGCTCAATTTTTAACATTTTACTTTGCCAAAAAATCAAAATATAATAACTAATTACAGCTATAGGTACAGCTATTCCCCATCCACCAAAAATCAAAAGTTCCATAAATAATATAGTACCAATAGTTGCTGCTATCATAGCTTTTCCATCTTGTCCAATCATATAATTTACTCCTTATTCTCTTAATTTGATTGTTATATTTAAGTTCTGTTGTTGCAGGAAAGTTCCGTTGTTGCATAAATGATCCGTATTGCAGCATAGCTGCTCTTTTTATTTAAGTTCCGTTGTTGCAGCATAGCTGCTCTTTTTATAAGTTCCGTTGTTGCAGCATAGCTGCTCTTTTTATATGTGTAAATCTTTCTAATTCAATTTTTCTAATCTTCCTTTATATATTCTAATAAATCTCCTGGCTGACACTCTAGCACTTCACAAATTGCATCTAATGTTGAAAATCTAATTGCCTTTCCCTTGTTATTTTTTAATATAGATAAATTTGCAAGTGTAATTCCAACTTTTTCTGAAAGCTCATTCATGCTCATTTTTCTTTTTGCCAGCATAACATCTAAATTAACTATTATAGCCATTTATATCACCTCTTCTAATATGCGTAAATCAGTTATTGTTGCTCCTTTTGCTATGAAATTTTATTGTAAGATACAACTTACTACTTTTTCTATATAGTTAATTCATTTTCTCTTTGTATTTCAACTGCTACTTCTACTAGCTTATAAATAATCGTTGAAATAAGTGAAACCATAAAAGCCCCTACAGCAATAGTAATTGTTCCAAGGGTTGCACTTAAAAATACACATGTATATAGATAACAAATAAAAACGAAAATTGAACAAATACTAATACATTTCAAACTAAAAATACTACTATCCGAAAATGGTTCACGTTTTATAATATTCTCAGCCAATTTTTTTGTCATCCATAAAATTATCCAGGTTGGTATACCAGTTAAATACAGTAGTACAAGTATTGAAGTATGATTTACTATAGAATAGAAAGTGCTTTCATTAAATATAATCGGCATTACCCAAGGTAAACCAATTATAACTGCTGTTAAAACAATAAGTCCCAAACTAATAATTACGTATAAAATTTTACTTAAAAAATCTGCTTTTAATTTCATAATTTCTCACCTCTTGTTTATTATAGTATGATTTATTTTGCATTTCAATATATTTTTATCGAAAAACAATATATTTTTATCGATAATATATATTATAATTTTCTATTATTTCTATTGTTCCATTAATAAATTCTATAGTATACTAATAATAATCACATGTTATATTCAAATTTAACTTAGGAGGATATATGATTAAACTTATTGAAAAAGCTAAGACTACACATAATTTAAATGAAAGTGAAATATTACAATTATTGCAAAATGATGATATAAACCAAGAATTATTTAAAGCCGCTGATGATGTTCGCCAAAAGTATTTAGGTGATTTTGTTCATCTAAGAGGATTAATTGAATTCACAAATATATGTAAAAGAAATTGTTTATATTGTGGCTTGAGAAGAGATAATAAAAATATTGAAAGATATAGATTGACTGAAGAAGAAATTTTAGATTTTGCTAAAAAAGCAGTTACTTATGGCTATAGAACCCTTGTACTCCAAGGCGGAGAGGATGATTTCTTTACAATTGAAAGAATGACTAAAATAGTACAAGAAATTAAGAAATTAGGTGTTGCTTTAACTTTAAGCTTAGGTGAAAAGACTTATGATGAATATAAAGCTTTTAAAGCTGCTGGCGCTGATAGATACTTAATCCGTATTGAAACCACCGATAAAAAACTATATGAAGCTATGGATCCTGAAATGAGTTTTGAAGAAAGATTAAATTGCCTTAATAATCTACGTGATTTAGGCTATGAAGTTGGAAGTGGTATTCTAGTTGGTCTTCCAAATCAAACTCTTGAATCTATTGCTAAAGATATATTATTCTTTAAGGAAATTAATGCAGATATGATAGGTATAGGACCCTTCATTCCAAATGAAGATACTCCTTTAAAAGACGCAGAGGGTGGAAACCTTACTCTAGCACTAAAAGTTATGGCTTTAACTAGATTATTACTTCCTGATATAAACATTCCTGCAACAACAGCAATGGAATCTTTAGCTCCTAATGGAAGAATAGTTGCTCTTCAAAGTGGTGCAAATGTTGTAATGCCAAATGTAACTGAAGGCGAATATAGAAAGCTTTATGCTCTTTATCCTGGGAAAATATGTACTGGAGATACTCCAGCTCATTGTAGGGGCTGTATAACTGGTAAAGTAACTGGAATTGGAAGAATAATTTCAGATGGCTATGGCTTCAGAGGAAACCAAAATACTAATGCTCATGATAAAAATTAAAACGTACTATAAAACCCTATAACGCATAAAAAGATGCCCATATTAATTTACTGGCATCTTTTTCCATTTAGCTTTTTACTCTGAATATGTTTTCGTTATTAATTTTTCATAACAATTTAACTTCATTTATGTATAAATATAATTGCTATCAAATACCTTCAAAGGAATTTTAAATTCTGGAAATCCAAATACATATGGAGCTAATTCATACAATTGATAATAAATAACAAGCTCGCCATCTTGTATATAGAAATTTTGATTTTCTTTTATACCTTTAAATACATTTCCCGAATCAAAATAGTTTTGAGGATTTTCCTTTATTTCTCTTTTTATTTCTTTATTGATTATATCCATATAATTATATCCAGGAGCAAATAAATCTTTTAAAAACAATAAATTTTCTGTACTTTTATCTATTGTGTAGGAACTCCTTATGGTCATACCATGAGCCCCTCCCAAATATTCATAATAATCATTAAATAAGCTGAGCACTTTATTATTATCTTCAGATACTGTATATCTTGAAAAAATTTCATATGGGAAAGTTGGTTTTTCTTGTCCGATCTTGCCAAAGTATTCTTTTGCTGTTTTCTCTGCATCATTTATTTTAGGCAAAATATCATCATTAATCGTATTATTAATTATATTTACCCTTTTTTCATCATTTCCACCTATAAACTGAGGTATTTTTATGTCTTCTTTTAGATAATCTGAATTTTTCTCTATAGACTTTTCCACAAGCTTAATTTCGCTTTGACCATTAATCACACAACTTATACACAAATTCTGTGGATAAGCTGTATATAACATTGAACTTGCTACAATTATTCCAGCTATATTAGTTAAAATGCCCATATAAACACCTCCTAGAATTTATACATTTTATGACTTAATTTAATTTATATCCACAAATATCATATGTCATATTATGTCTATTAACACTTTTATAACAGGTTATCCACAAGCGACTGTGGACAATGTTAATAAGTTGTACTATTTATATATTATGCTACTCTTTTTATAATATTATTCCTTTAATATAATTGGATAATAACCACAATTCTTAATTTTGCATTCTTGTTAATCCTATTAATTGTATACCTTATTAAAAAAATCAAAATTCCTATAATTTTTCTTGTAATTTAGGATATAATTATAGATGAATTACATTTTCAATTCAAATGATAGGAGGTCAAATGGTTTATTTATGCCTAACTTAAAAGATTTGAACATAATTTATTTTTTCAAAAAAATATTAAGTAAAAAATATGCATTAATTTTTATATCCATTATCTTACTTGCTATAGTATGTTTCTCTATCAGATATTTTAATAATAGTTCATCTAAAAATGAATTAGTACATAACAATGATTTGGAAAGCAAATCTGTGGATAACTCAAGTGCTCAACTTTTCAATAAAATGATTAATGAAGTAACCTCCAAAAAAGCTAAATTAAATAATGTCATACTAACTAATGCTAATACAGGCATACCAGTACTATATTATCATTCTGTTACAGAGCCAGCTACCAATGAAGTAATAATAACACCTGAAAAACTTAAAGCAGAACTTACATATATAAAAGACCAAGGCTACATAACCCTTACTATGAAAGATTTAAAAAATTATTTATTAAATCATTCACTTATTCCTGAAAAAAGTATACTTATTACCTTTGACGATGGGTATATGGATAATTATTATAACGCCTTTCCTATATTAAAAGAATTAAATATGAATGCTACAATATTTTGCATAACTTCTAATTTAGATGGCAATTATTATTTATCAAAAGAAGCAATAAAAGAAATGTCCACATATGGAATTGATATCGAAAGCCATACTATTAATCATCCACATCTCAATAAACTCACATATGAAGACCAATTAAAAGAATTAACGGAATCTAAAAAAACTTTGGAAGCAATAACTGGTAAAGAAGTTACTTCAATCGCTTACCCTTTCGGAGATTATAACGAAGATAGTATAAAAGCAGCCAAAAATTCAGGATATACTTTTGGATTTACCACAAATAGAGGCCTTGCAGATAAAGATGATAATTTTTTCAAACTTGATAGAATTTATATTAGTTCCACATATGACATGGATACTTTTAAAGATGTGTTAACTAAAACGAAAAAATAGCCCTAATTTTAAGGCTATTTTTTCGTTTCATCTTCACTTTGATCCTTTGGTAAGTTTTGTTGATTTCCTGAATTATTTATAATTATTGGCACTTTATTTTCAGAAATAACTTTATTGGTTTTAATAAGTGTTCCATATTTTAGTGGTTGACCACTTATTGTCATAAGAGTCTTTTTACTTAAATCTATCATTTGATTTTTCACAGCATATTCAAAGGTTTTAGATATAGCTTCATCTATATCTTTATTTTCAACATCTATGTTGTTAATAAGCTCTTTTCCCTTTTCCGTTGGTGAATACATATATATCACTTTGTTAAATTTATTAATATGTATTTTTATATTGGAGCTTGTCTCAATGACAATTGTACTTTGCGTTGTCCTATATTGAATAATAATACCACTCCCAATAAGTATAAGTACAAATAATAGAATAGATATGTGAATCCTATAATTTCTAAAAAATCGTTTTTCTTTACCTTCTGCTATTTCTCCAACACTAACTTTATCACTAGTCTTTATTTTAAAGAATTCACCTTTAGACGTCAAAATATATACAGCTCTGCCTACCAATTTTACTGCTAACCCTTTATGTATTTTCTCATTCTTATTTGAAATATTAATAACATTGTTATCTTCCTTTAATTTTATTCTAAGTGAATCTTGCAAACTCTTATAATAAGGATTATTTAAAACTATGTAGTATGCTAAAATATAATCTCTAAGTTTTTCTAAATATTCAGGTTTAAGCCTTGTTAACTTACTTAACTTCCCTATAGGCAAGTCTTTCTTTTCAATAACCTTTTGTAATATTTCCTCATCACTTATTATGTAGTATGCAACATTTAAAGATACATTTCTATCATTTTCTCTCAGTGGAAAATTAACTAAATCTTTAAGTAAAACATTATATGTATTTAATTCATTTAAAAATAAAGATATTTGCTTGGTTTTATTGCTTTCATTTCCATCTCCTAGTACCATCATTGATGGAGCCGAAGCAAATACATATCTATCTTTCTTAAAGCCTAATCCATCCATATAATTAACACCTCTTTAAAATATTAACCCTTTATATATCTATTTCATACTATGTTATTATAGCATATAAAGCCCTTCATTAATAAAATATTATATACTTAAAATTAATATTTTGGAGATTATTTATGAGAGCTAAAATAATTTATGTTGATTTTAAAAGAAAGCACAGAATTTCTTTTATACATTTCCTTTTAAATAAAGTAATTAAACTCATTACTATTAGGTTTAATGTTAAAATTCCTAACTCACAAATAGTTAATTCTTATAAAATTAGTCGTATTTCAAAGTAATACGTATTCAACTAACTTCTATATAATTATTTTTTATATAATCGCATAGCATATTATGTTAAAATAAATAAAGTATATATATTGCAAATATAATTTTGCAATATATATAATAATTATTTGAATGAGGTGTTATTATATGCGAGTAGGCTTAGGATATGATGTTCATAGATTAGTTGAAAATAGAAAGTTAATTTTAGGTGGAGTTGAAATCCCATATGAAAAAGGATTACTTGGTCATTCTGATGCTGATGTTCTTCTTCATGCAATAATGGATTCTTTGTTAGGTGCTTGTGCCCTTGGAGATATTGGTAAGCACTTTCCTGATACAGATAGTAAATTCAGCGGCATATCTAGCCTTTTATTACTTAAGGAAACAGGAAAACTAATTTTTGAAGCAGGATATGCAGTGAATAATATAGATGCTACTATAATTGCACAAAAACCAAAAATGTTACCACATATTCAGAATATGAGAGAAAATATATCTGAAGCTCTTAATATAGATCTTGATAAAATTAATATTAAAGCTACTACTGAAGAAGGTCTTGGCTTTACTGGTGAAATGCTTGGAATTTCAGCTCAAAGTATAGCTTCTGTTGAAAATATCAAATAAAAACTAAGTTTTTAGGGAAAGTTTACTAAGAATTAAGTAAACTTTCCTTTCATATTTATTTCATAACCTATTGCTCGACTATTATTCTAATATACCTCACTTAATTTTTTTCGCAAAACCTCTTTAAATAACTCACCTTTGTCAGAATTACTTATTGCAAATTTACAAACCTCTCTCCATTCCTCTATAGTCATCCCTATTTTATTTTCAAATTCTTTTTCTGTAGACGTTATCAAAGATGAGGATATTACAAATTCACCTACTTCTTCTGGAGTATTAAAAACCTTTATATATATAAAACGTTGATTATTACCTATCCATCTTCTATTAAAATCAATTATAAATTTTTCTAATTCCATTTTGATTCTATCATGTGGAAGAGCCCATAAGCTATTAAGGAAATCATAGTCTCTACGCATGTTTATCGCTGTTTCCCTTGTTATCTTTTTTGCTTTTTCACCTTCCTTAGAAATCTTATCAATTGTCATGTGTGGAATTTGTGAAATAATTCTATCTTTCCCGTGTACCCATCTGTAAAAAGCTTCTTGCAAAAATGGATATTGAAGATAGCCTACTAGACCTTTTATATTTGGAACATACCCCCACATGTTGTGTATTCCATTTTTCTTTCCAAATAATATTGTGTGAAAGTAAACACTCTTCTCTGTCGGCAGCTTTTGCATTAATACATGTGCTCTTCTATTTTTGTTTTCTCTTAAAACGTTTTCCCAATAATTAAACGAATTATAATTCTCTTTCAATTTATTCACCTTCCTACTAAAGATTTAATAAAATATATTAATATAACTTATAAACCCTTTTTAGGGTTCACTTGGCACAATATGAATTTGAATTTCCTAATATTATAATATCATTTTTTCTTCCATTTTATTGATATTTTATAAATTTTTATCATATTGATTAAAATTGCTATTTCCTATTGATTAATTTATAATAATAACTGTTAGTAACTGAATATACTTATATTGATTAATATAATTTAAAATATTTTTTACCCTTTATGTATTTATAAATATATAAAGCAGAATCTAAGGAGGATTAAAAATTGTCTTTATGTGAAATATGTAATGCCGAAGCTGATATACATCATATTGTTCACAGAAGTGAAGGTGGCTTTGATATAGAATTAAACTACAAATATTTATGTCCGTCTCATCATAGAGGAAAATATGGCCCCCATCAATCCAAAGAGGTTGATCTTAGATATAAATTAGATCTTCAAAATAAACTATATTTTATACTAAAAAAAGATTATTATTCTTTTAAAGAATTAGCTTTAGAATTAAATATTCCAAAAAATACTCTAAAACGAATAACTAGAAACTTAAAGCTTTATAAAGAAGGCTTTAAGAAATCAGAAGTAATTTTTATAATAATGGGTGAAAAATTTTATACTGAAGAAATGATTGTTAATCTAACTTTAGATAAACTGATTGAAGATAATTATTAGACTTTATTTAAATTTATTATATCTAATAAGGCTATCTGCTCATTTTATAAGCAAATAGCCTTGTACTTTCAATTAGGATATATTAAATTCATCATCGTCATCATCAAAACCTACTGATTCTTTTTGTTTAATATAATCTTTTATCTCTGTTACTTTAGTGCCCCCCCATCCAAAATCCTTTAGCTGTAAATCTTCTTCAAACTGCTCCAATTGATATATATCTAAGTCTTCTAAATTTTCTATCAAGGGTAAATCTAAGTTTTCATAATAACTAAGAGTATTATTAATAACTTCTTCTTTTTTTAGTTTGTTATCTAATATAGAAACTGAATCTTCTTTATTAACTTCATCATTATTAACTTTTTCTAAAGAACTTATGCTTTCAATACCTATTTTTTCATCTTTCTTATCTACAGTTATTTCAGCATTAACTTCATTTTTTTCAATTTTAAATAATTTTACTTTTTCTATCAGATCATCAGCCCTATTCAATAGTAAATTAGAACTATTACTAACCTTTTCAGCAAATATTGCTAGTTCCACGGATGAATCTGTAACTTGAACTAAAGAATTAGATGTATTTATTATTTCTTCTGACAAATCACTGACAGTATCGACGATTAAATCTTTGTTATTGCTAATATCATTAAATAAATCGTTAATATTTGTAACCTTAGGTGCAATTTCGCTAACTAGTACAGCTATCTCAGCAAACGAACTTGATGCATTGTAAACTGCATCTTTTTGTTTCTGCAATTCACTATCCATATTATTAGATTCTTCAACAAGTTTTTGTATTATTTTCATAAGTCTGTTTATTATTTTACTAATATTTTGTGCTGATTCTTTACTTTTATCTGAAAGCTTCTTTACTTCCAACGCTATAACATTAAAGCCTCTTCCAGCTTCTCCTGCACTGGCAGCCTCAATTGCTGCATTGAAGGATAGAAGATTTATTTGTTCCGAGATTCCATTTATAATGTTAGTAATTTCATGAACATTTTTCATGTCCCCTTGTATATATTCAATACTAGTTGAAAATCTTTGAAAACTATCATTAACACTTACAATCCCATCATTTAGTTGTTCAATATCTCTTGAACCTTCAAAAGATTTATTATTTATTATAAAAACATCTTCACTTATTAAATTAACATTATCTTTAACTAGGTTTATTTCATCTCCAAAAATTGATAACTTGTTAGATATCTCTTTGAAATCACAGCTTTCCTTATTTGTACTTATTGCAACTTCTCCTATGGATGCTGATATTTCTTCTGTAAGAACCGCTAATTGTTCTGATATCTCATTTAAGGACAATGATCCAGTCCTTACAACACTAGCATTTTCCTTTACTGACTTTATCATATTACCAACTGATTCCTTTGCTTGTCCTACACTTATGCATATAGAACTTATTTCATCATTAACACTAATGTATTTTTTATCTATTTGAGAATAGAAATCTCCATTAGCAATACTATCAACATAAGTTTTAGCTCCATTTAATCTATTTATCACCTTTATTGTAAATACAATTATTAATATAGCTATTAATAATATCATAACTACAGTTACTATTGCATCGATAAAAGCCAAACTATTTAATGCACTTAATAAATCTTTTTCTTCTACCGTTATTCCTATTGAAAGTCCTGTTTTTCCAATAGGACTATAGGTCATATACATAGCTTTACCATCATACATATATTTTCCTATTCCAGATTGATCTCCTATAGTCATGCTCTTTCCTATGTTGTTTAAATCATCTAAAGATGCTTTATCTGATGTTATGTTTGTAATATTTTTATTTTCACTTACTAGGCTTTCATCTGCTGCTACTATATAATTTCCATTGTTATCTACAATTATTGAACTTCCTGTCTTTAAAAAACTTATTTCACTATTTATCTTGGAAAAATCCATGCAATCCTTCATTGAAGTAATAATCCCAATTATGTTACCTGCTGAATTTTTAATTGGCACTGAATATGATATTACTTTCTTTTTCGTATTAGGATCTACAAATGGATTTGTTATTGCAGCTTCTCCTTTTATTGATTTGATAAAACTTTGAGTTGTCTTTACATTCTTTTTATTCCCTGATATATCAATTGCTTCTCCATTTTGATTACTTATACTCATATCTAGTTGGTTAACAGCTTTTAAAGAAGCTTGAAGAACTTTAACTTTTTCTTCTAATTGTATATTTTCATTACTAATTATAGGATTACTTGCTAAGACCTCTAGATTCTTAATTTCACTTTGAATTTGATCATCAGCTCTCGATGCAGCTATCTTGGTCATCTCTGACATCACATTCAAATTACTTTCCTTTAATGAATTACTTGCAAACTTATAGCCTAGAACTGCTAATGCTGTAAATGCAATCAATAACATTGGTACCAAAAACATAATGATCTTAACTTTTATACTTTTTATTTTTTTATTCATTGCTGCCTCCTAAAATAAATATATGAAAAATATGCCTAATTCTTATATCTTTCTGCACAGCCTAATTGTAGTGTACTTGTATAAATTCCTCATTAAATCCAAATTAACTCTCGTTAATTAAATGTTAAACACACGTTAACTTTACTAATTTCCCCTTAAAATTATTTAATTCAATTCGATATAGTTTTCCATTTTACTTTAAATATATCTTTATTTCTCAATTATGTTTAATATAATTTTTTTTATTAACTTGTTGACATAGAAAAATACAATGATTATAATAATAACTATTAATAAAGTAAATACGTTGATGAGGACAGTAAGCTAAAATCTTATTTTTCAGAGAGAGAATATGCTGGTGTGAGTATTCTTAGATAAATTTAGACTGAAAACCACCTCTGAGTGACTCTAATAAAGTCCGTTATTATCACGTTACGATAATTTTAAGTGACCTATTTTATTAGGTTATTTGGAATAGTTTTTATGCTTTTACATATAAGCTATTTTAATTAATCTTTCTTTAGGTAATTAGAGTGGAACCACGGATATCACTTCGTCTCTATATTTTAGAGACGGAGTTTTTTTATATTTAAATATATAATTATATAATTCAAAGAAATCACGCAGTGATTTCATCCAAAACTGTAAATTGCCCACAGAATACCCTAAAGGGCATAAACTGTTAACTCATAACTGTTAACTGAATTAAGGAGGAGTAAAAATGATAAAAGTAACTTTAAAAGATGGTTCAATAAAAGAATTTGAAGCTGGATTATCAATTTATGAAATTGCTAAAGCAATTAGTGAAGGCTTAGCTAGAAATGCTTGCTGTGGTGTTATTAACGGAAAAGTAGCTGATCTTAGAACTGAAATTAATGAGGATGTTTCTTTAGGCATATGTACATTTGATGATCAAGAAGGTAAAGATGCTGTAAGACACAGTATATCTCATGTATTAGCTTATGCAGTAAAAAGATTATTCCCTGAAACAAAATTAGCTATAGGACCTTCAATTGCTAATGGTTTCTATTATGATTTTGATAGAGAAACTGCTTTTTCTGCTGCAGACCTAGAAAAGCTTGAAGCAGAAATGCAAAAAATTATTAAGGAAAGTCCTGAAATTACAAGATTTGAACTTCCAAGAAATGAAGCATTAGAATTAATGAAGGATGAGCCTTATAAAGTGGAACTAATAAATGACCTTCCTGAAGATGAAGTAATATCTTTCTATATGATGGGTGATTTTACTGATTTATGTGCTGGTCCACATTTATTATCATTAAAGTCAGTTAAAGCAATCAAGCTTATTAGAAGTGCTGGTGCTTACTGGAAGGGTAATGAAAAGAATAAAATGCTTACAAGAATTTATGGTACTGCTTTCTTAAAGAAATCAGATTTAGATGCTTACTTAGAAGCTGTAGAAGAAGCTAAAAAGAGAGACCATAATAAACTTGGTAGAGAATTAAAATTATTCACAACTGATGAAAATGTTGGTCAAGGACTTCCTCTATTAATGCCAAAAGGAGCTAAAATAATTCAACTACTTCAAAGATGGGTTGAAGATGAAGAAGAAAAAAGAGGCTATGTTATAACTAAAACTCCACTTATGGCTAAGAGTGATTTATATAAAGTTTCTGGTCACTGGGATCATTATAAAGATGGTATGTTTGTATTAGGAGATGAAGAAAAGGACGATGAAGTATTTGCATTAAGACCAATGACTTGTCCATTCCAATATACTATATACAATGCTGAACAACACAGTTATAGAGATCTTCCAATAAGATATGGTGAAACTTCTACTTTATTTAGAAATGAAGCTTCAGGAGAAATGCATGGTCTTATAAGAGTTAGACAATTCACTTTAGCTGATGGACATTTAATTGTTACACCTGAACAATTAGAAGAAGAATTTAAAGGTGTTCTTGAATTAATTCAACATTTAATGACTACACTTGGAATTGCAGATAAAATAACTTATAGATTCTCTAAATGGGATCCAAACAATACTGAAAAATATATCAATGATCCTGAAGCCTGGGATAGAATTCAAGGTATAATGAAGACAATTTTAGATCACTTAGGAGTTAATTATACTGAAGCTGATGACGAAGCTGCTTTCTATGGTCCAAAGCTTGATTTACAATTTAAAAATGTTCATGGTAAAGAAGATACTTTATTCACAGTTCAAATCGACTTTGCATTAGCTGAAAGATTTGATATGAGCTATATAGATAAAAATGGAGACAAGAAACGTCCATATATAATCCATAGATCTTCAATTGGATGCTATGAAAGAACTTTAGCAATGCTTATAGAAGAATATGCAGGGGCATTCCCTACTTGGCTTTCTCCAATTCAAGCAAAAGTATTACCAATCTCTGATAAATATAATGATTATGCAGAATCAGTTGCAAAAGCATTAAAGAACAGAGGCGTTAGAGTTGAATCAGATTACAGAGCTGAAAAAATTGGATACAAGATCAGAGAAGCAAGACTTGAAAGAACACCTTACATCATAGTTGTAGGTGAAAAAGAAGCCGCAAATAATGAAGTTTCTGTAAGAAGCAGAAAGAATGATGATGAAGGTGCTATGAAGCTAGATGCATTCATCGAAAGAATTGTTGCTGAAATAGCAAATAAAGAAAGATAAAGCTAGTAATAATCTATCTTTATGAAATAATCAAAATAAACTAAAAGGACTAAACCGAGTTACTATCAACTGAAAAATGTAACTCGATTTAGTCCTTTATATTTACTTAATAATAGATAGCTTCAATATCAAGATAAAGTTCTTTAATTGTGTTAAGCTGCTTATCTAACTCATTTATTTTTTTAGTAATATTCTCCACCAATAAATTTTTATTTTGAATATTCTCCTGATTCTTGTTTACCAATTCCTTTGCATCATTAATCTGATTCTCTAAGTCTTGAAAAACTGAGTATTCTTTCATAAAATACGGTTTTTGTTTTGCTTCTTCAATAAGTGCCTTTTCAGCATCTACCATATTAGTTTCATTTAAAAATTTGCTAGCTTTTTCTTTCCATATCCCAGGAGAAATCATGCTCTTAAAGGTACCGAATTTATCTTTTGATTCATTAATATGCTTTTCAGCCGCTTCTTTTTTACTACGAAGTTCATCATAAATCATGAAAGATGGTAATAATATTCTCTTTTCAGAGTTCATAATTATATTCTTAAATTCTTCCTTATAATTATTATATTTTTCCACCAACATATCATAATTTTTCATTAATTGAACCTGATTAATTTCTAATTCTTGTTTTTCTTTAATTAACAATTTAATTTCATTTTCTTTATCTTCTTTTTCCATAGAAATGTCATTGTATCGATGCTGCTTCTGTTTCCATATATTTATCATTTCCTTATAATTCTCTAAATTCGTAGCTTTATTAGTAGATATTAAATCAACATTGATTATTTCCATTAATAATATAGGTAATAAATTTTCCTGTAAAGCATCATTTGTACCACTAACTCTACTAGCTAAAAACATCAAGCTCATAAAATATTCATTGGCATTAACTTCAAGTTTTTTTTCTACTAAACCTTCTACATATAATAATATTTCTTGAAACTCTGAATATTCATATGAGCTTCCTAAATTTATCATTATTGATAATAGTTCAAAAGGATGTGCTCTTATGGCATCTTTAAGTAAAGCTTCAGTAATATTATCCAAATTATATTTTTCATAATGTATCTGCCTTTTATCAATATTTTCATCTCTACTTTTCAATTCCACAATATTCTCATAGATTCTATTAACTAGTTCTTCATCAACTTGTAAGTTACTTTTACTTTTTAAAGCTTCTAATACTTTTTCAATATAATATAAGCTTATTCCATCTATCTTATTTATTTTCCCTTTAAAATCAGCCTTATTTATTAAAAATTCATATCCCTTTTCTACTATCGTATCTAAGGCTTGTACAAATTGTCTTCTATTAAACACATTTTTTGAAGGAATGCTGGCCAATTTTATTAATTTATAATATAATACAAGTCTAATTTCTGCATCACTTATATTTTTTAGTTCCTCTAATCTTCTATTCACTAATTCTAAAAACTTGTCTTTAGTTGATTTTGTTAATAGTTCTTTAGACTTATTTAATGTGCTAGATATCAAATTTATACTAGTAGCAATTATGTAAACTATCCTTAGTTCTTTTCCTTCTATATTTAAGAAAGCTCTATAGAATTGCTCATATTTGATTTCCTTCCTTATTTTTTCATTCAATATTTCCTTGAATATTAACGTCTTCCTTTTTGCTTCAATAATGTTTTGTGAATACGTGGTTATATTATCATTAAATATTTTATCCTCATAATTTATTTTGATCATTATATTCTTTTGTTCATTTTCTAATATCTTTTGCAAGTTCTTATCATAGGAGAATTCTATAGTTTCTAAATTATCTTCATATTTCTTTGTTAAATCTACTAAGTTTTCATAGGCTTTTCTCGCAATCTCCAATTCCTCTTCAAGATATTGCTCAAGTCTATTTATTGAATCATCTTTTTCTTCTAATTTTTTTATTAAATTACTTACTTCCTGTTTTTGTATTTCCGCTTTAACAAGTTGACTTTCTTGTGCAAAAATTAATTCTTGACTTTCATTACACTTTTCTCTTAAATTTTCAATTTTTTTAATATAGGTATTGTAGTCTTTCTCCACATCTAAAACTTGTTTTCTTTGTGCTTCAATTTTTCTGTTCAATCCAATATATATTTTCTCTAAGCAAGCTTTTTCTTCTTTTATTGCTATTATTTTATTATTCATTTCACTTATGTTTTTCAATTCACTAGACTGCTCAAGAATTGCTTGCCTTAAAACATTGATTTGTTTACCCTTTAGTATAACATCTTCATCTATTTTTATTATTTCCTTTTTCATATATTCAATAGTGCTTGGAGCCCTAAAACTGACTTCATCAGTAAGTGCCATTTCCTGTATCTCAGCTGATTTTAAATACCAACAAAAAATATTGTGTATCATTTCCAATATCTCTATCGGATGCTTAACCATCCCTTTTGGTTTTCGATTATAGGAAGAGTGATCATATGCATTAACCAATATAATCTCAAAAGCTCTATAAATTTCATCTGGTATCTCATATCTTTCGCTAACTTTAATATTATTAATTAATTGCCATGCAGCAACATTTGATTCTATACTATATTTTTCTGCAATATCTTTTATAAAGCTTTCTAACACTTTCCTTACAATAATCCTAGTAATTATAGGAAAATATTCACATACATATTCCGCTTTTACTAATGCATCATAATATTTCTCAAGACTCGTATTCCTCAGGTAAAAAAAGTTACTTTCATTATATTCCATAAATTCTCCCCCTAATTATAATCCTAATTATCACTTTTAAGGACAACCTATAAACTCCTTTTCAGTTATTATATAATCTACAGGAACATCGCATTCTTCCATTGGCACCTCAGCTACTACTTGCAAATCATAAGCTAAAACTAATTTTTTAATCTTCTTATTACTTAGCTTTTTAAAATATCTATCATAAAACCCAGCTCCATATCCCATTCTTCCGCCATTCCTATCAAATGCTACTCCTGGCACTATTATTAAATCAAGATTATTGGGATTAATACTTGTTTTTTCAATTGAAGGTTCCAAAATCCCATAGGAATTTTCCATTAATTCAGCTAATGCTATAATTTCGACCGCATCCATATTTTTAGTTTTAAAATCTGTTCTAGGCACATAAATTTTTTTATTATCACTTAAGGCTCTATTTATTATTCCTTTTGTGTTTATTTCCGAATCATAGGATACATAGATAAATATGTTTTCTGCTTTTTTATAATAGTCAGTTTTTAAAAATTCATCAGTTATTTTATTGTCAGCCTTTTCTTTTTCAATTGCATCCATCATTTGTCGTTTTTTTAAAATTTCTTTCCTTAATTCCTTTTTATTAATAATTGTCATAACACCGCTCCTATAATTATATTTACAACGTACTTTTTATTTTTCGCACCTAAATATAATTTTTATTCCTTATATATTTATCGAACAAATTGCAATATTTCTTATTATATTTATTATATTTATTACTTTAACAAATTAATATATCTACAATGCACTGATAATTATTACAATTATATTTTTTTAGTTAATGTGTCTATTTTATATTGTTCTTAACTTTATTGATTATACATATATCTTTTAATATAATTAACATGAAATACTTATCTGAGGAAAGGAGCAGAATCTATGCAGTACAATATTAAATTAATAAAACGAGAACATTATAGACCAACTTTTTGGTCTGGAGGAATGGCTACAGAATTGATAACATATCCACCAACTTCTAATTATGCAAATAGAAATTTCCTATGGAGGCTTGGAATAGCTAAAATTGACATATCAGAATCCACTTTTAGTGAACTTCCAGGTGTTTCACGTAAATTCATGGTTACTGAAGGTAAACTTACTATTGATCATGAAACAAAATACAAAAAATTACTTGCTCCCTTTGATCAAGATAGTTTTCTAGGTGATTGGAAAACAAAAACTTATGGTAAAGCTTCTGTGTTTAACTTAATGACAAGAGAAAATTATGATGGGGAATTAATTCATTTTAATATTCTTCCCAAAAAGCAATATAATTTTAAATATAAAGCTGCATTAAATAAAGATTTAATATCACTTTGCTTTTATGTAGTAACTGGTGGCTTTAAAATAATTATCGATAATAAAACTATTACCGCTCAGAAAAATGATTTACTATTGGTTGATTGCATAAATTCCAACTATTTTCATGAATTCTTATTTAGTAGCGAGTCATTGGAAATCACAAATATAATTACAAGCATAATCTATCGTGAATAGAATATATTTGATAAAGGACACAATCTCAAATTGCATTTTTTTACATTTGAGATATTTCCTTTTCTATAAATCAAAATCTCTTAATACAATTTTATTTTTTTTGAAAATCACTTCTTTTACTATTTCATAAGTATCTTTATCTATAGTGATCCTATAAATGTTAGGACACCCTTCTTCACGCCACTTTTTCATATACTTTGCTGTTGCATCTACATCTGTATAATAATTTTCATCATAGTAATCTGAGAATTCTAAATAAGATAATAAACTTTTTTTATCTAATACAATATTTTCTTTCTCTACATTATTACATATTGGAACAAAAAATCTTAACGGAACTTCATATTCATATCTTGAATTTCCTTTAATAGTTCTTGCCTCCATGAGTGCTCTTCTAAAGAAAATATTGCTTTTATCTTTATCATCTAATTTTAATTTAAATATTATTTTTCCACTTCTATTTTTTTCTAATTTTATTTTAATCATTTGCCCACCGTCTGTCATAAATATTCTATTTCTATTCATTTTATCATGATGAATGCGTAATGTCTAAAATTTATAAATTCTAAAAACAAGTATATTCCTTGTCCCTTCACTATCTTAAAGAATCTATCTACATTTTCATTATATATATAATATTAAAATGAGCTTGATTAAACTTGTATATTTTTAATATAATATGTATATATTATTACTTTTGAATTAATATAATTCTAACTAGGAGGACATGATTTTGGATAATTCTTTTATATCTGATATGAATATTTTTAATAATAATATATCATTTCTAATTAAGCTTAGAGCTAAACCACAAATTTTAGAAATTATTGAAAAAAAGCATTTAGATGAGATTTCTGAAGAAATTTCGATTGAAGATAAAAGAAATGATTTAATCATTTGGAATGCAATGTACACTCGAGAAATAGTAGGCAATGGTATTCTTACAAAATATCTGCATCCAATATACAATAAATTTTACACTTTAATACCATCACTCAATACTTTAAAAGAACTTCAAGAACTTGAAATAAAG
This sequence comes from Clostridium sp. YIM B02555, assembly GCF_022320955.1. Classification (NCBI taxonomy): domain Bacteria; kingdom Bacillati; phylum Bacillota; class Clostridia; order Eubacteriales; family Clostridiaceae; genus Clostridium; species Clostridium sp. YIM B02555. Next base: position 28,536 of record NZ_JAKJJY010000013.1, on the reverse strand, counting down.
ATGATAGATACTTACATTAATTTACTTATTAATGATGTTGAAGTTAAAGACAACTTTGTTATAAACAGAATATTAAAGCATCTACACCTTAATATAGAAAGCCAAATTTCTTTGAAAAAATTAGCTACAGATTTGAATTTATCTGAAGGATATATATCTGAATGTTTTAAAAAACATATGGGAATAACAATTATGAAATATGCAAAAAAAATTAGAATTGATAGGGCTAAAGTATTACTTGTAACAACAACTACTAGTATTTTAGAAATAAGTCTAATATTAGGCTTTCATGACCAAAGCCACTTTCATAAAGTCTTTAAAGCTTTTACAGGTGCTTCTCCCTCTGAATATAGAAATAATAATTTTGGCTAAATAAAAAAGACAAAATTTAAATAAATAAATTTTGTCTTTTATATAAATATATTATGGGTATCATAAATTACTTTTTGAAGCTATAAATATTACAACTTCCAAATTTCTTTATTATATTGAGCTATTGTTCTATCTGAAGAAAAGAATCCTGCTTTACTTATGTTAATCAATACTTTCTTATTCCAAGCTTCCCTATCTTCATAATCTTTAAACATAAGATCTTTAGTCTTAATATAATCCTCAATATCAAGTAAAGTCATAAACCAATCTTTATTAATTAATTCTTTGTGAAGTCTTGTAAGATTTTCTTCATCTCCAACTTCTAACATTTCATCACTTATTATAAAATCAACTAATTTTTTAATTGCTGGTTTTTTATAGAACTTCTTAGCAACATAATCTGCTTTCTTATAATGTTCAATAACAACCTCAGAAGATTGTCCAAAAATATAAATATTATCATCACCAACTAGCTCATGTATCTCAACATTTGCTCCATCTTCAGTTCCTAAAGTTAATGCTCCATTTAGCATAAATTTCATATTACCAGTACCTGATGCTTCTTTTGATGCTAGTGAAATTTGTTCTGATACATCACAAGCTGGAATTAACTTAGAAGCTTTTGTTACATTATAGTTTTCAATCATAATGACTTTTAAATATTTATTAACTTCAGTATCATTATTAATTATTTCTTGCAAACAAAGTATAGTATGGATTATATCTTGAGCAATTACATAAGCAGGAGCAGCCTTAGCACCAAATATCATAGTTATTGGAGTAGTTGGCTTATTTCCTTTCTTTATATCTAAATATTTATAAATAATATATAATACATTCATTTGTTGTCTCTTATATTCATGTAGTCTTTTAATTTGAATATCAAAAATAGAGTTTTCATCTATATCTATACTTTGAGTTTCTTTTAAATAATTCTTTAATGTAAGTTTATTTTCTTTCTTTATTTGTCCAAGTTTATTTAATACTGCTTTATCATCTATAAATTTAGATAAGTTTTCTAATTTAGAAGCATCCTTCTTATATCCATCCCCTATAAGTTCAGTAATATAGCTTGATAGTTCGTTATTGCAATGAATTAACCATCTTCTAAAAGTTATTCCATTAGTCTTATTATTAAATTTTCCTGGATAGATATCGTAAAATGCTTTTAATTCTTCATTTTTTAAGATTTCAGTGTGTAACGCAGCAACTCCATTTACACTGTATCCGTAGTGAATATCCATGTGAGCCATGTGCACTCTTTTATCCTTATCTATAATAGCTACCTGTTCATCTTTGAATTTACTCTTAACTTGATTATCCAATTCTCTAATAATAGGTAATAAATGTGGTACAACTTTTTGTAAATAAGCCATTGGCCATTTTTCTAAAGCTTCTGCTAAGATTGTATGATTTGTATAAGCACAAGTCTTAGATACTATTTCAATAGCTTCTGACATTAAAATTCCCTTTTCACCTAATAATCTTATTAATTCTGGTATAACCATTGATGGATGTGTATCATTAATTTGAACTACAACATGCTCATGTAATTTATGAAGATCATATCCATTTTCTTCAGCTTCAAGTAATATTAATTGAGCTGCATTACTTACCATAAAATATTGTTGATATATTCTTAATAAATGTCCAGCTTCATCACTGTCATCTGGATATAAGAATAATGTTAAATTCTTTTTTATATTCTCTTTATCAAAATCAATTCCTTCTTTAACCAATGATTCATCTATTGTATCTATATCAAATAAACGAAGTTTATTTGAAGCTTGATCATATCCAGTCACATCAATATCGTAAAGAGTTGAAGTAACTGAAAATCCTCCAAAGGGAACTTCAAATTTTATATTTGATTTAGTAAGCCAGCTTTCTTTTGTTAACCATGGATTTTTAATGGCCTTCTGCTTATTATCTTCAAATATTTGTTGAAATAAACCAAAGTGATAGTTTAAACCTACTCCATCGCCATTCAGGCCTAGGGTTGCAATAGAGTCTAGAAAACATGCCGCTAGCCGTCCAAGCCCACCGTTTCCTAACGAAGGTTCTAATTCAATTTCTTCAATTTCAGTTAAGTCCTTTCCGCCTTTAGCCAAAACCTCTTTAACCTCGTCATAAATACCTAAATTAATTAAATTATTGGATAATAATTTGCCAATTAAAAATTCTGCAGATATATAATATAATTTTCTCTTTCCTTGGTTTGTACCTTTTTCCTTAGCAATTCCTTTTGTCAATTCTAACAATGCTGAATAAATTTCTTCGCTACTAGCCTTATTGATTGTCTTTTTAAACCTTTTCTTTAAGATCTCATTTAAATTCTTTTCTACCATATAATTTCCCACCTTCTTATAATTAATTTATATTTTGATGAGTTGCAACTTTAATTTAGCATTATTATATCAATTTAACAAAAAAACATATGTATATTTCTTTTTATTTTTGTATATTTCAAATATCAATTTAGAATTTGTATTATCCTATAAGAATTCATAAGCATAAACTCTAACTAATAAACTTAAAATAACATTTCTAGCTTCTCAGACATGTTTTTACAAAATACTAATTATAACATCATAGTAGCTTTATTTCGACTATATTTTTTCAATATTTTCTCATATTATGAAAGTAATTCAGTTTATAATTAAATTTATAGTTAAAATAAATGGAAGTTCTTGAAATAAAATTTATTTTCTATTTCAAAAACTTCCAAAGAAAAATCAAAATTTTTCCACTTCATTTTAATTTATAATTAATTAACTTTTATTTTAGTTTTGAGCTCCTTGTCTTGACCTTTTTGAATACCACTTAGGAAACATTATAGAAAAAGCTATCATAACAGGAGTTGAAATATTCCCATATGCAGTACTTATAGCATAATAAGTGCTTATTGATGCTGTATATAATAATACAATTCGTACAAGTGCTTGGCTCATACATACAAAGCCCCATATTATTGAAAGTTGTTTCATAATCGTTCTAAATTGTGGTCTATTTTTTACCTCTTCTGGGGCATTTTTTAAATAACTTTGTTCAACTATTATTTGAATCAAGGATCTCTTAAATAATAAAGACCCAAAGAATATTGCTGCAACTAAAATATCCTGTACTATTGGAGCTATTAAATAGAAAGTAGGATTTTTTGAAACAACAGTTCCAATTAATCCAATTCCAGCAAAAACTGCACTCATTGTTGCAAGCGCATTTAACGTCTTCTCTTTAACATAGTTAATACAAACTACTCCTATACTCCAAACACCAGTTAATATTATACCTTCAAGTGTCATGCCATACTTATCAAATACTGTAAAAATAAGAATAGGAATTATTGCGCTTATTATAAAATCCTTGTTAAACACATTTTTTAATACCGACTTATTATTATTTTGTACTTGCCCCATTAGTATTCCCCCCTCTTATTTCCAGCTCATATTAGCATTTTTTATATAAATTTCTGGATCAATAACAGCTTTATCTAGTATAGCTTGTGTTTCTTCTTTTATATACCCTAAAGTTACCACTTCTTCCCCTGCACTTTTTAAGGCTGAAAATAATGGTTTGTATAATTCTTTAAGTTTATCATCATATTGAACACTTCCAAGAATTCCACCTTGTCCACATAAAATTGCTCCTGCTAAATTTCCTTTGCACATAACTTCAAAAGTCTTCAAAAGACCTTCAAAATTATAGTTTCCTGGAAATCCACAATTTGAAATTAATACAGTTTTAGCAAGTGATTCTCTTTCATAACGTCTAGGATGTGTATACTTACCATCAACTTTTATTATTTCTGGCTTTCCTAAAGGAAGTTTACGATCCATAAAATCTTTCATTAAACCAGTAACTGTATAATAGTATAATGGTGTAGCATAAACCATTATATCTGTCTCTGATACTTTTATTAATAATTCTTCCATATCATCTTTATGAATGCATTTTCCTGGCGTTTTAGTCCAGCAAGTAAAACATCCACTACAATGTTTTATTTCCTTATCTTTTAGATATATTGTTTCTACTTCTGCTCCTTTATCTGCACAGCCCTTTAAAAATTCCTGCAAAAGCACTTCTGTATTTCCTTTTTCTCCTCTTGGACTTCCATTTATAGCTAAAACCTTCATTTTAAACACCTCTCCTAAATTTTATTATTTTTATACTTCTTCTAACTTTTTCAAGGTCTCTTCACACCATTTTATTTGTGCTTCTTCCATTTTCACACCATAATTCACAGTACTAAGATATAGTATTGTGCTTTTCTTATCTACATTCTGTAATTTAGTGCTAAGTATAGTTTCTATTTCAGAATACTGTTTAAGTTCTTCTTCACATTTTTCTTTAACTTTGTTTATTTTTTCTTTCATTACTTCTGTTGGTATGTCTTTTGATAAAAATATCCTTAGTAAAAATTCTGATCTTTTTGGTTCATATTCCATTGGAAGCATAAGCCATTCTTGCAATTGGTCCCTTCCCTTTTGAGTTATTGAATATATATTTTTTGCTGGTCTTCCTTCTGTTTGTTTTACTTCTTTTGTTATTAATTCTTCATCTTCCAGCCTTTGAAGCATTGGATATATGTGACCATAATTTTCATTCCAAAAGTACCCTATCGAGGAATCACAAAACTTTTTAATATCATATCCAGACCCTGACATTATACTTAATACTCCTAATAAAGCATATTTTGTTTTATTTATTTTTGCCATTTAGCTTCACACCTTTTAATATTTTCTTTTGATATATATCACTCTGATATACTATAATTGAATTATATCACTCTGATATATAAAGTCAATACATTTTTAACTTAAAATAGAAAAAAACTAAACATTAAATTTCACATAAAATGTCTAGTCTTTTTCTTACTCAATTAAGTATATAGATGTACATAAATCTTAATCAATATTTATGATTTGAAATTTATATCCCATAAAGAGTACTCTTTTACACAATGTTGTATTGATATAATATCTGTGAAGCAAAGTATCAGGTATTCTTTTTTACCTACTGCATACACTCTAAAATTCAACTATTTATTTGAGCATTGAACATTTTCCTAAATTCTTCATTATTATATTCAATATAATCTATCCTTCTTACTGACATAGCTCCCATTAAGCTATTTGTTATAATCACTTCTTCTGAATTTCCTAAATCTTTTATTGTGATACTTTTTTCATTAACTTTAAAGTTCTTCATAATTTCAGATCTTATTACGCCTCCTAATAGGCCATCTTCTAGTTTAGGAGTAAAAATCTCTTTATTCTGTACAATAAATATATTGGCACAACTTGTTTCTGTTATATTTTCTTTTTGATTTAGAAATATAACATCATCAAATCCTATCTTTTGGGCATTTTCTTTTTCAATTAAATTTTCTATATAACATGTAGACTTTATATAACACAGCCTTGAAGTGCTATTTCTCCTTACTTTTGAAATTGTTAATGCCATACCTTTATTATAATCTTCTTGCTTATAATTAATTTCTCTCTCTGTGATTATAAGATTTAAAGGTGTAACAGTTATTTTTAACACCTTATCTTTTATTGACAATTTATTAAGATACTCTCTTAACGCCTGCTCTTCTAAAGGTTTCAAATTTATTTCTGCCATTGCATTTTTTAATCTTGTTAAATGCTTATCTAGAAATAGCGGTTTATCTCTCCAGAGAATTGTCTCAAATACACTTCTTCCAAAAAATAAGCCTTCATCTAATAATATTTTATTCTTGTTATAAATTATCTCTCTCATTTATAATACCCCAATTAATGCTTTAGCTTTGTCTATTGTTTCAAACCATTCTGCTTCCTCTATAGACTCCCAGGTGATTCCACCGCCAACACCTAAATAAGCTTTATTATCCTTCTTAACAATACTCCTAATAACAATATTAAAATCACTATTTCCTCTTAAATCAAAATATCCTATGGATCCCGTATAAATATTTCTCTTCAGCTTTTCAAGTTCCTCTATTATTTCCATTGCTCTTATCTTGGGCGCACCTGTAATTGATCCTCCTGGAAAACACTCTCTCACACATTTTACAGACGAAACATTGCCTTTCAACTTTCCTTCTATTGTTGCCACAAGGTGAAATACAGTCTCATACGTCTCCAATTTAAACAGTTCAGTAACTTTTACAGAATTAGGGTTACAAACTTTACTTAAATCATTTCTTTCTAAATCTACAATCATTAATAACTCTGATTTATCTTTCTCAGAATTTATTAGCTGATTTTTATTTTTTTCATCTTCTTCAAGATTTCTTCCTCTAGGCCTAGTTCCTTTAATTGGCCTTGTTTGAACGAGCCCATCTATAATAGATAAGAATCTTTCTGGTGAAGAACTTATTACTTGAAAATCTTTAAAATTCATATACGCTGAAAATGGTGCTTTATTTGCATCTCTTAATTTTTTATATATTTTATAAGAATCTTCATTGTTATTACACCATATCCTTCTAGTCATATTAGCTATGTATACATCTCCACTTCTAATATATTCCTTTAGCATTGATATTGCTTTTTGATATTCATCTTTATTGAAATTAGAAAAAAACACATTGTTAGAACTTGTTAATTGGGATAACTCTTCTTCAATATAATTTTCTAAACATTTTTCTATTCCTAATATACTTATTGAAGCTTCTTCGTTTTGTCCTGCTGCAGTTACATACGTTTTCTTATTATGTAAATCAAAGATAAACATGTTATCAAAAAAGATAAAAATACTATCTGGAATACTAAAATCTTCAGTTGAGTTATTAGGTAATTCCTCTAATACCCTTCCTATATCATAAGAAAAGTATCCAATAGCTCCACTTATAAAAGGAAGTTTATTATTAACGCTAAGCTTATATTCATCTATAAGCTTTTCTAATTTATGAAATGGATCAACATCATTATATACTTCGTTATCAATTAATACTTGTCTCCCTTTAGCAACAAACTTCCTATATGGATTTAATCCAATAAAAGAGTATCTTGATAACAGCTTATCTTCTTTTGAACTATCTAAAAATATGCTATCTTCATAATCTTTAAAAAGATTATATGTATAAACTGGATCATAATACTTATTTAATTCTTTTATTTTAAAATTTATCATTTCTAAACCTCCTACATTCTAAAACAAAATTTTTAAGAATTTTATGACCATCTTCAGTAAGTTCCGCTTCTGGATGGAATTGAACTCCATATATAGGCAAACTATTATGCCTAACTCCCATAATTACTCCATCTGAGGTTTCTGCTGTAATTACTAACTCTTTTGACATTTTTTCTTTACTAATTATTAATGAGTGATACCTAGTTACTTTAAGCGATTTTTTAACTCCATAAAATATATCTTCTCCGCTATGCATTATTTCACTTATTTTCCCATGCATAGGTTTTATTCCCTTAACAATTCTGCAACCAAAATAATGTCCAATACACTGATGCCCTAAGCATATCCCAAGTATCGGTATAATCCCTTTGAATCTATCAATTATATCTAAACAAAACCCTGCCTCCCTAGGATTTTTAGGCCCAGGCGATATAACTATTCCTAAATATTTTTTTCTATCTATACAATTCATATCAACCTTATCATTCCTAACTACATCTACCACCTCTCCAATTTCCTCAAAATACCTAACAAGGTTATATACAAACGAATCATAATTATCTATCATTAATAACATTGAATCAATCCTTCCTAATTAATTTAGCTAATTTCATATTTGCTAAACAGCTAATTTTCTAATTTTCATTTTTATAAAAAAAAGAAAAATTACTCAAAATGTTAAATAATTATAGATGAAAAAATCCATAACAAAATCAGTTATTCTCTTATATATTCAACAAGAATGCTATTTTCCTTTGAGTAAATTTAAAAATCTCAAACAAAATTAAAATTAGAGTTGATTTTAATAGTATACATCATCCCTGGCATCGAAACACTAGATCCAGATCTCTTAAACCTATATATTGTCCAAAATATATACTTTCATAACTCTTGTTAAAAGCCAATGGAATTTTTCTTGAAGCTATATCAGTATATTTACACATTATATCTGATATACCTCAGTATATAATTTTATATAGTCAAGCCTGTAATCTATTATAAATTTTCTACATTTTTTCACGATGTATTTTCAAGTTCTCTGGCTTCTTTCTTATGTTATCCTCATCGCTTTCGCTTACACGATTCTCCCACAGCATAGCTAGCGGATTAAACTATTCATTTATTGTAAATCACGCATATATTAACTCCTCAATCACATTCTGCTGAAGGTCTAAATGTAAATCATTAATATTTCTATATACAACATTCCCCTGCACATAAAGATCACTCATATATTGCTTAAATTCTTCATCAGGTTCATCATAACACATTCTTTTTTTACTCCATTTCTTATTTACAGAAAACTGTAGTTTTTTTCTGCATTCCATACATTCTGCACAATTAGGAAGTTTTAACTGCTGATATCTTGCTGAAAAGCATACTCGCCCAACAGATAATAATTGATTATTGTATATCACAATAGGAAGTTTTACCACCTCGCTTAACTCTGCTATTTTTTCCGGATGATAATTTACTTCTATTTCCTGTATATGAAATTCTTCCAGTAATTTTATCTTCTCATTATCCATAAGACTATATTCATATAATCCTGCTATTACTTTATCATTTTCATTAGTAAGCAGACGTTTTGCCCAATTACAGTCTAACATAGATCTAGTCAAAACCCTTCCAAATACAGGAATAATTTGTTTGTTTTCAATTAACTTACTGCATCTATGAAGCAATCCATAGTCATTAAATGTAACCTTCAATGAAATTATCCTTGATAAATCTTCTATTCTTTTTACTAAATCATCCATATATCTGTCTGGCACAATAGGCGTAAGAAATCTTACTGTTTTTTGCTTATCCTTGCACTTTTTTGCAAAATCTAATACAGAATCGTTCAAGCACAGATAAATACACCCTTCATCTCCTAATACTACTCCATTGGATTGAACTTCAATTGTTTCATCATCCAAATCTGAGATATATTTTCTAAAACTAATATTAATGATAATCTCCCCCTATCATAAATTCTTCATATTTATTTCCGATGTATTTACAACTGTTTTTACTACACAAGGTATACTTCCACCATGAAGGTAAAATCTCATTTATAGAAATATCATCATTGTTAATTATCTTACTAAAAAGGCTCACAATTCCCTGCATTTTTCTATAATCCATTTCCCTTCCAACAATTTTTATTGCTTTTACCCCTGCAGACTTGCATCTCCTTAATGAACATAATCCACATCTTGCTTCTACATCAAATATATTAGAAGGTTCATCCGAATTTACCTGATAAATTCCTTTACAGAAAAGCCCCGGATCAAACTCATCTTCTCCATAATCATGTAAAAAACTACATGTTCCATTAAACATTGAGCACCCTTGATAACCAACAACTTCTATATCCATGATATTAGACATACACATTTTTTCAATTTCTTGTAATGTAACATGATAAGATAAACAAATTCGTTTAATATCATATTCTTTAAAAAACGCAATTTGTTCTCTATTAATTGTTCTAAAGAAAATGCTACTATGCAGTTCTACATCATATTTCTCCCTTACTAATCTAAGAAGACCTAAATCCCCCAAAACAATTGAATCCACACCTGCACGAATAGCATTCCCACAATAATCTAAAAAGTGCCTTTCCAATATATGTTTATCACTAATATCTTGTAGATATTGAATATTGGCAAGAAAGTTCACCTTAACTCCCTTTGTATGTGCATATTCTACAATTCTTTCTAGTTCTGTGAACTCTGGAAGAATTCTAGTTGAATTTCCTGTGAACTTTCCTCTTCCCGTGAATGAATATGTACCAAACAATCCTTCATCCGCACCCGTATAAATTTCACCCGCACCACTTTCAATTACAGCCATACAGGATTTCATACTATTAACTGGAGCCATTATTACCATCAAACTATCTCCTTACTAATTCTTAGTTATAGCCCTCTAAAACTAGTGGCCTATTTTTAGACAATAATTACATTCTTATTTTATTTACATTCATACTTTAGCTTCTTAATTACCTAAATTTTTATTTAGATATTCTAATAATTCTTTACTAAGGCTTTCCTCTTTCTCTGCTGCCATAATTACTCCATTTCCTATTTCAGCTACAATTCCTTTATTTCCTGTACAATAATATTTTGTTACAGCATTCCGAATCAGTTCCCAATGTTTTGCCCTCTCCCCTAACTTTGGTACAAACATCTTCAAATCCAAATTCGTTATTACAGAAATATAATTAAGCATACTTGCGTAATTCAGCAAGTCTTTATGTATCCTATTAAGACGATATAAATTTGCATTTGCCAGTAACTCTGCATAATTCATTCTCATTTCATTTGATAATAGACTCTCAGAAAGATACTTCCCATAATTCCTTATTTCACTAAACAACATACTAGTGCTTAATAATCTCGCATTATTATACAGTTCTTCAATAATAAAATTTTGGTCATTATTTTTACACTGAGTCACTTCCATAATAGCGTATCTTGCTCTTTTGTTTCTGCTAGAAAATTTTATAATGCCATCTGAAAAAGTTGGATCAAGGCATATAAAATCATCTATACCACTTTTACCTATCGCCATAATACAATGAATAGGAAATGCCTTAGTATATACACTTTCTATCCAATCTGCATCTTTTAAATCTATAGCTAACGCTAAAGGCTTATCTATTTCAAGTATTCTGGTATCTTTCACTAAACTCTCCATTGAAATATCATTCCATTGTAAATCAATGTTGTAATATTTTTTTAATGATGTCTCTGCTATAGGAATATCTGTATACAAAAATTCTCTTCCCCATGAATGTTCAAACATAAGTTCATGAGGTATCCTTTTCCATTCCAAATATGTCGCAAAAACCATTTCTCCACATGCCAGATTATCATTTCTGTATGGCTTTATATCCAACATACTTTAACTACCTCTTTTCTTTCTTGCAACTAATTATGTGTGTTTATATATATGCTATATGAAATATTAATCAGTTGGCCTAGTGTTTCCATCTTGTTTATATCCAAATCATCCATTGTGAAAATAACATCCAGTTGCGCTTCCAAAGCTACAATCATTTTAATAAAATTGAAGGAATCAAAAGATAAATCATTAATAAAATTAGTATTTTCATTCAATTCGTCTATTTTTATATTCACATCATTCGTTTCAATTACTACATTTTTTATAATTTCTTTTATTTCATCATATGAATAATTCATATACTATTCTTCTCCTTTTATTAAGTATTTCTTCAATATTTTACCAGAACTATTTTTAGGAAGACTATCTATAAACTCTATTTTTCTAGGTATCTTATAGTCTGCAACAAATTTCTTACAGTATTGCTTAATTGAATTTTCCGTTAAATCAGCATTATTGTTCAATACAACATATGCCTTCATTTCATCGTCCTTTCCCTCTGATATGCTTATGATTGATACTTCACTTACACCTTCAATCTCTTTTATGATATTTTCAATTTCATTCGCATATACCTTAAGTCCATTTATGTTAATCATACTATCGCTTCTTCCCATGTAATACAGAACATTATTTTCTTTCTTTACAATATCACCAGTCCTAAATAAACCATTATAAAACTTCTCGACATTGAGTTTTTCAGGGTATAAATAATGGAAATCTATAATATCACTTTTAATCAGTAGTTCCCCATAATTTTCTTGTTCGATAAACTCAAGTGGCATAATACTAATAACAGCATCTGAAATCATACATCCAATTGAATAATCCAAAGTCAACGGCTGTTTTCCAATCGCCATAGTTCCCGCTTCTGTAGAACCATAGTTTTGAAATATATCAATTCCTGAAAGTTCTTTGAACTGAGATGCTGTTTCTAATTCAATAGCACCTCCTGCTGAGAAGCTTTTCTTAACACTTGATAAATCAAATATGTTTTTATTCGCCTTCAATATCTCACAAAACATTTTATAAATAAATGGAGTTACAAACATATGAGAGACTTTCAATTTTCCAATCTGCGACAGAATATACTTTGGATATTTGATATCCGCAAGTGCTACGCTTAAACCATAGTATAAAGGAAATAAAGTTCCACCTACCAATCCATAAGAATGAAACAAAGGTGATAATGGCAAAAAAACTGCATCCGTTTCTACTGGTGCAAATGGATTTTCTAATGAAATAATTTCATTAAGCAAAGCACTTTCGGTTCTAGCTACTGCTTTACTTTCTCCTTGACTACCACTCGTGAATTGAATAATTCTATCCTCCGAATTACAACTAATACAATGTTGTAAGCTTGAATCTCTTATTAATAAAGCACACCCATTAAATTCAGTTTCTACAGACATGTTAGCATAATTCTCCATATATTTGCTTTGTACCACAAAATACCTAAGATTTAAGCAGTTAATATGATATTTGATTTCATTCTTTTTAAAGTATACTGGTAACAGTGCAGCTGGATTTCCACTCTTAAACAGTGCCAAAGTCCAGAATATTATCTCTGGTTCATTATCAAACACGATTCCTATCGGTTCATTCTGTTCAGTCCCTAGTCCCTTTATTATCTCACTGTACTCATTAATCTTACTTCGTAACATATCATATTTAATCAAATCTTTTCCATAATAAATAGCTGTTTTCTCTGGATTAAGATCACAATTCAACAGTATTTTATCTATAATCATCTGAATCCCTCCCAGAATTAACGTACTTAAAAAACTGACTCAAAGCCTCCTTTTCCTGACACTTCAATTCTTTCAAAATACTTTTAACTTCATTTAAAATATTTTTATCCTTACTAAAATTGTACTTTACCATAAACAAGGTTACATTTTTCAATACCATCTCGAATTCTATATATCTAGCACATAAATCTCTGTAATACTTCTCATAGGTTGTCTTTAATTCTGCTAAGTAGTTCAATCTGCTGATCATAAGATGTTTATGATCATATAACAAATAGAATATTTTAGTGTAGCACCACTCATTTACAATATTATCCAAATAATAAATCACAGCATTATAGACATCTAGTCCATACATATTCTCTTTCTGATTTATTACATTATACAAACGCCAGTACTCAGGAGCCTTAGATTCAGCATAAAACTGTAAGCTATTTATAATATTATGCTCATCAAATTCAAACTCACAATCTTCACAACAGTAAAATACATATATTTGATCATTAAGATAAGTTCTCTTTTTATCATCAATAGAATGTGCAAAAGCATTCTCCATGTCATCAAAGGATATAGTGCTGAATGTATATTTATTAGATTCTGTAAACAAAAAGTCACTGCAATAAAAAACTTTTTTTAATAAATCATAACCATAAATAAGCATATCATGACCAAATGATTCTTTATTATAATATATTGAATTGCTAATATAATAGTAATCAAGCATAATATCTATATATCTTCCCTCATCAATCCACTTAATTACCTTATTTACGATACTCTCAGAATCATCTAAAATATATTTAACAGATATTTTGTCTGAAACAAGCCACTCGCATTGATCATAGGGTCTTACCCTATATGGCGCTTGAAAATACATATCTCCCCACTGACCTTTTGCATAATCCTTATTACAGTAAATCAATATATAATTGCTAATAATCCATTCAAGTGCTTTTTTATTATTACCCAAAACTGCCAGCATATGTGCATGATTAGTATAGGTTGTTATAATAGGATATGTTACTGGTAATACTCTTTTACCTTCTTTAGAAATTTCAAATTCATGCTTTATATTATTCATATTTTTCTCCTTTCCCTAGTACATAATTAATGCTTAATTACATTTTTGTACTTATATATTGGGCCATGGAATAAATTGTACTAAACGCTGCAAATGTCATCTTCTCATAATCAAAATTAATCTGAAACGTCTCCTCTAAAGTAACAATAATCTGTATAAATTCTATAGAATCTATGTTTAAATCAGATAATTTTGAATCTGCTGACACTTCAAAACCATCATTCTTTCCGATAAAATCACTAATTATTTCTATTATTTTTCTCAAAATATTGTTCAATGTCCAATTTGTACTTTTCGGATTCATTAGAATACTGCTATGCTCTTCATCCAAAATACACCTTATTGTTTTATCTCTATCCAACTTTCCATTCATGTTATATTTAAATTTATCCATTTTAATAAAATCAGCAGGAATCATATATTTAGGTAGCTTCTTCGATATATATTCCTTTATTTCAGTATATGACTTATTAACCCCTATATAAGCAGCAACTAGTCTTTTATTAGTTATATCTAAATTTTCAACAAACACTATGGCTTTATCTATTCCAGGAATCTGATTGAGTACACTTTCAATCTCTTCAAGTTCTATTCTATAGCCATAAAATTTTATCTGATTATCAACGCGACCAATATACTGAATTGTTTTATCTGGTAGAAAACGTCCTAAATCTCCAGTCCGGAATGCCATTATATTTTGTTCTTCTATAATCTTTACAAACTTTTTGCTAGTTAGTTCTTCTTTACCAAGATATCCTTCCGCCAACCCTTTTCCAGCAATATAAATTTCACCATCCTCTCCTTCTGCTACTGGCTTCCTATTCTCATCCAAAATGAAAACTTCTGTTCCGTAAATCGGGAACCCGATATTAACACTATTCTTATCTGTTAAGTCACTAACCATTGACCAGATTGTTGTCTCAGTTGGACCATACATATTATAGATTTTTGCTTTCGTCACATTCTTAAGATTCAAAAGTAAGTTATGAGGAAACTTTTCTCCACCAACCATGATGTCCGATATGTTTTCCATACTCTTTTTCCCATTCTGATTGTTTATCAGCATTTGAAGTGCTGATGGAGTCATCTGTAGCATGTTAATATCATACTTAGCAATAAGTTCAGCAATCTTTTCCTGATCATTTTTTTCTTCATCATCTGCCAGAATCACGGTTAAACCTAGATACACAGGTACAATACTCTCCATGAAAAAGATATCAAATCCAGCAGTCGTTAAACATAAAATACGTTTTTTCGCTCTAAAATCAATACACTTAGCCATTCCATCAATAAAATATCTTAGTCCTTCCCGTTTTATCATCACACCTTTAGGATTTCCAGTTGTCCCTGACGTATATAACACATACGCTAATTCACTTTTGTATTGTTTTTGAATTGTAACTGAACTAATTCCATAACTATCATCTAATGAAATAATATTTACCCCTGTAAACAGTTTTTTATAGTTAGATGATGTTATTACAGTATGGACACCTGAATCCTTTATTATATATTCAATTCTTTCTTTTGGATGTTTCAAATCTAATGGTAAAAAGGTAATGCCAAGTCTCAGCATTGCCAGCATAGTAAATATGACATCTGGAGACCGTTCTAATGCTATTGCAACTAAACTTTCCTGTCTTATATTTGTTAGCACTATGCTTTCAATTTGAAATATTCTTTCCATAATTCTGTCATATTCAAATATTTCGTTATGGAATATTAATTTACTTTGTGCATGTATTTCTCTCATAAATTCTCACCTCCTGGTATAGTGTCATAATATTTTATCTGCTGTATAGCAGGCTAGCATGGACTTGTATGTTGTATATTCTAAATCTAATAAATTTAATACGCTTTCACATAAACCATCATATTTATCTGCAGGTGCATTGGTTAGATTATTCTTTAACAAAGCATAGTTTATAGCTTCCCACTTTATATATATATCTTTAAGTTTCGATAAAACTTCCTGATTTTTTTCATAATACTTAAGCATATGTGTATACACTAACATTCTACTATGCAGTATTCCATTATATTTAATATTAAAAAACAGATCCTCTGCCGATTTTGCAATTTCCTCAATAGGAAACTGTTTCTTCATATTTCTAATCCGATATGCAAAATCTTTTAATTTTTCATAATTATCATATAAATCTATCTCTATATTTTTTTTGAACTTATAATGAATCTGATTCAATTCTATGGTTGTTATCTTTTTTACAGATATCTCATAATTAAAATCATAATAAATATGCCCCATCTTTCTAGATGCCTTAAACAAATCACTAAAACCAAAGAAGCCTACATATGTTTCATAATTTCTTACTGTCGGTACTAGACAATCAGATATATAGGCTTCATTATCTCGATAACCAATCACTGTTAAAAAATGTGGTCTAAATTTTGAGGGAATTTTATTATAATATGTAATATACTCTGTGTTGATTGCTATAATAACAGGCACGCCTTCATCAATCTTCTTTTTAATGAATATATTGAATTCTTCTTCATTCACACCACAGGGTATCTTTTTTATTGAAATTTTTTCATTTATCTGTTCAAAGAAATTTTGAATCATAATATTGGAATCATGAAATAAAACAATATCTTTTAGACTTTTTGCATTATCATCCCATTGATAATCAAATCTCATTCCATCACCAAGGAAAAATATATCACTTTCCATAATATCCAAACCGCAATTATAAAACAAATTAGAAAATGATGATATCAGACAAGCATTACTAACAAAAGATGAATATTTCTTAAATACATATTTCTCCATAGGCTACCTCATAAAACATTATTTTTTGCATTTCTATATATAACCCTAATTGCATCTTCCAGGCTTGTTTCTAAAATAGTAAAATCCTTCACATTATATCCCTTATTCATGATATTCATCATAATTTCTGCTGGACTCGTTTTCTGACGGCTAAAAGAAATATTTACTTTATTTCCATTTTTTGATATCTGACAAAACTGTAATATTGATAAGTCTTTTATGTTATGTAGATTTTCTATCTCCATAACAATAGTGCACTGCTCATTACAGTACTCTTTGATTAGTTTATCTTTAGGTCCCTCATATATATTTTTCCCTTTATCCAGAATCAGTATCTTCTCACAGAGATTATCAATATCTGATAAATCATGAGAAGTTATCATCATAGTTACTTTTCGTTGCTGGTTAATCTGCTTTAAAAATTTAATAATATTCTCTTTTGCCGATATATCCAGTCCAATTGTAGGTTCATCAAGATACGCAACTGATGGATTATGCAAAAAAGCAAGTGCAAAATCTGACATGATTCTTTGCCCAAGACTCAATTGTCTTACTGGTGTCTTAAAAAATGATTGGATATTTAATAGCTGTTGAAACATATCCATATTTTCATCATATTGCTTATCTGGTATTTTATAAATTCTTTTATGAAGTTCGAAGCTGTCATAAACAGGCAAATCCCAATAAAGATTACTTCGCTGTCCTGATACCAATGCTATACTTTTTCCATTTTCAATTCTTTTTTTATGTGGCGAAATGCCATTCACTGTAACACTTCCACTGGTCGGATGCATAACACCTGTTAATATCTTTATTGTCGTTGACTTTCCTGCACCATTAGGACCAATATATCCTAAAATCTCACCTTCTCTAACACTCACAGATACATCACTTAACGCTTCATAATAAGAATACTGACGTTTGAACATATCTTTTAACATACCAAGCTTACCCTCTTGCATTACTGGCTTTTTATAAACCATACTTAGATGCTCTGCTTTTATAACAATATTATTTATATTCATAAATAATCAACCTCCTGAACTTTTATACTGTTTCAATCCTAAATACCATAAACAATATGATAAATAAAAAAGAACAATACCTACCAATAAAATAATAATCATAACCGTCCAACTCATTTCATTATCTACCAGTAAATATGCTGTTGGATAATAATCAATTAATGAAATCGGCAAAATAAAGGTTAATAAAAAACGTAATCCCTTTGTATAAATACTAATTGGATATTTTAAAAGTTCACCCACAGTGTCAATCATAAAGGACATAATATTATGTGTCTGATATATCCAGAAGGATAATGACCCTATCATTACATTGAATGATGCAACAATTAAAACCCCTCCCACTAATCCTATAAGATAAAAAACTATACGTGAAGATAATGTCACCCCTGCATTATTTGCTGCAAAAGTTGCTATTGTACCACATATTATGGTAATCACAAGGTTTGTAGCCCTGAAATTTATTCCTATCACATACCAGAATGGGTTCATTGGCGCAATTAGAAACTGATCAAGTTTTCCTTCAACAATGTATCCCTGCATGGCGACCATTGGTTCCCAAGTAAAAGCACACCCTAATGAAATAACAACAAAAGAAACCGCTTGCAAAAATAGAATCTGACTAAAATTCCATCCACCAAGGGCCTTGAAGTTATAAAGAATAATCCACGCTGCAATAAATTCTACTGGATAGCGAATTAAATAACTAATGACTTCATAGAGCAGCGTATGTCCATATTGCAGTTTTGCTTTTACATTTAATAACATCATATATACAACCATCATCAACCCCCCTGCAAAATTAGTTTTTTCAAACCTAAATTAAAAAATATTTTATTAACTCCCCATAGAATTACAATCCATAGAATCTGCAAAAGAAATCCTGTAGCAGTCTCCAACATGCCTATCCTTCCCAGATAAATAGAAATAGGGAAATCAAATCCTAATCTCATCGGCAGTACTGTTACAATTTTATAAAGCCAGCTTGGAAAAAACGTTAGTGGTATAATCGCACCAGACAATATTCTAATGACATTTGTAAGTAACAGCCCAACCGTATTATACCGATCCATAAACCAAAATGAAATCAAACCAAACATATAATAAAGTTCAAAATATACTCCTATTGAAAATGCCAGTGCTAATACAGAATATACAAAGGCTCCTATTGATGCAGGGAGCATAATCCTAGTATAAATGTTAGACAAAAGAAGCATAGGGATAGATACAAATAAAAACGCAAACAGGTTTCCCCCTAAATTTGTCATAAAAACCTGAAGTTTATAGCTACAAGGAAGCTTCAGGTAGTTAACAATCATTCCTGTATTAATATCATTCTGAACAATACTCATTGGTGCCATCCCAGTCAAAAAACTTGCAATAATTGCACTTAATATCTGATATGTAAGCATCTCATTAAGGGAATAAAATTCGATATTTGCCCCACTCATATACAATGCATTCCACAAAGCAATCTGTACTGCAAGAAATATAAAAGCTCTTGCTATTGAAAATACAATATTCGCCTTATACATGGACTGAACCTTAAATGAAAGATATATGTAATATAAATATCTTTTCATATTATTCCTCCTAACTAAATATCTTTTCTCCTATTTTCCTAATTATTTCACCTGAATCACAAATAATTCCTATATCTGAATACTCAAAAATTGATGCATTACAATCTTTATTTACTGCAATAATTTTCTTGCTATTCAAAATACCGCATGCATGATGTATACTTCCAGATATTCCAAATGCAATATAAAGATCCGGTTGTATAAAGCAGCCTGATTGCCCAATCTGCAAATCTGAAGTACCAACTTCACGTTCAATCATAGGTCTGCTATAACCCAATCCTGCACCAAGATGCTTTGCTATTTTTTTTAGTATAGCAAGACTTTCACTGTCTACACCTCGTCCAACACCAAAAATAATTTTTTTTCCTTCTAGTTGTAAAGAAATATCATGATTTAATATTCTTTCCCTTTTCCGAATAAGGATAATATCTGATTTTTTCTCTTTATCATAATAAAATGTGTCAATTTTTAATGGCATTTTTCCAAGTTTTTTTTCATTAAATGCATTTTTCTTCACAACACCTAATATTGTCTTTGTATCTTTTCCAACCACAATTGCTTCCTTGGAACCAACATAAGCAGTTCTATGAAATACAAACTGTTCTATATTAGAGTTATACTCGATTTCTATGCAGTCAGCAACAATACCAGCATTTAATACTGATGCCATACTAGCAGCAACGGACCGCCACCAGTCACAATCTGGAAATAATACTAAATTAGGCATATACATAGTTATCATCTCCACAAGCAACTCACTTGTCTGATTCCGGCTTATCCTCCTCAAATCAGAACATTCAATAACATTATAAATATTAGCTGTAATTGGTAACTCTATTAACGCTTCCCTATTAGGCACAACTATAGTCACTTCACCATCTATTCCATTTATCAATTCGTGTGCCTTGCTTATCATCTGAAGACTTAATTGTGTTATTACTTTATTATCTTCTTCACAAATCACTATTATATTTTTCATCAACATCATCACCAACTATTCACTATAAACTTCAAGTTCTAAGATCATCATATCAACTGCATCTTCAGCATCACTTATACGTTCAATTAATTTCTTGTCATTATAGTGTGAAAATACATTTAAAACCTTTGTCTTTGAACCATTTGTTCCACATTTATTTAAATCAATATTAAGTATGCTGTTATCCCACACTTCAACACTATACTTGTTTGCCTTTCTTATGGAAAATAAAGACTGAGGGCTTAAATGTGTATCAATTCCCTCCATGCAAAGTACACATGGCAACTTTACCTGATAATCCATTCCATACATTTTTTCCAGTGTAGTTACAACAATTTCTTTTCCCTCTCCATCTTCAATCCCTGTAACATTTATTAAATATGGAATCTCTAAAAATTTAGCAATAGACGGTCCTACAAAACCTGTTTCTCCATCTAAAGATTTCTTTCCACATAAAATTAAATCAACATCACATATCTTTTTGATTGCTTCAGACAATATATAAGCTGTAGCAATTGTATCTGAACCCGAATAGCACTTATCTGTAATACGAATTGCCTCATCACATCCAAGAGAAATTGCCATCCTTAATATTTCCTCAGAAGCTGAGGGACCCATTGTAATGCATATAATACATACATTATGATGTGTTTTTTTATAATTTATAGCCTGTTCAAGCATAAATAAATCATATGGGCTAATCCCACAATTACCATCTGAACATATTCCTTGTGCCACCTGTTTTAAACATACAACAATATTCATATCACTCTTCCAATCTACTTATTTATAACTTGTCTGAATAAAGTTATTCACAAGCTTATAAATTATGTTTAACTGAATCTCTGATGCGCCGGAATAAATCTTAGAAGCTAGTGCATCCCTAACTTCTTTTTCTATATTGGATTCAATGCTATAACCATACGCCCCGAATATCTGTAAGGTTTCCAAGCATGTTTCTACATAAGTCTCACTGATAAAATACTTAAACATAGAGGCCTCAAGATATGTATTCTTATGCAAGTTCTTCTTCCATGCAATTTTATACAGCAAAAGCTGGGCCATCTCTATATTGACACGCATTTTAGCTATCTTATGTGTAACTGCCTGATAATTATTTAATTTCCTTTTCTCTATATACGTCACACATAATTCCATTAATTTCTGCATGACTCCTACATGACTTGCAAATTCAAAACTTCGTTCCCACTCTAATCCAGTATTAATTATACTTAATCCATTTCCTAAACGCCCTACCATATTTTCTTCAGGAATAAAACAATCCGAAAAATGAATCTCTCCCATAGGACATGATGTAAGTCCCATCTTTTTAATTTCTTTTCCAATTTCCAACCCTATTGTATCCTTTTCACAAATAAAACAACTTAACCCATTAATGGAGCCTGGTTCTCCAGTCATTACAGATATTAAAAAGATGTCTGCAATAGGTGCATTGGATATGAATTTCTTACTTCCATTTAAAATATAACCATTTTTAACTTTAGTAGCAGTTGTCTTTATCTGGGTAATATCAGAACCAGATTCATCTTCTGTAATCGCTAAACAACCTATTAAACTTCCATCTATAAGTTTCCTCATATACTTCTGTTTCAATTCATCTGATCCACATTGGTTAATTGTATTCATACATGCCCACAAATGATTGGTCACTATAAACACAAAGCCATTATCATCGCAAGCATATCCCAATGCTTCCATCAACAATGCAGCTGTTATGTAATCTTCTCCGAATCCACCATATTTTTCTTCAAATGAAATTCCAAATAATCCGTACTGAGCACATAACCTCCACTTTTCCTCAAAAGTATGCATATTTCCATTAATATCTTTTTTTACAAAGTCAATTAGATATTTCTTGTATTTAATTTGTTCATTTGAAAATTCAAAATCCATAATTCCTCCCAAAATATTATTCTACAAGCTTATCTATATATTTATTCACCAATAATGGATTATCAATTCCTTCCCTTACCATACTTGGCCAGTTTTCCTGTTTAAATCCATACTGCGATAAGAATGCAAACATCATTCTCTCCAAACCAATCCCAATACAACCTGTATAGCAATATTCCTCCTTTTCTAAGTTTGAATAGAATCTAAATCTTTTTGCCAGAAAGTTACTATGCAAATTAAATGACCCAACTGCTGTGGTATTATCCTCACTAAGCTTAAGGCGTAATTCATACTTAGAGCCAAACATTTTTTGTGCATTAATACGTTTCGCTGCATTGCCTATCAGGAAGAATGGGTCATTAGCAGTTTCACAGAAACCTGACATATTTAATAACTCCATAAGCTTAACAGCCATTTTCTTGTATTCATTTACATTATTTCTTACATAGTTGTAATCTCCGATAAATACCGTCTCTCGAATAGTAAAATCCCATAAACGTTCGAATGGTTTATAATATTTATTTTCATATCGGAATGACTTACCACATGTAGTTATAGCTTTTTGCTTTATTTCCTTTCCTGAAAGCATGTCATACACATAATAACACATAGTAGGTGGTAGACCGAATGACGTATTACAGCAATACTCCATTAACCCATCTGCAATTTCTTCTTCCTCAGTCTCTTGGGTAAATGAATTTTTAAATGCCTCATAGTTATCCACTGCATTCCGAAGTCTTGTAGTAAACATAAGTAAATTAGGAAATGATTCAAAATATCCAACCTTTTTTAATACATCTAATCTTAATAATGTAGGGAAACGGTAATTTTCACATTTAAATATTTTAGTTGATATATTCTTAAAGACAGTATCAAAAAAATCAAATAAACTCACTAATGGCTCTTTAAAAGATACTTGACCATCAGATGGTATATAAATCAATTCATTTTTTATTAATTCCTCTATAATATTTTCATTGTTAAATTTATTATTTCCTTCATTGTTCCAAAATCTATTAACTTTTATATCTTTTAGACCAAGTATTTCATTTTCAATGACATGCAATGCCCTGTCCCTTATCTTATCTGCGTGCTTATCATCCTCAAGGCTCAATCTTTCCCCAATTATTTTTTCATCTTTATAAATTCTTTCATATGATATAATATCTTCTGACAAATAGTATATTTTTTTTTCAAATTCCTCAACTAATTTAAGACTAAGAGGCTCTTCAAAAATAACATCAGTTTTTTTCATGTCGCTACCTATCCCTTTCAATAATTTGCATCTTATCTTGATTATACATATTTAATTTATTTTTTCTGTTAAGAAGTAGTGTTTTAATCATTTTTTCTCTCTGCTCCTCAGAATAAAACATTGCCGAAATATTTCCTGCCCAGTAACAATCTTTAGGTTTTATATAGTACTTTTCTCCATCTTCATATACATATCTGTTTTCAAGTAATACATCCATGGTTTTTTTTGTATACTCATTAAAAACAGCATCTTTCTTTTTTATGTAAGTAAAGTTAGGAAACATAACAAATAATCGGTTTTGACGCTCAAAATATGATAATTTATGTTCAAGATATCTTCCATGCTTATTTTTTTTGATCGCGCCAATGTAACCATTTACATCAAGATGATTTTTATATGCAAATCCATCCACATACCCTCTTGAAGATGGTCCTATTCCAATAATACGCCCCCCATCTAACTTGTTTGCTCCAAGATGGGTATTCAGATACAAGTTTGGCTTGTCCATCTTTCGTGATATTGTATTTGACATTACCATTTTACAGTCCTTATTCTCCTCTAAGTATTCATATATTCCTAAATATGAGGAACGTTTCTCTATATCAATATATTTCTTATACATTTCATGTCTGGTTAAAAAATTCTCCATTTTAGTATTAGGAAATACATTCAATGAATATAAATCAATACAATTCACACCAAAGTCAAACGCTTTATTAATATCAGCAACTACTTCATCACAATTCTGCTCTGGAAAATTATACATAAGATCAACATTATAATCTTCAAATCCATACTCTTTTAAATTATTAATAGTTGCATCTACCTCTGATATTGGAAGCAATCCATACTTTTTTCTTATATCCGTTGAAAAGGTCTGTATACCAAAACTTACACGGTTAAAACCAATCATTTTCAAATTCCTAACGAATTTAGAATCATGCAAATCTCTTATATGCCCTTCTATTGAAAAAAGACATTTTTCTTTTACATCAAAAGTATCCTTTATGGTTTCCATTATTTGTTGTAACCCTGAAATACCGATTGATGTCGGTGTTCCTCCTCCAAAGTGTACCGCTGATATTTCTTTTAATTCTGATGGCATTCTATCTGCATAGTATTTTAATTCTATAATAATTGCAGAAATCAATTGTTCAACCAGTTTCTTTTCTGGTTTTTCTTTATAATAATTGCAAAAGATACAAAAAGTTCTACAGAAAGGTATATGTATATATAACGCTGTGTTACTGCTCTTATTATATGAATTATCCTTTAAAAACTCATCGAAATCTGTTTGCTTCAAAACATCATGAAAAATGCTTAATTGTGGATAATCATAATGTTCTGTATCTTTTAGTCTGAACATCTCACTCATTTCCTATTTCTCCATCTCTACACTATGTTCATGAATCAGTTCCGCAATTTTCAAAGGTGAACTAAAGTTATTAATATCAAAATCATCATCTGCCAAATCAATACCAAATGTAGTTTCAATAAATGTTAATAAACTTACAATTCCCAATGAATCTAACATATTTTCTTCTATTAGCTGAGTATCTTCTTGAATTTTCTCCGCAGTTAGTACTTTTGATAGGTAATCAATAATTTCATTTAAAATTTTTTTCATTTTTATTTCTCCTATTCATTATAATTTTTAAAAATCAATATTTTTTCACATGTTGATATTAGAGTCAAAATAAGAACTTCATTTTCTCAAGCACTGTAAAGAAAGTACATTTTATAGTAATTATTAAAACAAACATAAAATAACCATCCTATATATAACCATATTCCTTATATAATAATATGTTAAATATTTTGCAACTATATTCCAAATATTTCATTTTTTATTATATAACAATACTTATATAGTTAATGTAAATAGAATGTATTATTTCAAATAAATTCCTGTAATCATTATACTAAATTAACTTTTAATTGAAAACATATAAAATTATATATTTTATACAAATTTCTATATATATTTAGAAATTTCATTCAAATTTTTTTCCAATTAATGTAATATTGTTATTTTGATTTTTATAAAAAGTTGAGTTGGTATACCACCACAATTTGTAAAGTAAATTTACACATTATTCTTTTTATAAGTAACCATAACTACAAAATAGAAATTCAATTAATGAAAAATTCGATATTATTATGAATAAATTATCAAAACCAAACTTTGAAAATCATATCATACACATGGAGTTGGTAGTGATTTACCTATAGTAAGATCTATATGGGAGAATTTTAGATTTTCTTACATATTTCTAAGCACTTAGGTTTAGAACCATGGAAGCAAGTATTTGATTATATTTCAGGATCAATTTCTAATAGATCCTCAGTTAATAAAATCGCTTATTTATTGTAGCAATTCACAATTTTAGGTGGTGTACTGCCTTGAGAATCGGCATCTAGCTGATTTTTTAGCAAGAAATTTGACTGGTTAAAGTGTAAATAGAACTCTTTTGCTCAACGTCTGAAATCTCCATTAATGAAGGTGATGTGGAAGCCTTAAATGATAGAAAAATAGAGCCTACTTACGCAAAGAAGCTACCTTTTCTTTGCTGGCTATTTGATAATTCTGAGAAAAGGTGCCTTTGGTGTAGGTTTTGAATAAAGTTTGATCAAAACAATCTTTATAAATGGCTTAATATAATGAATCTAAATTACTAATGTTTTAGACAAATTTTGATTAAAACATTAATTTTAATATATGAGTATCATGAGAATTTTTATAATAAAGCTTGAACAAAAGTAGTTGATTATATATATTGGAGGTGATTCTAATTGTTGTTGTTGGATTATTTTTTTCAACATATAGGATATTTTATTATAGGTTTTCCAATGTGTTACCTTAGTATTTTGGGAGTACTATATTTATCAGAACAATCTTATGAAAATGATGAAAGATAATATTTTATCAAAATATATTTATAATTTTGAACAAACTTTATTGAAAGGGTTAATCTATTTTTGAAAAAAGATAATTGAACAGCATTTGCCAGCTATTGAAGCTCGCATTTTTTGTCTATAGTATTTTGAATATAGCTTGGTAATCAGAATAAGATGAGATTATCTCAGTATTTAAAGAAATATTGAATAATTCTCTCTTCTTCTGCTGAACCACCTTGATTTAGTGAAATATACATTACAGATTACATAATCACTATTAGGTAATGTCACAATTGTTATATATAGACCAGGACTGTTCATACACAATTAAGAGTTTTAGTAAAATTGATTAATTTGCTAAAATTCACAAATATATATGCAGTTGTAAAAATACTCTGGAAATAGTCAACATGCTTAACAAATATAGTATTTTGAGCTTTAAATTTCATATCTGTCACCACAGTTTTTATATTATTCTTTCAACATTTAGAGTAATTTCAATTTGGTAGATTCTCGAACAGACTAACTCACGAAAAAACAAATATTAATCAAAATTAATATATTAACTTCTAAATTTTTCTTTCCATAAATCGAAATCCCAAGTTTCTAAAAATTTTTCTGCTGCATTATATCCATTTAATAAAAGAGCATTACTTTCCTCTTGGGTAATATCAAAATAAGTTGTATTTATTTTTTTATTTTTTCCGTCTATGTTAATTTCAGTAGGAATCATAATGGTTCTATCAAAATCTCCCTTAATTGTAGAAATATAGTGCTTATCATGCGCATTTAACATAGTATCTACTAAATCTTCACAATACTCTAGAATAGATGAAATTGAATGGTCTTTGTTGCTTTGTTGTACTTCTCTTGTATTTTCAAAAAACTTAAATCCGATTGTAGGCCATTTCGGATTGTTGCTACCATCGTCCAAAAGCCATATTGGATAATTACTTAAAACACCACCATCAACAATATAATGAGTTTTGCCAGTGGTATCTTGCAATTTAACTGGTTCAAAATATAGAGGTATACTCATGCTCATTCTTACAGCTAAAGAAATACTAAATTTATCGGGATCGAAACCAAAATATTTTAAATCTTGAGGTATTACAATCATCTTTTTTTCTGTTAAATCAGATGCAATTGCACTGAATTTATAAGAGTATTTCTCATCTGTTGAATCATTCATTCTTATATCTCCAAAAGTAGTTTTACCTTTTGCTTTAAATAATTCTTCAATCCAGTTTCTAAAATAATTACCTTCATATATTCCATATTCTAATACTGTACTCAAAATCTTACCTGGTATGCCCATTTTATCAATAAGTGTTTCATCTTTAAATTTAAGATAGTTTAAATTTTTAAGTTCATGCTCAATTTCCTCACCAGAATATCCTACAGCAAGTAATGAAGCTACAATTGCACCTGCTGAATTACCAACTAAATTAACAAAATTATATTTTTTTTCAATAGCTTTTACAGCGCCAACAAGACCTATTCCTTTAACCCCTCCACCTTGAAATACTGCATCGCATTTTAGCATAATTTATCACTCCTATTATTAAGTCTTAATCTAATAGTAGTATTCATTTAATATAATCATTGTATACTAAAAAATCCTATTAATAAAAATTCTATTTTAGAACAATAGCTAAAGTCTCTTCCAAAGGAAGTAACGGATATTGTTCTCTTATATCAATCACTTCATTAATTAATTTCTCAATATCTTTTGATCTTTTCCTTTTTACCACTAATTTTACCTCCAAATAAACAAAAGGCTAGACATTAATTTTACTCATGAAGTTGTAAGATGAAAGTAGACATTAAAAAAGTATGTCTACTTTTTTGTTATAATAAAAAATAAGAGGATG
>NZ_JAKJJY010000012.1:99215-165159 GCF_022320955.1 Clostridium sp. YIM B02555 | reverse complement strand
TTCTAGTGTAGTGTTACGATTATAATTTCTCAATGATGCATGTATATTACATTTATAAGTTTGATTATTAATTCGGATATCTATATTGATACTGCAACAGTATATAAGCCTAATGCTAAAATTAAATAAATTGTTAGTTTTCTAAATTTAAGTTCATTGATTTTAGAAGAGGCTTTTATACCAACTAACACTCCAATTATAAGGGCAGAAAGATAAATAATTGTGAAATTTAGTATTGATTGATTAATAATTCCTTCAAAGGCAAAAAGTATAATTGTAAATATATTAGTTATAAAGCCAAAAAAGGAGAGATTTGCTCTAAATACGTCTTTAGGTACATTTTGATTAGTCAAAAATAAAACGATAGGAGGACCACTAAGGCCTGCACTACCATTTAAGATTCCGCTTAAAATACCAACTAAGCCATAAGATAGTTTTTCATTTTGTATTTTGACTTTGAAATCATTAAACATTGCGAGAGCGTTAATGAAAATTACTATACCAACCATGATTTTTAGTATTTTAACATTTATATATAGTAATAAAAAAGTTCCTAAAGGCGTAGCAATCATTGCAAAGATAATCATAAGAATAATTTTTTTACAATCTATAGAGTGTCTTAATTTGTATAGAAGAATAATATTTGTTAATAGGCTATAAATGACTATTATTGGAGTGATGTCTTTAAGTTCTGGTATAAAAAATGATAGCAGAGGAACAGCTATTAATGCAAAGCCAAAAACTGTGATACCTTGAGTAAATGAAGCAAGTAATATTGATAGAAATCCAAACATAATATACACCATCCTTATAAGAAAATAGAAAACGCTTTCTAGGAATATATTATTATAATATGAATAATGTGTCAACATATAAAGAATAAAAAATAGAAATCGGTTTCTATAAAATGTGAAGTATTATTTGCAATAATCTAAGGAAGTATACACCTATAAAAAAAGCAGCTATGCTGCATATGAAATCATTCATAATTATTAATTCATTAATTGACAAAAAGAATATAAGAAAATATACTTAAAAAAACAAAGGTGTTTGAAAGATATATCTTAAGGTATGTTTTTCAAGCACTTTTTTAATAATTATGAAAGTATAGAATTTTAGAAAGTGGAAAAGCTGATGAAATTAAGGGTTATCAAAGATTAATGGTGAATGATTAAGGAAGAAAAGCCTACGTCTTTTCAGAAAATATACACCTATAAAAAAGTAGCTATGCTGCATAGAAATCATTTTACTATAATTATTCATCATTACTCATTCATTAATTGACAAAGTAAATTGCGTGGAGCAGTCACTTTTGTTCTTATTGAAGTAATACCTATCCAAGATATCAATTGTCAAAGCTCAATTAATGGGGGAAATATTTTATGATTTCTTAAATTGAGATTAATCATATTAATTGGAATTTATGTACAGATGAATTTCTATAAAAGGAGTGAGGGAACTTATGAAAATTAATATTGGTGACACTGCTTTTGTAATGATTTGTTCAGCACTTGTATTTTTGATGACACCAGGACTTGCTTTATTTTATGGTGGTATGGTTAGACGAAAAAATATTTTAAATACAATAATGTCTTCACTATTTATTTGCGGTTTATCATCAATTATGTGGGTCATAATTGGATATTCATTATCTTTTGGAGAAGATATACATGGAGTTATTGGTGGAGCGACCTTTTTGGGAATGGTAGGCATGGAAAATACCACTTCAACATATGCGCCAACTATTCCAGCAATGCTTTTTTCAGCATTTCAAATGATGTTTGCAATAAGTGCTCCTGCACTTATAACTGGTGCGTTAGTTGAAAGAATGAAATTTTCAGCAGTATTTATATTTATTTTGACATGGCTACTTTTGGTGTACTATCCAATGGTCCATATGGTATGGAGCAACGGTGGATTAATTAATTCTTTGGGAAGTCTTGATTTTGCAGGAGGAAATGTGGTTCATATTAGTGCAGGTGTATCTGGCCTTATAGCATGCATTATGCTAGGTAAGAGGAAGGATTATGGCAAAGTGGCATATAGACCTTGCAATATGCCAATGGTAGTTGTTGGAACAGGGTTGATTTGGTTTGGATGGTTTGGATTTAATGCTGGCAGTGCATTGAGTGCAGGAGACCTTGCAGTACATGCATTTGTGGTAACGAATATTTCAGCTGCTTCGGCAATGCTTTCATGGATGTTAATTGAAAAAATTAAACAAGGAAAGCCAACAATCCTTGGAGCTGTAACAGGTGCAATTGTTGGATTAGTCGCAATCACACCAGGAGCTGGCTATGTTTCAATTAATTCAGCGATTATAATAGGAACAATAATAGCTCCAATTTCGTATTTTTTTATTGGAATAGTGAAATTTAAATTAGGATATGATGATGCACTTGATGCTTTTGGTTGTAATGGAATAGGAGGGATTTTCGGAGGAATTGCAACTGGTTTATTTGCACAGAAAACTATTAATCCGTCAATTAAATGGAATGGACTTTTCTTTGGAGATAATAAGCTCTTTATAGCTCAATTATTTGGAATTATAATAACAGTATTTTTTTCTGGAGTAATGACGTTTTTTATCATAAAAGTTATGAAACTGTTTATGGATATAAGAGTTGGGAGTTCGGTTGAAGCTGATGGACTCGATTTAGCCGAACATGGTGAAGAGGCTTATCCAGCTTTTGATGGTTTTGATTATTAGAATTGTAATAATAAAGAATTGGATTTTGTATTAGTTTAATGAATGCATTTTAAATTTTGAGGAATAATATTCTAGGAGTTATTCAAATTATATCTTATTAATTAATATTTTAATGGATATATAAAACGGAGGAGAATATTATGAAGAATAAAAAAGAAGGATTATCTGCTTGGCAGCTTTCAATGATGGCATTAGGAAGTGTAATAGGAGGTTCATTTTTTCTAGGTTCATCAGTAGCCATTAATGCTGCTGGACCAGCAATTTTAATATCCTATATACTAGGAGGTTTCTTGGTGTATTTTATACTTTATGCTTTATCGGAAATGACTGTAGCGAATCCTGACTCAGGATCATTTATGACTTTTGCATCTCAGACTTTTGGTAAAGGAACAGGCTTTGTTGTTGGTTGGATTTACTGGATTGGAATGATTCTTTCAATGTCAAGTGAAGCTACAGCAGTTTCGATTTTATTAAATGAATGGTTTGCAAATATATCAATACCTGTAAATGGAAGCCTGATTATAACTGGTGTAACATTAATAAATCTTTTGGGAGCTGATAAGCTAAGTAAGATAGCAAGTGGTCTTTCGGCGATAAAATTAATAGCTATAATTTCTTTTATAATCATGGCATTTTTATTAATTACAGGATTGATTCCTGGAAGGACAGCTATTGGAGTTGGAGAATTAGTAAGAGAACCTTTAATGCCAGCAGGTATAAGTGGAATTGCTGGAAGCATGCTTATAGTGGTGTTTGCTTATGCAGGGTTTGAGATTATAGGACTGGCAGCTTCAGAAGCAAAAGACCCAACTGTTACTATTCCCAAAGCAATTAATTATACTGTTATAAGTCTTGTAGGCTTTTATATACTTTCTATTATAATGCTACTCCCATTAATTCCCACAACAGAACTTAATGAAAGTATAAGTCCTATGGTAGCGGCACTAAACAGATGGGGAATAGCCTGGGCTGGCAATATTATAAATCTTGTATTAATCACGGCTATACTTTCTGCATCACTTGCATCAATGTTTGGAATTGCAAGGATGCTAAGATCTCTTGCGGATGAAGGCTATGCTCCAAGGCTCCTAAAGGATAAAAAGGATGTTCCTCATAAGGCAATAATATTTTCAGGAATTTCAATGCTTTTAGGACTATGGTTTGGCTTGTTATTTCCTAGAATTTACCTATTCTTAATTAGTGCCAGTGGATTTTCTTTACTTTTTACATATGCAGTAATTATGGCCACTCATATACGCTTTCGCAAAAGAAATGGATGTCCTCCAAATGGAAAGTGTCAAATGCCTGGATTTCCCTATATGTCTTGGATCGGTTTAATAAGTATGATTATTATTATTTTTAGTATGCCGCTTATTGCTGACCAAGCATCTGGTCTTATAACTGGAATTATATTGGTGGTGCTATTTTCATTGATTTATGCAGGTATGAAAGCTTTCGGAAATTTAGAAAAAGGAAATAAAAGAAATGATTTTGTAAATAGAAGGCTACATAAATCAATGTTATCAACAGAGTTCTCCAGTGAATTGGCTGAAGATAATAATGAAAAGAATAAAAAATGTTGTGAAAAAAGAAAATAAACGTGTCGTAGACACTTTTGTTCTAAAGTGTATAAAAACTAGAAAAAAGTCAAAACTAAAATTGAGGTGATAAAAATGACAAATTACAAATTTATTACAAAGGAAGATGAAAATCAAGCATCAAATACATCGAATACACAAAATCCAGGAGCAAATAGAAAGAGACATAAACCAGTTAAAGGACTTCCTAGAATATAAAATATTATATTATTTTAATGCTATGTGATTTATGATAGAACATTCAATATATTACTAGTGATAATCTGATTCTGTATTCTGAAGTGGATTCTTCTAAACCCTCAAGTTTCCTATAAATAGATACATATTTTCATATGTATCTATAAATATATTAACCTATAAAAATATATAAATATATTAATATAAACCTTTAAAAATATAAATATATTTAAATAATAATATATGTTTATTTAATGAGAATAAAAGGTTATTATTAAGCTATATTAAACTCAATATTTAATCAAAAGATAGAAGGGGGAACAGATTATGGATATGACAAAAACTAAAATAAATATAGGTTGGAACTTTGATAATAGTTATGCTAGATTACCAGATGTGTTTTTTACAAAGCAAAGTCCTGATAATGTTCCATCACCTAAATTAATAATTTTTAATCATTCTCTTGCTTTATCATTAGGTTTGAACGAAAAAACTACAGAAAATATTGAAGTGTTTGCTGGAAACACTTTACCTGAAGGTGCACAGCCTATCGCGCAAGCTTATGGGGGCCATCAATATGGGTATTTTAATATGTTGGGAGATGGGCGAGCTGTATTACTTGGAGAGCAAATAACTCCGTTGGGTGAACGTTTTGATATACAGCTTAAGGGTTCAGGAAGAACTCGTTATTCTAGGCGAGGTGACGGCAAAGCAGCCCTTGGACCAATGCTACGCGAATATATAATCAGTGAAGCAATGCATGGCCTAGGAATTCCAACAACTAGAAGTTTAGCAGTTGTAACTACAGGAGAGTCAGTGTTTCGTGAAAATATTTTAAAAGGTGCAGTTTTGACTCGCATTGCAGCCAGTCATATTAGAGTAGGAACTTTTCAATATGCTAGAGAATGGTGTAAAGTTGAAGATCTAAAAGCATTAGCTGATTATACATTAAAGAGACATTTTTCTAATGAGGTAAATTATGAAAATAAATATCTTTTTTTACTTCAAGAAGTTATCAAACGTCAAGCTTTATTAATAGCTAAATGGCAGCTAGTGGGCTTTGTTCACGGTGTTATGAATACAGATAATGTGTCTATAAGTGGAGAAACTATTGACTATGGTCCTTGTGCCTTCATGGATAACTATGATCCTGCAACTGTTTTTAGTTCAATTGATAGTGAGGGTAGATATGCTTATGGTAATCAGCCATATATTGCTGCATGGAATCTTGCACGATTTGCTGAAACTTTATTACCATTACTTAATAATGATAAGGAAAAAGCTATTCAATTAGCAGAAAATGCACTTTCAAATTTTGCAGAATTATATCAAAATAATTATCAATTAGGAATGAGACATAAATTGGGAATATTTAATGAAGAGCCGGAGGATAATCAGCTTATTAAAGAACTACTTAGCATTATGTATAAGTATGGTGCAGATTATACAAATACTTTTAGGGAATTAACACTTCATGAATTTTCAAATACGGAAATGTTCAAAAGTGAGGATTTTGATAAGTGGTATGAGAAATGGCAGGAAAAACTTAATAGACAGATGGAATCAAAAGATTCTGTTCAAAAACTTATGAAGAATTCTAATCCAGCAGTAATTCCACGTAATTACAGAGTAGAAGAAGCACTAGAAGCAGCAGAAAAACATGAAGATTATAGTGTAATGGAAAAACTTCTTAGTGTTATTTCCAAACCTTATGATTACTCTATAGATCAGATTGAGTATACTACATTACCAAAAAAATCTGCCTGTAATTATAGAACTTTTTGTGGTACTTAAAAAGCTTATTTATTTTATAAAAGTTCTAATTAATACTGCATATATCAATTGAAGAAATTCTGAAAGGGAAAGTGAGAATAGAAAAAGAGAATTAGTTCTTATTGGTTATAAAATAAAAAGATGTTGTGTAAGCACAATGTCATTAAGTTGGTATTTGGTCAATAGTCTTAGGTCTAAATCAAAAGTGGGAGAACTCTTTAATGAAGTAGTTTTTCCACTTTTTTTGTTCATGTGCATGACAAAAAGACTGTGTAAGCAGCAGATTTTTATTTTGAAAAATATTTTTTGAATTCATATGTAATTAGGTAACAATTAGCTATTTATATCATATAAAAAAATAAGTACAGAAACATTTTATACTAATACGATTGACAAACTAGGATAATATTGATAATATTAATGTATTCCTACAGGAATTATATGATTTGAAAATTAAAGGGTGATAGATAATGAATATTGACTGGAATTTTGTAATTACTAGTTTACCGTTATATGAAAAAGCTGCATTGATTACACTAAAATTAGCTATATTAGGGATAGTATTGTCATTAATAATAGGATTGATGTGCAGCATAATATTGTTTTTTAAAGTTAAGGTAATAGATTTGATTGTACAAGCATATATAGAACTTTCAAGAAATACTCCATTGCTTGTACAAATATTTTTTTTGTATTTTGGATTGCCTAAGTTTGGATTAAAGTTAAGTGAAAGTACTTGCGCAATAATTGGACTAGCCTTTCTTGGAGGAAGTTACATGGCGGAAGCTTTTAGAAGTGGATTGGAGGCAGTAAGTAAAACACAAATTGAATCTGGAACAAGTATCGGTCTTTCAAAGCTTCAACTTATAAGATATGTAATAATTCCACAAGCCTTTTCAATTAGTATGCCTTCAATAAGTGCTAATTGTATATTTTTGTTAAAAGAAACTTCGATATTAGGAGCAATATCTATAATGGATCTTACAAATTTAACTAAAGATTTGATTGGAATGTATTATAGAACTTTCGAAGCTCTTGCAATGCTTGTGATAGTTTATCTTATTTTGATTCTGCCTTTGTCATTTATTTTGTCTTGGTTTGAAAGGAAGGTGCGATATGCAGAATTCGGGAATTAATGTTATTTTTCAAGGAAATAATATTGGACGATTATTTGAAGGTTTATTTATCACAGCAGAAATTGCTTTTATATCTATTATCTTAGGTTCGTTTTTAGGAATATTAATAGGTCTTAGTAGAACTACTAAATCTAAGCTAGTGCTTTTTGTAAATAGAGTTTATCTTGAAGCTTTTAGAATAATACCAACACTTGTATGGTTGTTTATCTTTTATTTTGGGGTTACTACTGCATTAAATATTAATATTAGTGGTGAGATAGTTTCTATCATAGTGTTTACGCTTTGGGGAGCAGCAGAGATGGGTGACATAGTCAGAGGGGCATTAGAATCTCTACCTAAACACCAAATTGAATCAGGTAAAGCACTAGGAATGAATAACTATCAATTATATAAGTATATATTGATACCTCAAGCTATAAGGAGAATGATACCAGGAACTATAAACCTAGCTACTAGAATGATCAAAACTACTTCACTTGTTGTTCTAATAGGTGTTATAGATGTAGTTAAAATTGGACAACAAATTATTGAAAGCTCTAGATTTCAATTTCCTACTGCTTCATTTTGGATATATGGTTTAATATTTTTCTTATATTTTATAATATGTTTTCCATTATCTAAAATATCAAAGAGATTAGAAGCAAAGTGGAATGATTAGGAGGAATAGCATGAATAAGAATAATAGTCCTGTTTTGCTTGAAATTCAGGATATTCATAAAAATTATGATGAAAAAGAAATATTAAATGGGATTAATTTGACTCTGCATAAGGGTGAAGTTTTAGTTGTTCTAGGACCTTCAGGGTGTGGAAAAAGTACACTTTTACGTTGTCTAAATGGCCTTGAGAAAATTCAAGAAGGGGACATAAAATTTGGGGATACAAGCTTCACAGCAAAAAATATAGAATGGCAGAAGATTCACGAAAAAATAGGAATGGTATTTCAAAACTACGAATTATTTCCTCATATGACTGTTATAGAAAACATACTACTTGGGCCCTTAAAGGTTCAGAGAAGAGATAAAACTGAAGCTCTTGCTCAAGCTGAACAGCTATTAGATAAAGTTGGGTTATTAGATAGAAAGGACTCGTTTCCACGGCAGCTTTCAGGAGGTCAAAAGCAGAGGATTGCTATTGTTAGAGCCTTGTGTATGAATCCAGAAATTATTTTATTTGATGAAGTAACTGCCTCTCTGGATCCTGAAATGGTTAGAGAAGTTTTAGATGTTATTTTAGGGCTTGCTAAGCAAGGAATGACTATGGTGATAGTAACTCATGAAATGGCGTTTGCAGAAGCTGTAGCAGATAGAATTATTTTTATGGATAATGGTAGAATATGCGAAGAATCAAAACCAGATGAATTTTTTACAAATCCAAAGACTGAACGTGCAAAGCACTTTCTAAATATATTTCAATATTAAATATTATTAATGGGGGATGAATAATTATGAAAAGAATTAAAAAAATTATGGCAACATTGCTTTTAAGTACTATAGTAATTGGAGGGCTAGCAGGTTGCGGTAATTCAGCAGCAACAAGTGCAAATAAAGGTGACTCTAATTCAAGCACTACATCATCAAGTTCAATTGATGAAATAAAAAAACGAGGAACTATAAAAATAGGAGTATTTAGCGATAAAGCCCCATTTGGATATGTTGATTCGAATGGAAAAAATCAAGGGTTTGATGTTTATATCGCTAAGAGATTTGCAAAAGATCTTCTTGGAGATGAATCGAAGGTTGAATTTGTTTTAGTTGATGCTGCTAGCAGAGTGTCATATTTAGAATCTAAGAAAGTAGATATAATAATGGCAAACTTTACAGTTACTGATGAGAGAAAACAAAAAGTAGATTTTACTAATCCTTATATGAAAGTATCTCTTGGAGTAGTTTCACCGGATGGGGCTAAAATTACTTCAGAAGATCAGCTAAAAGGTAAAAAAATTATCGTAGCAAAAGGAACAACAGCAGAAACTTATATGACAAAAAATCATCCAGATGTTGATCTAGTGAAATATGAGCAATATTCAGAAATATTCCAAGCATTAAAAGATAAACGTGGGGATGCAATATTAAGTGATAATACAGAAGTTATTGCATGGGCTAAAGAAAATCCTGGATTTACTGTTGGCATAGCATCGCTTGGAAGTGCAGATACGATAGCACCAGCTGTAACTAAGGGAAATACTGAACTTAGAGACTGGGTAAATACAGAACTTGAAACTTTAGGTAAGGAAAATTTTATTCATAAGGCTTATGATGAAACTTTAAAATCAGTTTATGGGGCAGAATTTGAAGATAGTCTTGTAGTTGAAGGTGGAAAAGTACAATAAAAAACTAAAGATTGTTTTAAGAAGGATGTGGGTATTTTGAAACCACATCCTTTATTGTGTATGAATATAATTGGGGGAAATTCGACAGCCTTTTTAAGTAGCCAAAAGTGTAAGATTATGCTAATATTATTAAAGAGGACAGCTATTAATTGTAATCTCCTTTGGGGAATTGTAATAAGAGGATATGACATTTTTAGCATAATATGTGTTTATTTTTACAATAACTTTTAAATGTTGAATTGGAAAATAATCAGTACATTTGGAGGTGGATATAAGATGAGAGTTGTAAGTGTTACAAGCCTAAAGGGTGATGAAATATTAGGAAAACAAATTTTTGATGAAAGTGGTAGAGTTTTACTTAGTGTTGGAGTAAAGCTGAGACCGTATTATATTGAGAGAATAAAAGAATTAGGAATACAATCAGTATATATTGATGATGATTTGTCAAAAAATGTTGTTATTGAAGAAAGTATTTCCGAAAAAACTAGACAAATGGGCAAACATGCAGTTAAAGAAATGATTGGAAAGTATTGTCGTGAAGGTAAAACTGATAGCAGTAGTGTTATGGATTCTGTAACTTCAGTAATTGAAGATATTATTTCAAATAAGAACATATTGATAAATGTGTCAGAAATAAGTTCAAGTGACAACAACTTGTACTCTCATTCAGTAAATGTATGTGTATTGGCAACAATAATAGGCACTCATATGGGATATAGTATGTTAAAGCTTAAAGATATTGCTTCAGCTGCAATAATGCATGATATAGGGAAAATAAAACTATTAAATGATAAGAAGATATTGGCTGAATATACAAATAAGGATGAGCTAGATAAGTATGTTGAAATTATGCATCCAAAGGTTGGATATGATTTTTTAGGGGAACAGCAAGTCTGGAATGCAACTGTTAAGGTGGCAGCACTAATGCATCATGAAAGAATTGATGGGAGTGGTTATCCTTTAAAATTAAAAGGTGATGAAATAAATCAAATAGCAAAGCTAGTAACTATATGTGATGTTTTTGATAATTTAATAACTGGTAGGAATAATAATGAACCAAAACCAGTATCAGAAACTATAGAATATCTTGTTGGAATGAGCAACGTCTATTTTGATGCTGAAATTGTAAATAAATTCACAATGAATATAGCAGCCTTTCCAACAGGAAGTGGAGTTGTCTTGAGTTCTAATGAAAAAGGACTTGTAGTAAGGCAAAATAACTCAATGCCAACGCGTCCAGTGGTGAAAATTATATATGATAAAAGTGGAAATATATTATTAGAACCTTATGAAATGGATTTGTTAAAGGAATTAACTCTTTTTATCGCAAAGACTTGTGATATTTAGATTGGGGGGAGATATATGGGTGATGGGAGTAAAACTACAAATATTAGTTATTCCAATGACTATCTAAAGCAGATTTATAATACGTTTCATAAATTTTTGGATGTAGATTGGATTAATTATCAAAATAGATTGAAAAATTCTTTGGAGGAAGTAGGAACCTTTTTTAATTTAGATAGAATTTATATTTACTATTTTTCTAAAGATCCCACTTTTATGAAAATAGAATGTCAATGGAATAATGAAGGTATGCGCCCAAAGAGAACCGTTGAAGAAGAAGAAGTGGTTTATGCCCTTCCATGGCTTATGCGTGAAATTAAGAGCAGCGATTTTGTTGCAATAAATAGTACTGAGGAACTTCCAAAGGATGCTGTATTTGAAACTGAAGTTTTTAATAATGAAGGTATAAAAGCTGCACTTATAATTCCATTAAAAAGTGAAAATAAATTAATAGGTTTTATTGGGTATGAAAGTCTGTCAGAGAGTGTACAATGGGAAGAAGAACAAATCAAGATATTAACTGATATTTCACGCGCGTTTTCTAATACAAGAGCGAGATTAACAAAGGAAAAGGAATATGAATCAATACTTGATGGGCAAGCTATTTTACTTAATAATTGCGAATCACAGATTTGGGCATTAAAGAATATTACTTCATATGCAACAGTAAATGAAGCTCATGCTGAGTTTTTTGGATTAAACAAAAGTGATTTAGAATATCAGGATTTATACGATATATTTAGCATTGATATTGCCAATAAATTATCTGAACTTAATTGGGATTTGTTTAGAAAGAATGAACCTTCAAAAACAGAAATTGAACTTGAAAATGGTAAAGGAGAAAAGAGACTGCTCCAGATTAATAGTAATCCTTATAGGGATGAAGCTGGAAATACAAAATACCTTGTATGTACAGCTGAGGATATCACTGAGCAACGTAAGGCTGAAAAAGAATTATTAAAGGCAAAGGAGCAGGCAGAGGCTGCCAATGTTGCTAAGAGTCAATTTTTAGCCAATATGTCACATGAAATCAGAACGCCGATGAATGGAATATTTGGTTTTCTTGAGTTACTCCAAACTACTGAACTATCTTTAGAGCAGGAGGAATTCATACGTGAAGCAAAATCAGCATCTGAAATTTTACTATATATTATAAATGATATATTAGACTTTTCTAAAATCGAAGCTAAAAAACTTGTAATGGAAAGTATTAAATTTAACTTAAGAACAACTATTGAAGATGCAGTTTCACTTCTTTCTCATAAAGCAGTTGAAAAAGGACTTGAAATCTATGTAATGATTAAAGATGGTGTACCAGAAGAAGTTAT
This sequence comes from Clostridium sp. YIM B02555, assembly GCF_022320955.1. Taxonomy (NCBI): domain Bacteria; kingdom Bacillati; phylum Bacillota; class Clostridia; order Eubacteriales; family Clostridiaceae; genus Clostridium; species Clostridium sp. YIM B02555. The sequence continues at coordinate 152,764 of NZ_JAKJJY010000012.1, read as the reverse complement.
AGGAGATCCATCAAGGATTAGACAGATATTAAATAACCTTATAAGCAATGCGGTTAAATTTACAGAAAGCGGTGATATTTCTGTTTCTGTTGATTATGAAGAGAAAGAAAATGATATGGCTAATCTTTATTTTGAAGTAAAAGACACAGGAATAGGAATACGTAAGGAAGATATTCATAAGTTATTTCAATCATTCAACCAAGCGGATGCGTCTACTACAAGAAAGTATGGTGGAACTGGATTAGGACTTGCTATATCCAGTGAATTGGTAAAAATGATGGATGGTGAAATGAACGTTGAAAGCGAATTTGGAAAAGGTTCAACCTTTAAATTTAATGTGAACTTAAAGATAGCCAAAAGATCTTCAGAACCAAAATTTGATCTTGAAAAACTTAAGGGAGTAAACATCCTTGTTGTAGATGGTAATGATAATAATAGAGAATCTATAAAATCATATTTTCATGGAGCAGATATTAATTTATTTGAAGCTAAAGATGCAGGGGATGCAATTACTACAGTTATTAAAAATTCGAATTCAAAAAATAAAATTGATGTTGCTATTGTAGACTACAGAATGTCTGACATGACAGCATATGAATTAGCAACCACATTAAAGAGTATACCAATTGCAAAGGATATAAAATTAATTCTTTTAACTTCATCAGCTAAAATTGTAGATAGTAAAGCAGCTAAAGAATATGGTTTTTCATCTTATCTATCAAAACCTATTAGAAAGGACGACTTAATTAGTTGTATTGCCATATTATTGGGGCTTGAAGAAGATCATGAAGAAGAACAAGAAGTCGTTATAAAGCATACTGTTAAAGAGATTAAGCATTCATTAAAACCAAAGATTTTATTAGTTGAAGATAATGAAATTAATCGTAAAATAGTTATTGGTATACTAAAATCTAGAGAAATGACTTGTGATATAGCAGTAAATGGTAGCGAAGCAGTGAAAGCAGTATTAGAAAGAGATTATGATGTGGTTTTCATGGATTGCCAAATGCCAGTTATGGATGGTTATGAGAGTACCGCTAGAATAAGGGAACTTGAAGGAGAAAAAAAGCATACAACAATAATTGCAATGACAGCTAATGCTATGGAAGGCGATAGTGAGAAATGTATTCAGGCAGGTATGGATTATTATATAAGTAAACCTATTAATTTTGAGCTTATGTTTAGTATGATAGAGTCAAATACTAAAACTAGAGAAGCCACTATAAACTTTAATAGTATAATAGATGATTATATTGATAATTTTGCTGAAATTTCAGGGCTAGATAAAGAAGATGCAAAAGAAATCTTAGAGGATTATGTAAGATGTTTACCTGATTTATTTATCGGTATTAACGAAGCTATTGAAAATGAAGATTTTGAAAAAATGGCAAGGCTTACCCATGAATTAAAAGGATCTTCAGGAACTCTGAGAATAGATTCGATTCATAAATTAGCAATAAAGCTGGAAGAGAAATCTCGAAAGCATGAAATAGAAGAGTGTATTAGTATATTTACTGAAATGAAAAAATTGTTTGATTAAATTATAAAGCAAATAAAATAATATATAATATATAAGAGGGAGTTTTAGTATGAAAAAGGTGTTAATAGTTGATGATTCGTCTTACATGAGAATGATGGTAAGGAAGGTTGTTGAAAAAGGTGGGTTATGTATATCTTTTGAAGCAGCATCAGCAGGGAAAGCATTAGAAATATTTAAGAATGAAAAGCCAGATATTGTGACTCTTGATTTGAATATGTCAGAGTTTAGAATGGATGGTATGAATTTGCTAAGTGAGATGATAAAAATGAATCCAGAAGTTCATGTAGTTGTTGTTACTGCAATAGGATATGAGGATGTTAAAGAAAGATGCATGGCTTTAGGAGCTAAAGGATACTTAATAAAACCATTTAATGCTAAAGAACTATTGAACGTATTACCATTAAATGATGATGAATTTAGTATAGATGGAATTGTTAGTGAATCGATTGAAAAAAAGAACACTGAAGAGGTTTAATTTGAAGAATTAAGAGCAGTGTGATATTGTTGAAATAAATAAACATACATATAATAAGGTTGGATAGTTAAAATATAACTTTCCAACCTTATTTTTCATTTATTGCATGAAATTCAGTATCAATTGGATTTATAGTAATATCTTTTTCAAAAGCTTTTTTTGTTTTCCCAGAAACTTCAATAACAAGTTTGTAATTTTTGGGACTAACTATTTGTTGAAGATTTTCAAAAGCAGCATAACCTTTTTGATCATTATGTGAAGATATATTTTTATTCATAAGAATATTCTCTGATAAAATATTTATGTTAATGGTTTTAGGGTCAGCTTCGTCATCATTTATTAGTAAAATTTCGTTTTTGTAACATTTGTCTCTAACTTCAGGAATAATTGCAGAATATGAATTAGATTCATCAATTAATTTTATTTCTACAATATCGAGGGAAGTAGTTGAAAGATTTTTCAACGTCAAGTATACAATTATAAGATTATTTTCATAATAATTGGGAGCATTAATAAAATAACTTTTGAAAATATCATATGAAATTATTAAGTTGGGAAGAGATTCTATGTATTTTCTATATTTATTAAGTAAAATAAAACTATCAATTGTCAATAATAAAAGAAAAATAAATATGATTATATTTAAATTTGCTTGTATAAAAGATATCATTTTAAAACCACCTTTCGTCTAATTTTATCATAAGTCAAATAGAAATGAAATTAATGGAGAGTTTATACTTGTAATTAGAGAAAGAACCAATGTGCTTCAAAATGAATAAAATAATAAAAATAGTTTTTTACCAATGAATATAAAGAGATTATTGTGAAGCAGGTGTTTAAAATGAATTGGGCGATTGTTTTTTATAATATTATGATGAATATAAGACAAGGATATTATTCATTTTTAGGTTCTGGATCTTGCAGGAATGTCTTTGATTTAGGAAATGGGTATGTAGTGAAAATTGCTAAGAATATGGCAGGAATTGCTCAAAATAAATCGGAATATAAAATTTCTAAAAGCGATAAATCAAAATTATTTGCAAAAATTATTCAAATATCAAATGATTCAAGTATGCTTATAATGGAAAAAGCAGATAAGCTATATAATCTTTCGTATATATGGGAATATTTTAATGTGAAAAATGAAATAGAACTTTTTGAATTAATGGAATTCCAGAAGATTAAACATGAGTATAATTTAGAATTAGGTGATCTTGAGAGAAAAAGTAGTTGGGGAGTAATTAAGGGACATCCTGTGATTATAGATTATGGTTTTACAAAAGAGGTTAATCAAAAATATTATTTTTAATACAAAAGTAATTGAGAGGTTTTTGTATAACTATTTTTTATTGTCTAGGAAAGTATAAAAATTTCGATTTTTTAATCCAGTTATATCAATGCTTAAGAATGATATGGCTTGTAAAAATGTGATTAAAAGAGAGCGTGGAGCAGCCACTTTTGTTCTGTTTTAAAAGAATAGAAAACATGTATAAAAAATTTAAATCTATATTCATGTTTTCTATCTTTATTTTTATTGCAAATTGTATTAAATATATTTATATGACATAAAAGGCTTTCAAGGTTATTGCTTATAAGCATTATTACAATAATTAATATAATTTTATCATTTTCAAACGCGCATATTTGAATTTTGTTGAAAAAAGATAAATCTATAGCTCAAATTAATAAATATATAGTAAAGGACAAGTTAGGATACACAAAAGGAAATAGCAGTAGCTATCACAAGACTTTATTTATTATATCCAATCTCAATTAAGAAATCTCCCAAATCTTTATCCAAATTCATTATATGATTTTTAATCCAATCAACCAAATTTTGATGGATATTTAAAGCCAATACGGTTGATACTCCATGTGCTTCAAAAATCTTCCTGAATTCTTTAAGATCCTTCTTAAAATTTTCGTGCTGCATTTGCTGTATATCGAGTAAAGGGTAATTTGTACTTTTTTGAATTTCTTCTTCCTCAGTAAAATGTTTAATTACATATTCCTCAAGAAAGTTTAGTGCATTAATTATATCTGCACTACTTTTTTCATTCTCTATAGATGAAAAGAATTGGTTAACGAAATTTATTAACTCCTTATGTTGATCATCGATAATATCGACTCCTATTGATAGACTGCAATTCCAAGTTAAATTCATAAAATTTACCTCCATAAAATAATTAAAACTAAGTTATATATTCTACAAATTATAAAAAAAACCTTCATTTAATAATTATATATAGATAATATTTTTAATGATTTTTGTAAATTAAAGTTATAATTTTTTTGTTAAATTCAAAATATTGTAAAGCATTGGAAATATAATGCATAAATAAATTTTTCAAGTCTATAATAAAATAGGAAAAATGAAATTTTATTAGATAGGAGAGATGAAGCATGTACGAAAAAATTCAACTACCATATGCCTATAATTCATTAGAACCATATATTGACGCTGAAACTGTAGAAATACATTATACCAAGCATCATCAAAAATATGTGGATAATTTAAATGAACTTTTAAAAGGATATGAGAAATATACAGAAGGCAAATCTATAGAACAATTACTTGCCAATGTTAATGAACTACCGGTGAGGATAAGACAGGGGGTAATTGATCAAGGTGGTGGAGTAGCAAACCATAACTTATATTTTTCTATTTTATCACCAACTGCTAAAAAAGAACCAGAAGGCATATTATTAGATGCTATAAATAGCGCTTTTGGAGATTTAGAAAAATTAAAGTCAGAGGTGAGTAATGCTGCAGTAAGCCAATTTGGTTCTGGGTATGGGTGGTTAGTAAAAGATGAAGACGGAAAACTATCAGTAAAAAAGACTTTAAATCAAAATTCTCCTTTAATTGAAGGATTAATACCAATTTTAACTATAGATGTCTGGGAGCACGCATATTACTTAAAATATAAAAATTTGAGACCTGATTATGTTAAAAATATTTGGAATATAATTGATTGGAAAAAGGTTGAAGAATTATATATAAGATAAGGAAAATTTTTTGAAGTAAAACTAGATATAAAATAATAAAATAGTGAGATATGAAAATTTAATCCTATAGCATTAATAAAATATATTATAGTGGAATTCTTTCATCCTATAATTCAGAAGAATTTTAGAATGAAAGAATTTGTTTATGTTATAAAATTTAAAAGAATGAATTTATTAATCTTGATTTATTTTATAACCATAAGTTCGTATTCTCGAGTTCCAAGACCTATTTTATCAGCATGTTCAAGACATGTACGCCATTCAGATTCAGGTGTAGAGTTTGTAAAATGATCATGATGATCTTTAAAATCATGCTTAGATATGTTATCTGCTAACTGGCTGTTTGGTAAAGGTTTAGCTGACAGACAAGCATCTACACATGCTTGATCAAGTGCCAATGGATCAAAGGAAGCAAACATACCTAAGTTCGGAAGGATCGGAGCATCATTTTCGCTGTGACAATCGCAATTTGGTGAAACATCAATGACAAGAGATATATGAAAGCAAGGACGACCATCTACTACAGCCTTTGTATATTCTGCCATACGGCAATTTAACTCTCCATTAGCTGCATAGCTTGCAAACTCGATTGCATTAAAGTTACATGCACCAAGACAACGACCACAACCAACACAGTTTTCTTTATTTATTATCATTTTCTTTTTCTCAATATCGAAAAACAAGCCATTATTAGCACATTCACGTTGGCATCTTAGACAGCCTCGACATTGTTCCTCTATAATGTGTGGCTTACCGTTAATATGTTGATCTTTTTTTCCAGCACGAGAACCACACCCCATACCAATATTTTTGATTGTTCCGCCAAAACCAGTCATTTCATGTCCTTTGAAGTGGGTAAGGCTGATAAATACATCAGCATCCATAATTGCATGTCCTATTTTAGCTTTTTTTATATATTCACCACCTATTACAGGAACTGCAATATCATCAGTACCTTTTAATCCATCACCTATTATAACAGGACATCCTACTGAAAGAGGAGTGAAGCCGTTCTCCCATGCACATTCAAGATGCTCAAGGGCATCTTTACGGCTGCCAGGATATAGAGTGTTACAATCTGTAAGGAATGGTTTACCACCAAGTTCTTTTACAATATCAGCAACTGCTTTTGCATAATTTGGACGAAGATAACTTAAGTTTCCAAGCTCACCAAAATGCATTTTGATGGCAACTAACTTATTATCCATGTCAATTTGGTTTATACCTGCATCTTTAATTAATCTCTTTAGCTTTGTAGGAAGTCCCTCTCCTAATTTGGTACGAAAGTCAGTAAAATAAACTTTTGATTTTTCCATATTTAATCGCTCCTTGTATAAAAGTTATTAATTTAATTTATCACGAAACCTGACTTAAATGTTAGGATAATTTAAGTTATTATAACAATAAGAAATAATTATCCAAGTGAAAAAAGCCTAAAGCCTTATATTTTAGAAAAAATATCTGCTAAAATTTTAGTTTCATTTTTATTATAGAACTTAGAGTTAACTCAAAGTCAATAGTTTTTTAATAATTAGACCCTAAAATGAAAAGTTAATTTCTTGTTTGCAATATTAAATTCGTGATTAATGACTTTAGTCTTGCACTACTTTTTTGATAAAATTTACCTTAAATGAAATTTGAAGTATCATTTTATTAATATAAGTAGAATTTAATCCATAGCAAAATATTGTATAAATTAAATGATCATGGTACTATTAATAATGTTTACAAATTAAATGGGGAGAAAATATGGAACAAGCACAACCAGTTATATTGTTTATAGTAGGGATATTGTTTTTTGCATTTATCATTCACAAGATTAGTTCAAAGTTTAAGGTCAACATAAAGGATGCTAATGTGCCAGGCAAATTGATGATGTTGTAAAAAAGTTATTTTTCAAGGCCTTTCAGCAAAGTCAGAAAAAGAAGATTTTGCAATATTTATATCGAACTTAAAAGATATGGTGAAATAAAAAGTTGAGAGGAATTTAAGAGGAGGTTTCGTTTTGGGTGAGTTATCAAAGTTATCTAATATAGGAAAAGAAGTTGAAAGACAGTTAAATGAAGTTGGTATATTTACTTGTGAGGAATTAAAAAATATTGGTACAGAAAATGCATGGTTAAGAATACAAGAAATTGATATATCTGCGTGCATTCATAGATTGTTAGCACTTGAAGGAGCAATTCAAGGAATCAAGAAGACAGAATTATCAAAGGAACGTAAAGCAGAACTCAAAGATTTTTATAATAAACATAAAATTGAAATATAGTTATATAACTTAATATTACTAAAAGTCAAATGTTATTTATGAAAAAAATTAATAAAGTATGGTATAATTAAGTTGTTACAAAATTATTATGCAGAAAATATGGAGGAATTAATCATGGAAATAAACGATAGAGTTGAATTTTTAGAAAATGATAATAAAGGGAAACAAGGAACAGTAATTAAGCTAATGGGAGATCACAGCGCTGTTGTTGTAGTAGACGGTGAAGAAGATGATGTTCCAACTTTAGCAAGAGTTACTAATTTAAAAGTAATTAATAAATAAATATCATTAAAAAGTAATGTAATATTTAATAAATTTAAAAAAGCATTTTCTTGCTTCAAGAAAATGCTTTTTTGTATTTATAATACCAAAGGTTATAGGTGTCCATGATTAAAAATATGGATTAAAAAATCGTATTAACATAAAGTGTATGCTAATACGATTTTGAAGAAAATATTAAGCTGGATAATTTAAATTTTCTTCTTTTATATTTAATAAAATTTCCTTAAGAAATTTATTTGCTAAATATTTAGCCATTGGAAGATTCATGTCTAAGTAATTACCACAGTCTCTTGCAGAAGCCCCAGGAATATCACCTTCAAACTCCGCTATAAATTTATAAAGCTCAGTAAGTAATGGAACTATATCTTTTGATTTGTAATCACCATGCAAAATTAGATAAAAACCAGTTCTGCATCCCATTGGACCAAAATAAACCGTTTTGTCAGCATATTCGTTATGATTTCTTAAAAATGTGGCAGCTAGATGCTCAATAGCGTGCATTTCTGAAGTATTCATAACTGGTTCGAAATTTGGTCTTGTCATTCTTATATCAAAAGTTGTAAGAACTGTATCTCCAAACTTATCTTGTCTTGAAACATATACACCTGGAAGTAAATCCAAATGATTAATTGTGAAACTTGCTATCTTTTCCATTAATATCACTCCTCAGTATCTAATAAATAATAAACTATATTACTTTATTTAGTAATTCTATCTTTACGTTTGTTTCTATTAAATTGTAGCATTAGAAGATTCTATTATCAATAGAATCTTCTAAATATGAATATTTACTAAGTTTTTTATAGAGATACAAAGCGAGAATTAGACTTATGCAACAATTACATAAATCAGATCCATTTATCTTCCACAGGACTATTGAAATTTTCGCTGGAAGGTTCTAAGTGGAAGGTTACACCCATTTCTGCATATTCCTAAAGTAAATTTATGACAAGCAGAAAATGAAACAAGCCATAGAGGAAACTCGACTCACATTCGTTCGCTGAGTAAGCGATTCACACCAAATCATAGATTTGGGTTCACTGCTTAACAACCATCATCAGCTCAATTTCACATGCCTGCTTCCAGAAAAATGTATCTGATTTCTAGTGTAGTGTTACGATTATAATTTCTCGATACTACATGTATATTACATTTATAAGTTTGATTATTAAATTGGATATCTATATTAAAGCATAATAACTTAAAATATTACATAATTATATAATTAATATGTGGTATAAAAGGAATTAGTAGAAATATGTAGAAATAGTTACTAATGATAGAATGATAATGATTTATAAAAAAGTGGGGGATAAAATTGCAGAGAAGTAAAAGGATTATAAGCATATTACTAACTTTGGTATTATTTATATTTATGATTTCGTGTAGTAAAAATGAGAATATGCAGACAGAAAAAGCTGATACAAATACAATCACCGAAACAAAAACAATTGGGAATATGGTGAAAATTCATTATATTGATGTAGGCCAAGGGGATAGTGAACTTATTCAAGTTGAAGATAAAAATATATTAATTGATGCAGGAACTAGTGATAGAAAAGCGTTAGATTATTTAAAGTCACTTGGCATTAAAAAATTAGATTATGTAATTGCAACACATCCTCATGAAGATCACATTGGAAGCATGGATGATGTAATTAAAGCCTTTGATATCGGAAAATTTTATTCACCAAAAGTTACTACGACTACGAAAACCTTTGAAAACATGATAAATGCATTAAAAGAAAAAAATCTAAAATTAACTGTACCAAAAGTTAGTGATGAATTGACTATAGGAAATGCTACTCTAACATTTTTAGCTCCTAATAATAATAAATATGAAAATTTAAATAACTATTCTATTGTATGTAAATTGAAATATGGGAATACAAGTTTCATTTTTATGGGAGATGCTGAAGAAATAAGTGAAGGTGAGATATTACAAAAGCAGCTAGATATAAAAGCTGATGTAATTAAAGTGGGACATCATGGAAGTCGTTCATCATCAACAAAAGCTTTTCTTGAAAAAGTAAATCCTAAATATGCAGTCATTAGTTGTGAAAAAGGAAATGATTATGGTCATCCCCATAAGGTTACCATAGATAAACTTAATGCTAAAAACATTAATGTATTTAGAACTGATTTAGAAGGAACTATAATTGCTACGAGTGATGGCGATGAAATAACATTTAATACAAAACCAGTAGATAAAACAGCAGATATCCCTGGAAATCCAAAGAAAAATTAAAAAGTTTTAAATCATAAATTGCCATTTTAATAAGTGGCAATTTATGGTCTAAAGTGGATATTTTAAAAAAATTCTACAGAACCTCCACCAATTATTATAATTATGTAACCATAATCAAGAGGTTTTAAAATATAATTAGGAGAACTAGGTTCAAGACGTATAAATTCTTGCATCATTTGATTAGAATCAAAAATAATAACAACTGCTCTGCCAGTAGAAGAAGCGTTTTTGATATTATAAGAAGAACCAGTAACTAAGCCTGTGTCTGTAAAATTATAAAGTCCTTGTGTGAATGATTTTGTGTCAGAAAAAGCAGTATTAATATTAAAATTAAAAGTTAAAAATATAAAAACAAATAATAGAATTGAGAATTTCTTCATTATATCATCCCTCTTCCGTAATCTTAATGTTATTAATACAAATATCTATTTCATAAAAGAAGATAAAATTAAAAAATATTAATGAATACTACTTTCTTGATTAATTGGAATTTGATTAATCACCTACAAATAGAAAATTAATTATCAAAATTTATTGTTTTACTTTGAATATAATTTTATTCAAAATATAGAATATAATTTTTTACTTCGAGTTTTATATAAAAATAGTTGGTAAAAAATTAATATATAAAAATGATTATCATTTAATTGTTTAATAAATGTTTATTAGTATTTATAAGAAAAACAGAAAAAACAATATAAAAATATTGTAATTTTATGGTAATGATTGAATAAAATATAAAAAGTTTTGAAAAATAGTGTGTGTGATTGCTGCTAATAATATAAATTTATGTTATAATATAGAAAATGGACTAAAAATGTCAAATTGATGTAGGTATAAAGTGGGAGGGGAAGAGAAAAATGAAATGGATTAACAATTTAAAAGTTGGTGAAAAGTTAACATTGTTGGTGGTATGTTCCCTAATTGGTTTGATTTCAGTAGGTATAGCTGGGTATTATTACTTACTGGGTTCTAGTAGAAATCTTGATTCTATGTATAATGAAAGATTATTGTCTAGTGAAGCTTTGAATGAAGGAAGAATACAAGAAGAGGCTATTATAGCAGATATTTATCGACTTATGGCAACAAGTAATGATAAAGAAAATGAAAGTCTGTCTAAAGATATAAATGATAGGGTTAATGAGTTTAATAAAAATTTGGATAATTATAAAAAAATGAAGTTAGATTCTTTTGAAATAGACAAAATTAAAGAATTAGAAGGAAATATAGCAAAGTTCAGGGAAGGTAGAACAAATGTCCTTAAATTAGCCATGGATAACAAAAATGAAGAAGCATATAGTGAATTTGTTAAAAATGTTGATAAATATGCTCAAACAGTATTAACTAATTTATCAGAACTTGGAGGTCATAATAGGCAAACAGCAGAGCAAATTTATGATAGTAATAAAGTAAGTTTTAGCAAAGCGGCGATAATATTCATTGGTATAACTGTTATAGCAGCAATATTGATAATTTTATTAGGAATATTAATAACAAAGCGAATTACTAAGAGGTTAAATGAAATCGTTGCATTTGTGGATGAACTGGCTAAAGGTGATTTTACAATTTTTGTAAATGAAGAAAGTTTAGAGGATAAGAGTGAATTTGGAATTGTGTCAAATTCAATTGAAAAAATGAGAAAGAATGTACATGATTTAATTAAGCAGATTGAAGATTCATCAGAACATCTAGTTGTTTCAGCAGAAGAGTTAAATTCTAGTGCTGAACAATCAGCTGATGCCTCAAGTCTTGTAGCTTCAGCAGTGACTAATATGGTTGATGGAACTGATAAGCAAGTTTCATTAACAAATGATACTACTCAAGCAGTTGGAAACATATCTGAGAAAATACATAATGTGTCTGAAAATACAAAATCAGTCTCAAAATTAACGGAAGATGCTAAAACATCAGCTAATGCTGGTGGAGAAGCTGTAGAAAAAGCAATTAAACAAATGGAATTAATAGAGAAAAAGACAGATGAAACAGCAGAGATTATTAGCGAACTTGAAGAAAAATCAGCCATGATTGGACAGATTGTAGATACAATTAATAGTATTTCTGAACAAACAAACTTACTTGCGTTAAATGCTGCTATAGAATCTGCAAGAGCTGGGGAAGCTGGAAAAGGTTTTAGTGTGGTTGCAGAGGAAATTCGAAAACTTGCTGAACAATCACAATTGGCTACAAGAGAAATAGCTGAAATTATTAATGAAGTTCAAAATAAGACAAGTAATGCCGTTACAGTAATGAATGAAAATTCAAAAGAAGTTGATAATGGTGCAAAAGTTGTTAATTTTGCTGGTACAAGCTTTAATGAAATACTTAAAATGATAAGAAAAATAGCCGAACAGATTCGTGAAATCTCAGAATCTATAGCCGATATAAATAATGGAACTAAAGCTTCAGTTAATTCAGTAAACAATATTCAAAGTATAAGTATGAAAATAGCAGATGAATCGCAAACTATATCAGCTGCAGCGGAAGAACAATTAGCTTCAGTTGAAGAGATAGCAACCTCTAGTAAAATTTTGGCACAAATGTCTGAAGACTTGAAAGATATTATTCAAAAATTTAAAGTATAATTTTTAATTTAAAAATAGCTATAACAAATTAAATCATAAAAATCTGGTTAGTGAATAGACGGAGTGTGCCATATAAGATATGCAAAGATGAAAAATGACAGATAAGAACTACTTTATTAAATACCGCGATATATAATCAGCGGTATTTTTTATTATTCAATAATAATTACAATTTGTGATATAATTGACTTGTGATAGTAAACTAATGACAAATAAAAGCATTGAATATTTAAAGTGATTATTCTCTTTAAATTTTATATATGTAAAATTTTTCATTGGCAGTGAAGAGAAAATCTTATATTATAATAGATAATGCTGTTTAGATGATAATGTGACAGAGAGTGGGGAAAGATTAAAGGATGGTTGTATTTGAAAAATGTGAATTTGATGAAATAAAAGATAAGTTATGCGGGTATTATAGGGAAAATGACATATTAATAGAATCCTTTTTTGAGGAACATGTTATTTCCTCTGATTTTTTTCATATAGTATTGGATGAAGAAAAAATAGGATATTGTGGTATTTATAATAAGAAATTACTAACATCATTTGGTTTAGATAATAAGTATAATTATTTGGCTCAAGATATATTTACAAAAGCAAAATACTTAGAACAAGTATCTGAAGCATTGGTACCTACTGGAGATGAATTTTTGTTGAGTCTATGTTTAGATGATTTTGATAGTTTGCACAAACAAGCATATTTTACTAGAGATTTAGATTTAAATAATGAAAATAATTGTGCTATAAATTTGAGGTTAGCAACACCTTTAGATGCACAAAGTATAGAAAAATATAGTGAAGATTTTTTTGATGATATAAATAAATATATTAATAACAAATTTATTTACATAGCAGAAAAGGATAATGAATTAGTGGGATTTGGCATAATTGAACCTGGTATAATAAGAAATGATTTGCAGAGCATTGGAATGTATGTTAGAGAAGAGTACAGAAGACGAGGAATTGGCACTTGTATATTAAATGAATTGAAGAAAATTGTTAAAGTAAGAAATAAGAAAGCTATTTCTGGTTGTTGGTATCATAATTATAATTCATTAAGAACTCAATTTAAATCAGGAAATTACTGCTGGACAAGATTACTTAAGGTAAAATTTTAGCTTCGGAGGCTACAGATGAAGTTTGAAAATATTGGAGAAAATTATTATGAAGTATAAACTAGTTTGTATTGATTTAGATGGAACTCTTTTAAATAGTAAACGTAGAATTAGTGAAGCTTCAAAAAAAATACTCAAAAAAGCTGAGGCGCTCGGAATATATATTGTAATAACCACGGGGAGAACTTTTCTTGACGCTAAGGACTATTCAAATTTAATAGGATTAAATTCACCTATTATTGCTTGTACTGGAGCTATTGTTAAAGAAAAACATGAACCTGATGTTATTTATAAGAGTACTATAGATGAAGAGTTAAGTAGAAAATTATTAATAATATTAAAGAAGTATAATGCAAAGCCAATTTTTAATTCATTAAGTAAAACATATTGTGGCAACTTAATAGTAGCTACTATAATGAGGTATCTAAAATTCAAAGGTTATGTGAACAAATCAGTTAAAATAGAGTTTGTAAAAAATAGTGAGAGATGGGATGAAGTCTTTCATAGTGAGAAAAATAATATAGTAAAATGTGAAATTATAAGTAGAAGTAAGAATAAAATAAATAGCCTTAGAAAAGAATTATTAAATATGGATAGAATTGAAATTACAAGTTCATCTAATCATAACATTGAAATTACCACCAAAGGAACCTCAAAAGGAAATGCCATTAAAATACTTGCTAATCATTATAAAATAAAAAAAGAAGAGATAATAGCAATAGGTGATAGCGAAAATGATCTGTCGGCTATTGAATTTGCAGGGATGGGAATTGCAATGGGCAATGCTAGTGATGCTGTAAAAGAAATATCAAATTATATAACTGATACAAATGATAACGATGGAGTAGCTAAGGCTATAGAAAAATTTATTTTTTCAAAATATTAAATTTTCATATCTGGTTCTTCGAACTTTATCTAATTAAATTTTCAGGATAATTGAATATTGTTAATTGAGACTTACATAAATTTATGAGACTAATTAATTCCCTATTATAACTAACTAATAGTTTATAATAGGGAATTAATTTTTTATTAGTAAAAATTATGAAAATTAATCAAATGTTCACAAAAAGTTAAAAAATGAAAAGGTATAAATGTTTGAATGTTGGAATAAATAGGAATAGAATATGAGTGGTTGAAAAAACTAAGAATAAAAATTGTGCATAAATATAGTTTTAGTCGTAAGAATGAGGTGAAGTATGGACTTAGTAAAAAAATATGAAGAATTAACTAAGAAACAAGCAGAAGTAAATCCTAAAAATGCATATAAAATGATAAAGCTAGGACTTTTTTTAGAAAAGCAAATAGTAAAGTTTTCATCTCAAGAAGTGCCAAAAGCTTATAAAGAATTGAATTTAATTGCAATTAACTCAATATTAAAAGGCTTGAGGGAACCAGAAAATTCTGCATGGGTTAATATTTTTACTCCTGTAGAAATATTACAATGTTTTGATATCAATCCAATATCTTTAGAGTGTATGTCTTGCTTTATGTCAGGCTTTGAATGTGAAGATTTTGTAAATGAATATGCTGAAAATATAGGAGTGGCAGAAACATTGTGTTCTTATCATAAAGGGTTTATAGGAACTGTTGAAAGTGGGATTTTGCCAGAACCTAAATTTGCATTTACAACTTCAACCTGTTGTGATGGAAATGTAAACACAATACGTTATCTTGGAGAGAAACATAGTATAGATTCATACGTTTTAGATATTCCATATGAATATTCTATAGAAAATGAAGAATATGTAGTTACTCAATTGAATCATATGATTTCTATGCTTGAAGAAAAGTGTAATAAGAAATTTGATATAGAAAAATTATCGGAAATATTACAAAGAGAAAATGAATCAAAAAATTTCTTTAAAGAATTTTTAAAATACCAAAAAACAAAGTATTATCCAAGTTCTTTAACATTGCATATGTATATGCTTTTTGCATCACATGTAGGTATAGGGACTAAGGAAATATATGATTTTTATAAATTATTAGCTCAAGATATACAAAGCTATCCAGATAGTGAAGGATTAAAGGTATTCTGGGTTCATCTTTTGCCATATTATCAAGAAACTATGAAAGAATACTTTAACTTTAATCCAAAATATCAAATTCAATCTTATGATACAAATTTTGATTATATGGATGAATTAGATATAAAGCATCCGTTGGAAGCATTAGCAAAGAAATTGATTTTAAATATATATAATGGTTCTTTTGAAAGAAAGATTGAAGCAATAAAAAATGCAGTTGATGAACTCGGTTCGCAAGCAGTTATAAATTTCTGTCATTGGGGATGTAAGCAGTCTGCTGGAGGAGTAATGCAGCTTAAACAAGCAATGAAAGAAAAAAATATTCCTATGCTTATTTTAGATGGAGATTGTATGGATAGGCGTAATTGTCATGATGGTCAATTAAAAACTAGGTTAGAAGCATTTTTAGAAATCTTAAATAATACGGAGGTACAGAAATGATTGGATATACCTGTAAATATACACCTATAGAAATATTTACTAGCTTAGGTGTGGAAATTAAGAGAATTGAACCAAATGTGACAAGCTATGATAAAGCTGAAACCATGATGCACACAAATTTATGTTCATATGTTAAAGGAGTATTAGAGGATGCTATTTTAAACGATTATGAAGGTATAATATTAACAAGTTGTTGTGATAGTACAAGAAGACTTTATGATACTTTAAAAGAAAATTTTCCAGATAAATTCATATATATATTAGACTTACCAAGAAAGGTTAATGAGGATTCTATAAAAATATACAAATCAGTGGTTACTGAAATGATAAGAGCTTATGAAGAATTTAGTAATAAGAGTTTTGATGAGAAAAAACTTAAAGAAGTCTGTGATTCTATAAAGAGTGATAATATTAAACCATCCAAGGGATTAAATATTGGATTAATGGGCGCAAGATGCAATGATGGAATTGTTGAGATGATTGAAAAGTATGATGCTAATATTTTGTTTAACATTTCATGTACTGGAGATGAGAGGAAGTACAATTTGAGAAATGATAACATATATAGTGATTATATAAGAGATTTATTAAGTAAATTGCCATGTTTACATATGGCAGATATTAGTGAGAGAAATGATTTTCTTAAAAAGCAAATAGAAAATTTAGATGGAATAATTTATCATACTGTTAAGTTTTGTGACATTTACTCATATGAATATGCTGACATTAAAGGAAATTATGATATTCCAGTATTAAAGGTGGAAACAGATTATACCAAACAATGTGAAGGACAAATAAAAACAAGAGTAGAAGCTTTTGTTGAATCGTTAAATGCGAATAAAGAAAAAGGTGATAACAATATGGATAATAACGATAGCTTGTTAAATAAAGCATTTGAAGAAAGTTCTGCAGTAACAAAATACGTGATGGGAATTGATAGTGGTTCAACTTCGACTAATGCTGTTATTCTTAAGAACAATAGAGAAATTGTAGCATATACGGTTGTTAGAACAGGAGCAAAAAGCAGTGAAAGTGCTAAAAGGGCCCTGGAAGAAGTATTGGAAAAGGCTAGATTAACCAGAGAAGATCTTTCATTAATTGTATCTACTGGTTACGGAAGGGTAAGTATAACCTTTGCTGACAAAGAAGTAACAGAAATAAGTTGTCATGGAAAAGGAGCACATTATTTGAATTCCAATATTAGAACAATTATAGATATTGGTGGACAAGATAGTAAAGTTATTAAGCTAAATGATAAGGGTGAAGTTATTGATTTTGTAATGAATGATAAATGTGCTGCTGGAACAGGAAGATTTTTGGAAATGATGGCTAGAACTCTGGAAATTGATATAAAGGATATGGGGCCAGAATCTTTAAAATGGAAAGAGGATATAAAAATAAGTAGCATGTGTTCAGTTTTTGCTGAATCTGAAGTAATTTCACTTATTGCTCAAAATAAAGAAAAAGCAGATATTATTCATGCATTAAATCAATCAATATCAAGTAGAACTAATGCTCTTCTTGGAAGAGTTGGAAAAGAAAGTGGATTTATGATGACTGGTGGAGTGGCACAAAACATAGGGGTAGTAAAAGCAATAGAAGAAAAAGTTGGAGAAAAATTATTCATTTCAGATGAACCAGAAATAGTTGGAGCACTAGGAGCAGCTATATTTGGACTTGAGGACTTGAAGTTATAGGTTTATAAAAATCAAAGGTTGAAAATAGTAAAATGCCACATTTTCAAAATGAATATGTGGTGTTTTTTTTATATTCTGTCATGAAGAAGATTAGCTGTTAGAATTATTCGCATTATATTTGGAAAGTTAGTTTTTATATTCTTTATGATTAATAGAAGTCACGAATATGTTATAATCAATAAGCGATATCAAAATACAACTTACAAAGTAGGAGGCAAAATGGAGTCTGAATTTAAAGTCAAGCAAGTTACAAAACTGTATCAGAGTTGTAATAAATGTGGAATACCAATGATAAATTGCATCTGTAGTATTGCGCCAAAGATAAAGTCTAAAGCAAAAATATTGATTTTATCAACGGAAAGTGAATTTTATAGACCTTCTAATACAGCAAGATTACTGAAATTAATTAATCAAGAATCAACGGAATTAATATTATGGGAGAGAACAAAGCCTCCTAAAAAATTAATTGAATATATTAATAGTAAAAAATATGAAACATATATATTGTTTCCTACAGAGAACAACGCTTTACAAAAAAGAGAATTTAAAGATGAAATTTCTAAAAAGATTCCAGTTTTTATAATTTTGGATGGTACATGGAAAGAAGCTGCTAAGATATTAAGAAAAAGTGATTATTTATATAAGTTACCAAGGATTTCATTAAATCCAACTCACAAGTCAGAATATGAGTTGAGAAGAGGAGCATCAGAAGGTGAATTGTGTACAATCGAAACAGCAATTGAAATCCTTAAATTAAACAATGAGTTTAAAAATGCACAAGTAGTTAAGGACACCTTTGATTTGTTTATAAAAAGGTTTAAAGCGGGAGCAAATGGAGTAAAGTTAAGCAATTGAAAAATCTTACAAGAAGAAGTTTTGAAGGCCTCTTCTTGTTTTTTATTATATTTAAATGAAATTAGAAATGAAGATATTTACTTGAGGATTTAATTCTCATTAAGCTTTAATAATTCGTTTTTTAAAAAATTTAATTCGAGTTTGGAATTGTTTTTTTTCCAAACAGCATAAATATCTGAATCTTTTAAAGGATTTTGATATTCATATAAGCGTATTTTTTTATCAACAGGTATTTTATTGTTGCAAAAAGTAACTCCTTCACCATTTTTCACGGCAAGAATTAATGAGTTCATATTTTTGGTATACTTTACTATATTTGGACTAAAACCATTTAGTCGGCAAGTGTTTTTTATCGTTTCAACGCCATTTGCAGATTCATCAGAGGAAATTACTACAAAAGGCTGATCAGTTAAATCTTTTATTGTAACGTTATCCAATTTAGATAATGGATTAGAAGTTGGAACAGCAATTGCTATATTAACTTCTTGAAAGTGAACAAACTCAATATCTTTGTAAGAAGCCAGTTCAAAATATGGAACGAATATTATATCTAATTCCTTCGAATTTAACTTTTCGCGTAAACTTCTAAAGCCGTAAAGTTCTAAATTAACGTTTATATTAGGATAGTTTATTCGAAATGAATCTACTATTTCAAGTATAGACTCCTCACATTCAAAGGTCTCAGTACTACCAATATTTAATGAACCTGAACAAGAATGGCTTAATGATTTTGCATTTGAAATAGATGAATTCAGTTTGTCTTCTAAACAACTCCATTCTTCGAAAAGAAATTTCCCACTTGGTGTTAGTGCCACAGATTGATTATTACGTATAAAAAGGGAGACTCCTAGTTCTTTTTCTAATATTTGTATTTGTTTGCTGAGAGCTGGTTGGGATATGTATAGTAATTTAGAAGCTTCAGTGAAGTTTAATACTTCAGCCATTACAAGGAAATAATGAATTTGTTGAAAAGATATTCTATACATTGATTCACCTCAATAGTTATTAATCAGTTATAGATACACAATGTAAGAATTAAATTTATGCA
This sequence comes from Clostridium sp. YIM B02555, assembly GCF_022320955.1. Classification (NCBI taxonomy): domain Bacteria; kingdom Bacillati; phylum Bacillota; class Clostridia; order Eubacteriales; family Clostridiaceae; genus Clostridium; species Clostridium sp. YIM B02555. The sequence continues at coordinate 133,170 of NZ_JAKJJY010000012.1, read as the reverse complement.
ACAATTACCGGAATATGATACATTTATCTTCCGCAGGACTAGTGAATTTTTCGCTGGAAGGTTCTAAATGTGGGCTTGTCGTCATTTCAGTGTGTTCCAGATGTAAAATCTCCAAGGAGAAAGTTCGTGTTTCCAAATATAAAATTTGGACACTTACTTTTTGGACATTCACTTTTGGACAAGCTGAAATGAAACAAGCCGTAGGGGAAACTCGACTCGCGTTCGTTCGCTGAGTAAGCGATTCACACCAAATCATAGATTTGGGTTCTCTGCTTAATACCCTTCAACAGCTCAATTTCACATGCCTGCTCCAGAAAAAAATGTATCATATTTCTAGTGTAGTTTAGTAATTTTAATTTCTCAAGAGTGTAAACATATTCCATTTATAAGTTTGAGTATTAATTTGGATATCTATAGTAAAATTAGTTTAATATATATATTCCAATGCTCAATTATCAATTGGTCACAGACTACCCGTAAAGGGCATAAAATGTACACTGTAAACTGTTAATTGTAATGAATATAACTTTAATTCTACTTTTAGATTATATCTAAAAGTAGAATTATTAACAATAGATAATCTGTTATAACTAAAAGTTATAATAGATTATTCTAATTTGATATTGGACTATGTATACGTTTCATATGTATAATTTATTTATAAGACATACTAATTATAGTTAAGAACAAATATACTCTTATGTTGATGTATACGTTATATTTAAAAAATTATATGTAAAAATGTTAAAGTTTTATCAAAATTATAAATGGAGGAATTAGTAATGAGAAATATTGAAACAGATGTAATTGTAGTTGCTGGAGGACTTTCAGGGTTAGCCGCGGCTATTTCAGCAGCAGAGAATGGAGCAAAGGTAACAGTCTTTGAAAAATCAAATACAACAGGTGGAGCTGCTAACATGGGAATGGGGCCACTCGGCGTAGGGTCATCAGTTCAAAGAAATCAAATGGTAGCACTTACTCCGGGAGAAGCTTTTAGAAAGCATATGTATTTTACTCATTACCGTGTAGATGCTCGTATGGTTCGAGATTATTACTTTAAATCAGGAGATACAATTGATTGGCTAATTGATATGGGAGTTGAATTTGTGGGGGTGTCAAGAGCTTTTGGTGCACCAGAAAATACAAGAGCATATTCTGATGGAGAATTTACATGGCATGTTGTAAAACCAGAAGGTGGCGGTGCTCCAGGCCCTCGTGCAGCTACTACAATGACAAAGAGAATGACAGAAAAAGCTGTAGAATTAGGAGTAGAAATACTTTTTGAAACACCTGTTAACAAGATCATAATGGAAGATGGCCAAGCTGTTGGAGTAATAGCTAAAAATAAAGATGGTAAAGAAATTCAAGCAAGAGCTAAATCAGTTATTTTAGCTACTGGTGGCTTTGGAGATAATCCTCAAATGATTAAAGAAGAGACAGGCTATGAATTTGGAAAAACTATTTTCAATTTTGCTATCCCAGGAATGAAGGGTGATGGTATCAAAATGGCTTGGGAAGCAGGTGCAGGACATACACCATGTTCAATGGAATTAATGTATCAATTACCAGATAATATGAATCACTTCATCCTTGATGGGGCATTTCGTCAACCTTGTCTTTGGGTAAATAGACTAGGACAAAGATTTATGCCAGAAGATCAAATTGCAAATACAACCTTTACTGGAAATGCAATTACTGCACAACCTGGAAGCGTAGCATATGCAATATTTGATAGTAAACTTCTTAAGAAATATAAGAAAAGAGGACCAGATATAGTATCTCACGTACATCCACATGATTTATTTGATCATTTTGATGAACAATGGGAAAAAGATCTTGAAGCTGGATATGAACCAATAGCTCAAGCTGATACTATTGAAGAATTAGCTGGAAAAGCAGGTGTTGATGTAGCAGGTTTAGTAGCTCAGGTTGAAGAGTACAATGACATGTGCGCTGAAGGTTTCGATGAATTATTTGAAAAAGACAGACAATATATGCAACCAATTGAAAAAGGACCTTTCTATATTTGTCGTCAAAATGTTGGAGCTTATGGATCAATAGGTGGAGTTCTTATTAATCATAAGACAGAAGTTATGACAGGAGATTATAAAGTGATTCCTGGATTATATGCAGTAGGTACAGATGCATGTAACATTTTTGGAGATAGTTATCCATTTATATTATCAGGTAACACAATGGGCTTCTGCTTAAACAGTGGACGTATTGCAGGAGAAAATGCAGCAGCTAAATTAAGTGATTTTTAATTAACAGATTTTAGATTTTGTCATTTAGTTAGCAGATATTAGAGATTGTCAAGTAATTTAAATTACTTGACAAGCTACATAAAAATGACAAGTCTATGTGAGTTTTGCAAGACTTGTTGTTTTATTTCATTAGGAGGAATATGATATGAAGATCATAATAGAGGGAAAAGAAATAGAAGTGAAAGAAGGAGCATCGGTACTAGAGGCTTCTCTTGAAGCTGGAATTTACATACCACATTTATGTAAGCATCCTGACTTGGAAGCTGTAGGAGGCTGTCGTCTTTGTTCAGTTGAAGTAGATGGAGTGGAAAATCCAGTACCTGCTTGTAAGACAACAGTACAAGATGGTATGTCAATAAAAATAAGTACAGAAAAAGCAGATAAAACAAGAAAAATGGCTATGGAATTAATTCTTGCAACTCATCCAGCAGAATGCACAGGATGTCCAAAGTATGGAAAGTGTGAATTACAATCTTTATATCAATATATGGGAGTAAGTGCGGAAAGGTGGAGAAAAAAATCAAGACCAGTTCCTAACGATTCTAGTAATCCATTAATTGATCATTTATTTACAAGATGTATCAGATGTGGAAGATGTATTAGAGCATGTAGAGAACTAAGAGGAGTTAGAGTACTAGATTATCAAAGAACAAAGGACGGTATCCGTGTTGGAGTTGACGGAGGACTATCTCTTGAAGAAGCAGGATGTAAATTCTGTGGTGCTTGTATAGAAGTATGTCCAACAGGATCTATTATGGATTCTCTTGGCATGAAGAAAGAAGATATGTCTTATAGTGATTCCGTAGTACCTTGCAGAGCTGCATGTCCAGCACATACAGATGTGCCTAGATATATTCGTTACATTAAAGAAGGCGAATTTGTAAAAGCAACAGCTGTAATACGTGAAAAAGTTCCTTTCCCAGAAACTTTAGGAAACATTTGTAATCACGTATGTGAAGATAACTGTAAGAGAAATGAATTCGAGAATCCAATTTCAGTTTGTAAATTAAAAAAGGCAGCAGCTGAAGGTGATGATGGTTCTTGGAAGAGCAAAGTTAGAAGAGAAGCGGCAACTGGAAAGAAGGTTGCAGTAATAGGAGCAGGACCAGCAGGCTTAACAGCATCATATTTTTTAGCAAAGAAAGGCCATTCGGTTACAATCTTTGAAGAAAATGAAAAAGCAGGAGGACAATGCCGTTATGGAATTCCAGCTTATCGTTTACCAGATGATGTACTTGATAGGGAAATTGGAGATATATTAGCAGAAGGAATAGAACTTGTTCTTAACACTAAAGTTGATGCTCCAAAGAGCTTGTTAGAAAAGGGTTATGATTCAGTGCTTGTATCTATTGGTACTCATAAAGGGACAATGCTTCCACTTGAAGGAAATGACTTACAAGGGACATATGTAAATGCTGATTTCCTTAAGAAAGCACGTCAAGGTAAGCCTCTTGAAGTGAAAGAAAAAGTCATGATTTTAGGTGGTGGTAATGTTGCTTATGATTGTGCTAGAACAGCATTAAGATTAGGTGCAAAAGAAGTTCATATAGCATGTCTTGAAAATCTTGATCAAATAACTGCAACTAAAGAAGAAATTGAAGAAGGTAGAGATGAAGGTATTATTTCACATGCAGCACATTCCTTCTTAAGAATTACTGGAAGTGGAAAAGTTGAAGGTGTAGAATTGCAAAAAGTTGATAAATTCTATTTTGATAGTGATAGAAAAGCTGTGATTGAATTAGTAGAAGGTTCTAATGAGATAATTCCAGTTGATAATGTTATTTTTGCTGTTGGGCAAAAACCAGCTGGAACAGAAGTTATGGAACTTGAATTAACTCATGGACCATATATTAAAACTAATGAAGCTTTAGAAACAAGCGTAAAGGGAATTTTTGCAGCTGGAGATGTAGTTACAGGAACTAAATCAGTAATTTCAGCAATTGCAGCAGGACGTAAAAGTGCTGAAGAAATTGATAAGTATTTAGGTGGAAATGGTGATATATCAGAAAATCTTTTAGAAAAAGAAACACCAGATCCATACATTGGAAGTTGTTCTGGGTTCTCTAAATTAGAAAGAATTTCAATAGAACTTGTAGAGGCAGATAAGAGAAAATGTAATTTTGATATTGTAGAAAAAACTTTATCAAAGGAAAAGGCTATGTGTGAAGCAAGTCGTTGTTTACAATGTGATTTGAGATTAAATTTAAAAGCTCCTAAAATGTGGAATGAATATTAGAGAGGTGAAAGAATATGAATAATTATTTAATATGTAATGGAGTAACTGCATATAAAGAAGCACCAGTTTCAATTGATATTTTAAAGAATAATACCTCTCAAGTTTTAGAAGCAATAAACTTAAAAAAAGCAGAAGAGAATTATATCGTATTAGATCAAAAGGAAAAAGAGCTTCAAAATAAATTAGAAGCAGAAGCTAAAAATTATCCTAATATGAACTTAAAAATTATATTAGTTGATGGGAGTTTTGGATTTGTTTATAGAAACTCAAGTGCAATTTTAAAAGTTATAGAAGGAGAAAAGGCAATACCTGCTTCTAAAGAAGAAGATAAAGCTGTATTTACAGTTGAAATGCTTCTAGGTAGTGATTCAAAGAACGTATATATAAATGGTAGTGTAAAGAAAAGTGGAAGTTATACTTTTAATAAAAAGGTTTCTGCAAAGGAAATTGTAGAAACTGCTGGTGTTAAAGGTACCTTTAAAGGAATGTATTTAGGTTATCCAATGGCAATTTTCATAGGAGAAGCTGATCTTAATACTGAACTTGAACTAACAACAGACTATATTACTATATTTGATGAAACTGATTGTATTTTAGATAAATTAAAAACTATAGCAGAAAGCTACGTAAAAGAATCTTGTGGAAGATGTGTCTTTGGATTTGAGGGGGTTACTCAAATTAACATGATTCTTTCAGATCTTACGCAAAAAAAGGGAAAGACAAGTGATATAGCTTTATTATTAGATCTTTGTAGTGAAATGAAAAATCAAGTGCTTTGTGAAGTTGATGGAACACTTGCGTTAACTGTACTAAGTGCTATGAATAATTTCAAAGAAGAGATAGAAGAGCATATTACTAAAAAAGCTTGCAAAGCTGGGGCATGTAGTAAATTTGTTACTTATCATATTCTTGCAGATAAGTGTATAGGTTGTACAGATTGTATAGATGAATGTGATGATGATGCAATTCTTGGTAAGAAGAAGTTTATACATGTAATTGATCAAGATGAATGTACTCAATGTGGTAAATGTGTAGAGGCTTGTGAAGAAGATGCAATAGTTAAGGCTGGAGCAATTAAACCTAGATGCCCGCAAAAGCCTATACCATGTAAGCGATAAAACATTTTATACGAATTAATTGTAAAATAAATAGGTGTTTCAGATAAAAATATTATTTGAAACACCTATTTATTCTTTTATAAGAATAAACATTGAAGCATTTATATTTTATACTTAAAAGATTTTGTTTAGTAATAAAACAAAGAATGACTCTAAGGGACAAGTCATTCCAATAATAAAGGGTTTAATATAATTAAATTGTTTATATATAAAGTATAAGATAAAAAGTAAATTCAGGCAAAATAAATAGTATTACAAATTAATACATAATATCTTCGTAAAAGATAAGATGTTAAAAAAATCATAGAACATTCTGACAAATAAAACTGAAAAACTATATATTATGCAGAATTATGAGGGAATAAAAAAAGATCAACAAATCGAAAAGTGAGAGGAAATAAGAAAGATAAATAGAAATATATAAAATATGAATATAACTATCATATAAAATAAAATTTAGCTAATTTGGGTAGAATTTTGTTAACTAAATTTATGTTAGTATAGTGAAATTTTTATAATTATTACTAACAGGATAAAAATAATTTAGGAGGGTGACTATGGTTAATATCAAACATTCAGAAGTTTTGAGAATTATAGCGCAATTAGAAACCAATACCTTTTCAACGTGAATAATTTTTTTGTATATTGAATGAAAGTGAAGAGTAAGCGCTTCAACCGAACAGATATATGAAAGTATTCAAGAATTATCAGCACTAAAAAATTAATTATATAATCTTGTGAAAGAATTAGGGTGTTTAAATTATACTTTAATAAAAAATAACTAAATGGTATTGATAGGAGATGGAGTTATGAGAGAATTTTTATTTTCAAATGTTGCAGAAGCGTTGAATTATACCAAAAATAATTTAGATAAAGGATTTGTTGTTTTTTCTAATACTGAATTAATTACAGAATTATCTAAGCAGGTATCATCAAATGTTATACTTTGTTCAACAGCTGGAGAATACTGCAAAAGTGGCTATAAAAATGGTGTGATTACTGGATTTGAATATGATTTGGAACAAGGAGAAGTTGTTGAAATAACAAATCCTCCAATAAAGAATGTTAAAAAATTAAAGGAAGCCTATAAGAGGGTTCAAAGTAATAAAAATGCTTTTGCACTGTTATTATGTGATGGTTTAAATGGGACAGAAGAAAGTATTATTACAACTTTTTATTTTACAGATAATGATTTTAAGATAATTGGTGGAAGTGCTGGAGATAACCTCAAATTTGAAGAAACGCTTATTTTTATTGGGGCAAGAAGGGTGAAGAGTGTTGCTATTTTCTTTAATATGAAAAAAAGAACGAAGATTATTAAGGAAAATATTTATGAATCTACTGGAAATAGGCTGCTAATTACAGATTCAGATTTAATAAGTAGAACTGTAAAAACTTTTAATAAAATTCCTGCAAGTACTGAATATGCTAAAGTTTTAAATGTAAGAGAGCAAGAATTACCAAACTATTTTATAAATAATCCTTTGGGAAGGATTTATGAAGATGAAATATACATAGCATCCCCTATGAAAGTTAATCCAGACAAGTCGATTACTTTTTATTGTCAAATGCTCTCAGATACTTTTGTAGAGATGCTTAGACCAGTTGATCCAGTTCAACAACTAAGAAAAACTGTGAAAGAAATAGATTTCAAACCTAGTTTCGTTTTGGCTATAAATTGTATATTAAGAAGTTTGAAATTTCAAGAAGATGGAATTTGGAAGTCGATTGACAATGAATTAACAGGGTTATGTCCAAATATAACTGGATTTGTAAGTTATGGAGAACAGTTTTATAGAAAACATGTTAATCAAACTATGGTTTTATTGGCTGTTGAATAGGAGGGGAAGTTTATGTTGAAGAAAGCGAAAGATACAAAAATTGATGATGTAAGGATTTCTGAAGATAATATTGTTAGATATTCAAAAGATGGGGAAGAGTGTTTTATATATATAGAGGAAGTAATAGAATTAGTTGATCAGATTAAGAATAATGTGATTTTAGTTGTTAGTGAAGAAGGAAATATTACTTATGGATTAGGAAATTTGTTAAAGGGAGTAGAATTCACAACAGAACAAACAGAAAAGGTTAATGACTATTTACAGATGCTATCTAAAAATAGTGATAAGACAGAAAATTTATTAATGGATGTAATTACAAGTTTGAATAAGTCTCAAAAGCAGATTGAAACTGCTAAACTAGATTTTGATGAATTGATAAAACAAGTTAAAATAGTTTCAACTGTATTTGATGAATTTATAAAATTGATTTCCAATATCCAAGTACAATATAATAGCATACAAGATTTTGCACGAATAATAACAGGAATTGCTCAACAGACAAATTTATTATCATTAAATGCATCAATAGAAGCAGCAAGAGCAGGTGAAGCAGGAAAAGGATTTTCTGTAGTGGCAAATGAAATAAAAAAATTATCAGTTGATACTCAAAAGAACGCAAAAGATATTATTGATTCTTTAAAAAATTTAACACATTCTATGGGAGAATTGTCTGATAAATCAACTGAAGGAACTTCACTTATTGGATCTACTACGGGTATTATTGAAAAATCTTCTACTATTTTAGAAAATATAATTGAATCTGAATCAGAAGTAAATGAAAATGTTCAACAAGTTCAGGAATCTCAAAAGGAAAATTTACAAGGAATAAAAGAAATATCTATGAACTTAAATAATTTGGTAGATAGATCAAGGCTTGAAAATAAAGAACTCGAAAACATACTTTATAGTATTCAGAAAAAAGCAGATTATTATATTAATGTATTCAATTATTTGAATCAAATAAAGATGCTTAGAGAAGAATAATATTTAAAAGAGCATTTATCATGATATGCTTCCTTCTAGGTAGACAGTTGAAATAATAAAACTGTTTTACTTAGAAGGGAGAAGTTCATATTGTGATATAAATGCTCTTTTATTATGCAATATGAGATGTGAAAAATGTATAATTCCTAATACTCTCTTTTGAGTAACTTATCTATTATGCTTTTAAGAATAGTTTTTTCATGACTATCTGGAAGCGTATCTATTAAACTTAAAGCTTTAAGTGTGTATTTTTCTGCAAGCTTTCTAGCAGTTTTTATACCATCAGATGTTTTTAAAATATCTGAAACAGTTGAAAGGTCATTTGACTCTAATGCCGATAATAACTTCACATTTTTATTTTTTATTTCAAATAGAAGTGGAAAGGTGTATATACCTTCGAATAAATCATTTCCTGATGGCTTACCTAAAACAGCATTTGGAGTGGTTATATCTAATATATCATCAATTAATTGAAAGGCAGTACCAACATAATATCCAATTCTTTTTAAAGTATTTATTATTTTATCATCAGCATGTCCATCTAAGGCTCCTAAAGACAAACTTAATGAAAAAAGTGAAGCACATTTACCGTTTATTCTTCTAAAATAATCAAGAATAGTGGAGTTTAAAGAATACTTTGATAAAAATTGATTTATTTCACTTTGACATATGAATTTTATTGTCTTAGAAATATTATAAAAACTTTCTCGCGAAGCAGATTCGGAAAATAAGATAAAGGCTTGTGCAAAAAGGTAATCTCCGGTAAACAAAGCCGTTTTTGCTCCATGAGTAATATTAATAGTTTCTTTTCCGCGACGTAGACCAGAATCATCTATTATATCATCGTGTACAAGTGTTGCTAGATGAAGGATTTCTATTCCAGCAGCAATATTATAAAGTTTAGATTTATCAATTTCACCAAAAGAACCACCAATTAATGTAAAAATAGCTCTTATCATTTTTCCTTCTGTTGCTGCTAATGAATTTAGCAAGGTACTAGTACTAGAATCTCTATTTTTTAAATTTAATGTAATAATATTTTTAATTTCAGATAAATCATTTTCAAAATAATCATATAGATTAGCACTTGTTATCATGTCATATCCCCTCTACACCCTAGTTATGATATATAAAATAATTGTTAATAAGTTTAAACGTTTATATTTCTAATTATAACATATTAATATATTTTTAGTTAATAAGTAGCAATAAATAATAGAGTACAATATTAACTGGATAATTTCGACAACTTGAAATTTGTGGGCGATTATAAAATAAAACGACAGAATAGGACATGTACTGTTGAAAAATGAGACAATTAAAAGGAAAAAGGAGGAAAAATTTAAAAGGGAAAAAGATATAAATGTAGAAATATAATTAATATAGATATAAAAAGTTAGAAGAATTAAAAAAAGTAAAAAAATAAGATATTACTTATTTAATTAGTATGTATGAAAGTGAAAATATTGAGAAAAAAACCAATCTAATATGTATTGAAATGAGAGAATTTATAGGATATTTGCTTAATTTTCAAAAGGAGAAAGCAACGCAGCTAATTTTAGACAAGATAGAGAAAAATGTTGATCTTAAAGAAATCTATATCAAATATCTACAAGGTGCTCTTTATGAAATCGGTGAACTATGGATGGAGGGCAAGATATCTGTGGCTAAAGAACATTACTGTACTGATGTTGTTCAGCATATTATATCACTTATGTATCCATATTTATTTCAAAATAAATTGAAAAAGGGAAGAACAATGTTTTCGGTAAGTGCAGGAAATGAATTACATGAAATTGGAATTAGAATGGTTACAGATTTTTTTGAACTAGATGGATGGGATACTTTTTATTTAGGATCTAATATACCAATACATAGTATCATAAAAGAATTGAAAGAAAGGGAAACAGATCTTCTTGCAATTTCTATAATTAATTTCTTCTTCAAAATAATATATGGTTGCACAAAAATGTTCCAATTTAGACATACTTATTATATAATTATACATATAGATTATTTATTAATATTTTTTATGAGAGGAGAATTATTATGGATAACGTTATTAATTTTGCACGATGGCAGTTTGCAATAACAACGGTCTATCATTTCTTTTTTGTTCCATTGACAATTGGTTTGGGTTTTTATTTAGCAATTATGGAGACTTTTTATGTAAAAACAGGGAATGAAAAATATAAGAAAATGGTTAAATATTGGGGAAAACTATTTCTTATTAACTTTGCTATGGGAGTTGTAACAGGATTAGTACAGGAATTTCAATTTGGAATGAATTGGTCAAATTATTCTAGATATGTTGGTGATATTTTTGGAGTACCACTAGCAATTGAAGCTTTATTAGCATTCTTTTTAGAGTCAACTTTTCTTGGAATTTGGGTTTTTGGCTGGGAAAAAGTATCAAAAAAAATACATCTATTATCTATATGGATTGTAAGTATAGCAACAATGATTTCAGCTTTTTGGATTTTAACAGCAAATTCTTTTATGCATGAACCTGTTGGATATACATTAAATAATGGACGAGCTGAAATGACAAGCTTTACAGATTTGATTACTAATCCACATTTGTGGGTGCAATTTCCTCATACAATTTTTGCAGCTTTATGTACAGGTGCATTTTTTATATTGGGAATAAGTGCATATCATGTAATCAAGAAAAATAACACTGAATGGGTAAAATCATCTTTGAAAATGGGAATAATCATGGCTTTGGTTTCAAGTTTTTTAGTTGCATTAATGGGGGATTTACAAGGTAAGTATTTAGTTAAGAATTTACCGATGAAAATGGCAGCAGCAGAAGCTTTATGGGAAACTAAAGACCCAGCACCATTAGCAGTAGTAGCAATAGCAGATGAAGAAAATAAAAAGAATACTTTTGAAATTAGTGTACCTAAATTATTAAGCTTTATGAGTTATAACAGCTTTACTGGAGAAGTAAAAGGTTTAAATGATATACAAGCAGAATATGAAAAAAAATATGGTCCAGGAAATTACATACCACAAGTTAATTTATCTTTTTACAGCTTTAGATTAATGGTTGGAGCTGGTATGTTAATGATCTTAATAGGCTTACTTGGCTTATATTTTTATAAAAAAGGAACAATTTATAACAAGAAGACTCTATTAAAACTAATGCTTTTATCAATAGCTTTACCTTATTTAGCTAATTCGAGTGGTTGGATTTTAACAGAAGTAAGTCGTGCACCTTGGATTGTATTTGGATTATTAAAAATTGAAAATGCAGTATCACCAACAGTATCTTTAAGTTATGTAGTAACTTCTTTGGTTTCTTTTGCTTTGGTATATACAGTGTTAGCAATAATAGATGTTACATTAATGGTTAAGTTTGCAAAAGTAATGCCAGAAGAAGAAAAAAAGAACATTAATAATAAGAAGGAGGAGTCAGTATGGATTTAGGAATTATTTGGTTTATACTTATTGGAGTACTTTTTACAGGATTTTTCTTTCTTGAAGGTTTTGATTTTGGAGTTGGAATATTGCTTTTGTTAATTGGTAAGGATGATACAGAGCGAAGAATTATAATTAATACAATTGGTCCTGTTTGGGATGGAAATGAAGTATGGCTTATAACTGCAGGTGGTGCAATATTTGCAGCATTTCCTAATTGGTATGCAACAATGTTTAGTGGTTTCTATTTAGCATTGCTTGTAGTACTGGTTGCTCTTATTTTAAGAGGTGTTTCCTTTGAGTTTAGAAGTAAAAATGAAAGTCAGCAATGGAGGGATGGTTGGGATAAAGTAATATTCACTACAAGTTTGCTTTTAGCAATACTTTTTGGAGTTGCGCTTTCAAATTTTATAAAAGGTGTTCCAATTGATCAAACAATGAATTATGTAGGTGGATTTTTTGATTTGATATCAATATACACTTTAGTTGCTGGCATAACAACATTATTAGTTTTTACTTTCCACGGAGCAGTCTTTTTAGCATTAAAAGCAGATAAGCCTATAGCTGAAAAAGCTGAGAAAATAGCAAAACCAATTGGAATTGGAGCAATAATAGTATCAGCATTACTAATTCTATTAAGCTTTTTACAAACAGATTTATTTAATAGTAAGTTATCTTTAGTAGCAGCAGTGATTGCATTTATTTCTTTAATAGTGAGCTGGTATCTATTGGGAGTAGGAAAAGCTAAAATTGCAATGATTACTAATGGACTTTCTATTGGACTTGGAGTCGCTGCACTATTTGCAGGATTATTCCCAAGAGTTATGGTTTCAAGCATAAAGCCTGAATATAATCTTACAATTGCTAATGCATCTTCAAGCATGAATACACTTACATTAATGACTAAAGTTGCAATAATATTTGTTCCTATAGTATTAGCATATCAAATTTGGACTTACTGGATCTTTAGAAAAAGAGTTACGGCTAAAGATTTAGAGTATTAGAGGTTTATTTAAGATATATGATAAACAAAAGATTATTAAAGGAAAGCAACTTTAAAAGGTTTTATATAGTAGTATCAGCAGTATCATCTATATTCAATGCTTTATTTGTAGTCATTTCAGCATATTTATTATCAGCTATGATATCAGGAATATTTTTAAAGGCTAAAACTTTTAAAGATATGAAAATTTACTTTATTTTGTTTATAGCAAATGCATTGCTAAAATTTACTTTGAATTTTGTAAATGAGATTTATATAAAAAATTCAGCAGAGGATATAAAGGGAAATTTTAGAGAAAAATTGTTTCAGTTGGTTGTTTCAGCTAATCCCTACAAAGTTAAGAATGAAAAATTAGGTGAAGTCATAAACCTTATTACAGAAGCAACTGAAATGATAGGACAATATTACTCAGAATATATTCCACAATTTTTTGCAGCTTTTATAATTCCTCTGCTCATATGCTTAGGTGTAGCATATGTGGATAAAATCTCAGCATTGATAATGGTAATTACATATCCCTTAATTCCAATATTTATGATTTTAATAGGGCTTAAGTCTAAAGCAGCAAATGAAAAACAATGGAAAAAGCTTAATTTATTAAGCTCTCATTTCATAGATATGCTTCAAGGCTTAAGTACCTTAAAATTATTTGGAATAAGTAAAAGACAAGAAGACAAGATATATGAAATTAGTGAAAATCATAGAAAAGCCACAATGGAAGTTTTAAGAGTATCTTTTCTTTCAGCTCTTGTGCTAGAACTTTTTTCTACTATAAGTACAGCTTTAGTAGCAGTGAATTTAGGGTTGCGATTAGTTTATGATAAGATAAGTTTTTTTAGTGCTTTCTTTATTCTTGTAATAACACCAGATTTTTATCTTCCAGTCAGACAGTTAGGTTTGAAATTTCATGCGTCACTAAATGGAGTTGTTGCTATAGAAAAGATAGAAGAGTTTGAAAAAAAGCTCGCTAATGATAGTTCTCTTAGTAATATTGAAATGAAAGAAAATAAGTTTGAAATTGAAGTTAAGGATTTAGAGTTTTTCTATGATGAAAAAAAAGCCTTAAATAATGTGAATTTTAAAATTGCAGCTGGTGAGAAAGTTGCATTAATAGGGGAAAGTGGAAGTGGTAAGAGTACTTTAATAAATATATTAAGTGGCTTTCTTAAAGTACAAGATAATATGGTTTTTATAAATGGAAAAGATATAAACCAAATTGAAAACTATTTTGATAATATAGCTTTGGTGCCCCAGTTTCCACATATTTTTAATAAAAGCATAAAAGAAAATATATGTGTAGGCTATAAAGATTTAGATGAAAATGAGCTTTTAAACATATATAAATATTCAAAAATCAATGAGTTTTGTGAAGCTACGAAAGGTGGAGCTGAAACTGTAATTGGTGAAGGTGAAAAATTAACAATAAGTGGTGGAGAGGCTCAAAGAATAGCTATAGCTAGAGCAATGGTAAAAAACTCTAATTTTATAATATTTGATGAGCCAAGCTCAGCCTTGGATTCAGAGAAAGAGGAACTAATTTTAGAGGCTATACAAAAACACTTTAAAGCTAATACAGTATTAATAGCAGCTCATAGATTAAATACAATTAAGATGGTTGATAAGATAATAATGCTTAAAGAAGGTAGAATAATTGAAATGGGAACACATAAGGAACTTATGGAAAAGCAAGGAGAATATTATAAGTTAATGATGTCACCAGAGGTAGAACAATGAGAATTTTAAAAGTAATGAATTCATTAATGAAAAGGCAGTTTTTCTTTGTTATTTGCTCATTGATTATGGGTGTGTTTACTATTTTATGTAATGTTGGCTTATTATCAACTTCAGCTGTTTTGATTTCAAGAGCAGCTCTTCATCCAGATGTGTTAGATCTAATGGTTTTAATTGTTGGAGTTCGTTTTTTTGGAATATTTAGAGGGGTGTTTAGATATTTTGAAAGAATTTTATCTCATGATGCAACCTTTAGAATTTTAAGTGGTATTAGACAATGGTTTTATAAGAATTTTAATGAAAATTATTCAGAAAAGAGCAAGTTTAAAACAGGAGATATATATACAAAAATTGTTACAGATGTAGATAAATTAAGAGATTTCTATTTAAGAGGTATATATCCTTTAATTATAGCTATTTTAACTGGAGTGGCTACAGGTATATTTATAGGTTGTTTTTCAATTAATCTTGCATGGATTTATGGTATAGGTTATATATTAACAGGTTTTATATTACCAATTTTAATATATAAGCTAAATAATAATTTTTTAGAAGAAGAAAGTAAATTAAATAAAAGCATAAATTTAATGTTACTTGATAGTTTAAAAGGGATTATAGAAATAAATATTTATCCATTAAAAAATGAATTTTCTGATGAATTTAATTATTTAAGTAAAAGGTTAACTCGTATACAAAAGAAAAAAAATCTAATAAATATTTTGGGGACAAATATTAATGCTTTAATGGGAACAATCTTAATGGGGTTAGCTCTTATTATTGCAGCTCCACTTGTAATTAATGGTGAGTTGGAAGGAATATATTATGCAATGCTTCCACTGACAGTTATAGCTTCTTTAGAAGCATTAATACCAATGAATATGGTAATGTATAAATTTAAAGAAACTTATGAAAGTGGAGAAAATATTTTTACTGTAATAGAAAGTAGCCATATTAACAACAGCAATAAGTTTGAAAAAATACAAAACTATGATCTTTCAGTTAAAAATTTAAGCATTTATGATAATGATACAGATGCTTTCATAATTAATAATTTATCATTTGAACTACCTTACAAAAAGAAAGTTGCTATAGTTGGAGTTAGCGGTTCAGGAAAAAGTACAATACTTAAAGCATTATTAGGTTTCATCAAGTATAGGGAAGGTGAAATTTTAATAGGTAGAGAGTCTTATAAAAATATGTCCATAGATGATATAAGAGAGGCTTTTACAGCTATTGAACAAAATCCTTATGTATTTAATACGACCATTAAAGAAAATTTACTGATAGCTAAAAAAGAAGCTTCGGAAAGTGAAATTTTAAGTTTATTAGATAAGTTTGAAATATTGGATTTAATAAAGAATAATGAAAAGGGATTAGATACTTTGCTTGGACAATTTGGCTACAATATATCTGGAGGAGAAAAGCAGAGACTTATGCTTGTTAGAGCTTTGCTTAAGCCAAGTGAAATATTATTGCTAGATGAGCCAACTTCAAATTTAGATATAGAACTTGAAGAAAAAATAGTGAAAGCCATTCATGAAGAAATTCACAATAAAAGCTGTATATGGGTAACTCATCGTTTAGTTCAAATGGACAAGTTCCATGAAATTATAGTACTTGATAAAGGTCAAGTAATGGAAAGGGGAACACATAAAGAACTAATTAATAATAAAGGCATGTATTATAAGCTTTTGAAGTTGCAAAATGATTATCTGAATATATACACTTATAAAAAGAGTGGCTATGCCACAATACGGAACAATTTACTATAAAAAGAGTGGCTATGCCACAATACGCACCTATAAAAAGAGTGGCTATGCCACAATACGCACCTATAAAAAGAGTGGCTATGCCACAATACGGATCTTATATAAATAAAGCAGCTATGCTGCATATGAAATCATTTTAAGAAATCATTCATCATTACTTATTCATTAATTAACAAAGTCAATTGCGTGTCTTAGGCGCTTTGTACTGAATGATTCTTTTTTGGAACATATATATTGCAATGGTCAATGAACGATGAAAGTTGATTTACTTTTGAAATCTTTTATTTTGAAACATATATAGGGTATTTTACATTTAGAACAAGAGGAAGGGAATGATGGTTTATGAAGATTTTTGTTATTGGTGGAGGTTTTGCAGGTATTAAAGCAGCAAAGGAATTAGTAAAAGGATTATCAAATGAACATGAAGTTTATTTGATTGATAAAAATGATTATACAACAATGCTGCCTAACTTGCCGGAAATTGTAAGTGGTAGATTAGTAAAGGAAGATATCACAGAGAATATTTTAAATTTAGTTCCTAGAGAGGTTAATTTCTTAAAAGAAGAAGTAACGGATGTTAATTTTGATGAAAGAAAAATAACTACTAAAGGCAATATATACAACTATGATTATTTGATTTTTGGATTAGGTTCAACGACTAATTTATGTGGCTTTAATCAAAACTTAGATAAAGTAAATCTATTGGATTCTTTTGAGGCAGCAAAAAAAGTAAGAGAGAATTTTATAAAACATATGGAAGGAAGAGAAGAAATAAATTTAGTTGTTTCTGGAGCAGGCTTTACAGGGATAGAACTTGCTTGCAACTTATATGATTTAGCTATAAAGAACAATAAAAAAATAAATGTTTCCTTAGTTGATTTAACCAAAAAGGTTTTACCAATGCTTTCAGAAAAATCTGCAAACCATGTAGTCGATAGATTAAATAAAATGAAATTTAAAATATATACAGAAAATCTTGTTGCAACCTTTGATGGTGAAAATATAACCTTAAAAAATGGAGAAGAAATAAAGGATGTTTTCTTTTGCTGGTGCAGTGGTGTAAAGGCACCTTTAAAGGCAGTTGGTGACTATGAAGCATTGCCAGATGGAAGAATTATAGTTAATCAATTTTTAAACATTGATAAATATGAAGAAGTTTTTGCAGCAGGAGATGCAGCAGCTATAAAAGGCGATAATGGAAGTATATTGAGAAGAGCTGTAACTTTTTCTGAAATGTCAGGAAAGCATGCAGGTAAAAATTTAGTAGATGTAATAAATGGTTTAGAAAAGAGAAGATTTAAACCTATTGATTTAGGCTGGATAATTCCAATGTATATAACTAGCGTGGGGGTTGCAATGGGCGTTGAAGTTAGAGGGCGTAAAGGAATATTTATGCATTACTTTATTTGCGGAATGAAAAATTATAGTTTTAAAAATTTCATGAAGGAGTTAGTAGCTGCAATTAAATATCCATTTACACAGTTAAAATAATTTTTTGGCAAGGTTCAATACTCAACATTATCAATAGTCAATAATAAATGAAGATTGCTTTACTTCAGAAACTTTTAAGTTTTGAACAATTCTGTTTGCAACACATATACTATAATTTTTATTGAAATTAAGATGAATTTATATAATAAGCAAAGAAAAGGTTATACAGAAAGCTGTATTGACCTTTTCTCTTTTTACTTTTATATAGAAATTTATATTAATAAGAGACCATTTTAATGGTATAATTATATATATATTCAAAGTGGAAATTATAAATTTACAATGGGCAGTTGTTAATGTAACTTTGCAATTAATTATGATATTATTGTGGATTTATTAAATTGAAGGGATGATATTAATTAAATTTATATATATTAAGTGGAAAATGGTTGGAGGATTTTAATGAAAAATGATTCAGTATATGTTGAAAATGACGAAGCTAATAAAAATTTTATAGATAAATATATAAATAAGTTTAAAAGATTAATTAATTTTAATAAGAAAAGTAAAAAGTTTTCAAAAAAAGAAGCTTTGTCTTTGGAAGAGGCCAAAAAGGAATTTAATGAGATTAAAGCAAGGAAGGAAAAATTAGAAAGCTATGAAGATGAATTACTAAAATACGATGATGAAATAATGGATATGGATTATTGTGTAGTAACAGCTAATGATTTAAATTCAATGATTAATTGTAAACAAGATACTTTAGGTAAAAGATTTATAAAATATGATAGTGTGAACATAGATAGTAAAGCCTTAAAGGTTTTGATGTTTTTTGACAAGGAAAGCATTATTAAACTAGAAGATGTTATAAATAAATTAGATAAAAATGAACTAAATATAGAAAAAACATATAAAGTAAGTAATTTTACAGTTAAAAATCTATGTGAATTAGAGATCAGCTTTGAAGAGGGTAAGTATCAAATTAAAAATATTACTCCTTACAATAAAGAGATATTAGGCACTTTAAATCAAATTACAAATAATTATGAAGAATATCATTTGCAAAATAAAGAAATAAGAGAGAGATTTCTTAAAGCTTTTTCAGATGCAAAATATGAACTGAATATTGGAAGTCCATGGATGAATAATTATGTTGTTAATGATGATTTAATTGCTATGATGGAAGCTTTGTTAAAAAGAGGCGGGATAATAAAAATAATTTATGGTATAGCAGAAAATAGCTCAATAGTTAATACGAAAAAAGATAATTATAAAAATAGAAACAGCGATAAAATTGCAGAAAAATTAATGGAAACATTCAGTGATTACGGTGCTTCCTTTAAGATTAAAAAAGTAAATTCACATAATAAACTTTTAATATGTGATGAAAAATATTATATGGAGACAAGCTTTAATTTGTTATCTTTCTCTGGGGAATATGATGAAAATTCAAAAGATATTAGAGATGAAGGAGCAACTTATAGTAGTAATATTGAAGTTATTAAAGATTTAAGAAATAGATATTTTAATTTTTAGTTAAAGATATCCAAAGCGAGAATTAGACTTATGCGGAACTTATCGAAATTAAACACATATTTATTCCAGCGGACTTATGAAATTTTCGCATTTCTCAATGATGCATGTATATTCCATTTATAAGTTTGATTATTAAATTGGATATCTATAAATAGTTTTAGTTATTTATTTTATGGAAAACAAAAATCCCTTATAGTATTTACTATAGGGGGATTTTTGTGATTTTATCTCTTGTCAATGATATAAATTATTAAATGTTAAATAATTCGTCACCACTTTTGAAATCAAAACCTGGATGATGGTCAAATTTAACTGCACCAACAGAGGCTTTTCCTCTAACTGCTTTACTAACAAGTGCAATCCCTTCATTTCCAAAACCAGCGCAAAGTTCTATTGCCTTAACACCATTAGAAACTAATTCTTTTGCAATTTCAACTGCTTCACTATAATTTTTAACCCCTACAACAGTTAAGTTTACAACTGGGGTGTCAACTACAGTTCTATGTGATTTATAATCGACTTCTGGTGCTACAAATATAAATGCTGCATTAACTTTCATTTTAAAAGTCCCCTTTCAAATTTACATAATATAATGAACATTTATATGATAGCATCTATAATAAAAAAGAAATTGTAAAATATTGCTTAGTTGCGTAATGGGTTATGATAGCTGGTTAATTTGCCTTTTTAATATATTTGAAATAAGTCTTACAATTGTTGAAGAAAGCATTATTCCAAAAGCAATTGCTCCACCAATTGTCAAAGTTAAAATCCCTTTATTTAAAGCGACTGGAAAATTTGATTGAACAATGGAAATAATAGTACTATAAGCAGTGATTCCAGGTACTAGTGGGAAAATTCCAGGAACGTAAAACATAGAAGCAGGCGTTTTTATTATTCTAGCCATAAATTCACTATATAAATTAACTGCGAAGGCACCAAAAAATGATCCTAGAGCTTCGCTTCCTGTTATTGAAAAAATCAAGCTGTATACAATCCAGCCAAGAGCACCAGCTAGTCCACACCATATAATCTTCTTTCTATCAATGTTAAATAATATAACAGGAAATACACTTCCTAAAAAAGATAATAAAGTCATTTTAATTAGCATATCAATTATATTCCTTTCAATCCAATAAATAATGAGGTTCCTATTCCAACTCCTACAGCTATAATCACTATCATTGCTTCAGAAAATTTAGCAATTCCAGCAGAAAAATCACCACAAAGTACATCTTTGATACCATTTGTTAGTACAACACCTGGAAGTAAAATCATTATTGCGCCGGTAATTACATTATGATAGCTTATTGCAGGGATTAGAAAATGGGCAAAAATGCTAGCGCCACCAATTAAAACTCCTGCTAAAAAGAATTCTAAAAATTGAAAAAATCCTAGTTGAGATACCTTTTCGAACAGCATATATGTAATTAAACAAATTATAACAGCTGCAATTCCATCTTGAACAGTTCCATTAAAGAATAGAGTATATATAAAGCCTGTCATACAGGCAGCCATAGTTCTAATTCGCATAGTGAAATTTGGAGCTTTTTCTATTTCATTTAAGTTATTTTTAGCTTCAGTATAAGATAGCTGATTTTTTTGAATATTTCTTGAAAAAGAATTGATAAGTTCAATTCTGTACAAGTCTACATGCTTCTCCTTAACTTTTTTCATGGAAGTAATTTTTTCACCGTTGGAATCTTCAATTAATAGAAAGATTCCGTTAGACATTGCAATACATTCTCCATTAAAGTTGTACGCTTCACATATTATGGATACTGTTTCTTCTATTCTATAATTTTCAGCACCATTAGCTAATAATATTTCCCCGGCAGTAAGGGCAATATCAATTACATTTTTAATTTCCATTGAAATCTCCTTTGTAAAATTTAGTTCATAATATTTTGTTAATATTTAAAATTAGACTTATGCAACAATTACCTAAATCAGATACATTTATCTTCCACAGGACTAGTGAAATTTTCACTGGAAGGTTCTAAATGGCGGCTTGTGGTCATTTCAGCGTGTTCCAAATGTAAAATTTGGACAAGCTGTAAATGAAACAAGCCCCCATTAAGAACCATCATCAGCTCAATTTCACATGCCTGCTTCCAGAAAAATGTATCTGATTTCTAGTGTAGTGTTACGATTATAATTTCTCAATGATGCATGTATATTCCATTTATAAGTTTGAGTCTTAAATTGGATATCTACAATTAAAAACAACAGTCTAATTATAGCATAGATAATTAATTAAGTCTTATTATTAGTCTATCAAGTTAAAATCTTGGTTAAATTTATAGAATTAAGAAGGACATTATGCTAAAATTACAATTGATTATCGAGTATACAATTTTAGAATTAAGATATAAATTAGATCAAGGAGTTTTAGATATATGAACAATAAATTTATAGTACTATCAGATATAAATAAAGAAATTAAGGATAATGCCTTATTCTTTATGTTTTTTAATGGAAATTTACTTGTAAAACAAGATAATGATAATATAGTTATTCCTGTTTTTAATGAAATTGAAAAACTTAAAATTAAGTATGGAGATAAATTCTTTTTTGGAGAATTTAATAATCAAGATTGTTTTGTTGCTGAAACATACGAAGAGTTTATTTTATTAGAGAACTATAAGTTGGTCCCTTTATATGAAATAGGAACTTTAATAGAGGAAGAATTATTTACAGCTATAGGTAGAGCAAATCAAATATTAAATTGGGACAAGACTCATAAATTTTGTGGCAAATGTGGAACAAAGACAGAGAACAAAAATAATGAACTTGCAAAAATTTGTCCAAAATGTAAGCATGTAATGTATCCTGTAATTTGTCCTGCAATAATAGTTGCAGTTACAAGAGGAGAGGAAATACTTCTTGCTCATAATAAAGGATTTAAAAATAATATGTATAGTTTAATTGCAGGCTTTGTTGAAGCAGGTGAAGATTTGACTAATACAGTAAAAAGGGAAGTTCTAGAAGAGGTTGGAATAAAGGTAAAGAATATTAAATTTAATAGGAGTTCACATTGGTCATTTCCTAATTCATTAATGCTTGGATTTTTTGCAGAATATGAGTCTGGTGAGATAAAGGTTGATGGAGAAGAAATAGTTCATGCTGATTGGTTTACGAAAGATAATTTCCCAACTATACCTCAAAAATTTACACTTGCCAGAAAAATAATAGATGAATTTGTTGAAAAAACAAAATAAAATAAAACCATGCATATATTAAGGAAAAAATTTCCCTACTATATGCATGATTTTTTTTACGTTAGAAGATATCAATTTTTAGTCTAACTTCATTATAGACCTTGTTCGTAGCTTTCAATCATTCTTTTTACCATTTCTCCACCAACACTTCCATTTTGTCTTGAAGAAAGGTTTCCTTTATCTGCGCTTTCATAGTTGCTCAATCCTATTTCTGAAGCAACCTCAGTTTTTAATCTGTTTAACCCTGCCTTTGCTTCTGGTACTAAAGTTCTGTTTCTTCCACTATTGTTTGAAGCCATATCTACCTACCTCCTCAATAAAATTATTTTTGCTTTGCAATTTATTATAAATTTGCTTTGCACTATTATATTAACCAGCCTTTATAATAATACTCTATAAAATTATTAGAAAAAGTAGTATTGAAAACCTTTTCGGTTAACTTTTGATCTATTTTCTTTCTACTAGTATTTTAACCTCACTTTAACAAAATATTGTTTTATGTATTTTATATATTATCCTAGTTTTTGATAACATGTTTTTTAGTTTACCCAGTATTATTTGAAAATATAATCACATAATCCAAGTTTGCAAACATTTAACAATATTAGTAAAACTTAAGTATGATATTGACATGAATTCTATAAATTAAAGGCAGTATAATATGATATAACTTGTCTTAGTATCTACATAATATTATAATAATGTTAATGTTAGCCAATATACTTACAGTAAGGAGATTCAATATGAATGAACTTAATTTTTTAGGAAGAGGTTCAGGTTACAATGTTAATGAGGGAAATACCTGCGCTTATATAAAAAATGATGATACTTTGTTATTAATTGATTGTGGTGAAGCTGTATTTGAAAAAATTATAAAAAGAGATTTAATTAATAGAATTAAAAATGTTTATATATTAATCACACATATGCATTCAGACCATGTTGGATCTTTAGGAAGTTTTGTGGGGTATTGTTATTGGAAATCAAATATTACTGCAAATGTTTATTTTCATGAAAAACAAAAAATAGGCGAATTTTTAAAACTTACTGGAGCAGTAGAGGGGCAAAGTTTTTTAGTGCATGGTACTGAGAATCAAAGAATTGATTCATTAGGTATAACTTTTAATTCAAGATTAACTAAGCATTCTAAAACTATTAATACATATTCATATTTATTAAACTTTGATTATGGAAATGATATTTTTTATAGTGGAGACACTTATGAAACTAATATTGATATTATTCCATTTTTAGAAACTGGAAATTTAATATATCATGATACTTGTCTAAATGATAATAAAGATAATGTACATACATCGCTTAGGGTTTTGTGCGACAAAATCCCTTACAAATATAGAAAACAAGTTTATTGTATTCATATAGATGGTGAAAATTTCATAGAAAAAGCTACAGCTGAAGGCTTTAATGTAGCAGAAGTAGTCTAAAGGGAGAATTCATGAATTATAAAGTTGACTTGCATACGCATACTTATATTTCTGATGGAGCTAGTACACCTAAGGAATTAATATGTGATGCAAGAAAAGAAAAGGTAAAAGCAATAGCATTAACTGATCATGACAATATAGCAGGTATATTAGAAACTAAGAAATATGCACAGGCTAATAACATAGATTTTTTGCCTGGAATAGAAATAAGTTCCCTTTATAAAGATGGCAGAATTGTACATATTTTAGGAATTGGAATTGATATTACTAATGAATATTTTTTAACTTCTTTTTACAAAATGAAAAAAGCTAGAGAAAGTGGATTAAAAAATGTATTAGATGGGATTGCTAATAAGGGGATTCATATAACCTTTGAAGAGTTAAGGAAAAATTCATTAAGTGAATATTTGGATAGATATGATGTCTATAGATATTTTATGAAAAATAAAATTTGCAGTTCAGCACAAGAAATTTGGGATAAATATTTGGATCCGATTCCCTACGGGAAAGGTGAACTCATTGACGCTGAAGAATCTATTGATATGATAAAGAAAGCTGGAGGTTTGTCTTTTTTAGCTCATTATAATAAAGCAATAGGATTTGAAGGTTTAAATAATGAAGAAATTGAAAAGCAAATTAAGGACTTAATTGATTTAGGCTTAGACGGCATTGAAAAATATTATCCATCCTTCACTTGTGAGGATTATAAATTTATAGATTATATAGTCGATAAATATAATTTAGTTTGCTCTGGAGGAACAGATTATCATGGAGTACACAGACTTGATATAAAAATTGGTTCAGGAAAAAATAATAATTTATTTATTCCTTACAATATTTATAAAAATATTGTAAAGCATTGTAACAAGCAAGATAAAAGAACTTAGCTATATTTTAATAAAAGATTAATAATTTTGACAAAGAACTGACACAAACTTCTATTAATATAAATATTAGAAAGGGAGTGTAGTATCATGGTAAAAGAAAATGACAAATTAGAAATAAGGAATAAAGTTACAAAGAAAGATAGGAAAATATTAATAAAAGCATTAGCTGGAATAAAAGGATGGAATTTTAATCCTATTGCAGTAATTACCAATGATATGGAAGACTATTATTTTATTTGCAGAGTAAAAACGATTGTAGAGAACTTACAAATGCAAATGGCCAGAATTTACATTAAAGTCACAGAAGGAAGCAAACCAAGATTATTAGCTATTGAAGAAATCGTATAAATAAGTTTAATTATATACAATAAATGTAGTTTTAATTATATACAATACTTGACAGAAAAGAAACTATGGAGTAATATTTAGAAAAAAATATTATTACTGTGAAGAGGAATAGTAAGTATATTTAATTTCTTTTAGAAAGGGAATGGGTGATGAAAATTCCTAGAAATTGTGTGCTGAACCAGCCTTGGAGTTCTGTACCGAAATGATAGTAGGCTACAGCAGGTATTCCTGTTATAGATAAGAGAGATTATAAAATTATTGCGTGTAATTTTATAATAACTAGGGTGGTAACGCCAGAAATGGTCCCTTTATGGGCTTTTTCTGGCGTTTTTTGTTTTCAAACTTTAAATTTTTCAATGATGAAAGGAAGAAAATCATGGGTAAGAATAATAATAAAAAATTTGTAGAAGCAATTACAGCTATAGACGAAGATTTTGCACAATGGTATACAGACATTGTAAAGAAAGCAGAGCTAATTGATTATTCAACGGTTAAAGGTTGTATGATTATAAGACCTTATGGATATGCAATATGGGAGAATATTCAAAAGTATTTAGATGCTAAGATTAAAGAAACAGGACATGAAAATGTATATATGCCAATGTTTATACCAGAATCTTTATTACAAAGAGAAAAGGACCATGTAGAAGGTTTTTCACCAGAAGTTGCTTATGTAACTAGAGCTGGCGGAGAAGACCTTGCTGAAAGATTAATAGTAAGACCAACTTCTGAAACTTTATTTTGTGAACATTATGCAAAAATAATTCAAAGTCATAATGATTTACCTAAAAAATATAATCAATGGTGCTCTGTTGTTAGATGGGAAAAAACAACTAGACCATTTTTAAGAACCTCAGAATTTTTATGGCAAGAAGGCCATACTGCGCATTCAACAGCAGAAGAAGCTGAAAAAGAAACAATAGATATGCTAAATGTATATGCAACTATGTTGGAAGAATATTTAGCAATTCCAGTTTTAAAAGGACAAAAGACAGAAAAAGAAAAATTTGCAGGAGCAAAGGCAACATATACAGTTGAAAGTTTAATGCATGATGGAAAGGCACTTCAAAGTGGGACATCACATAATTTTGGTGATGGGTTTGCAAGAGCCTTTAATATAAAATATTCAAATAAAAATTCAGAATTACAATATGTACATCAAACTTCATGGGGGGTTACTACTAGATTGATAGGTGCTATTATAATGGTTCATGGAGATGATAGTGGATTAGTTTTACCACCAAAGGTTGCACCAGTTCAAGCTGTTATTATTCCAATTGCTCAACATAAAGAAGGCGTTCTTGAAAAGGCAAATGAATTAAAAGATATGATTTCAAGTGAAGTTAGAGTAAAGCTAGATAACTCTGATAAGATGCCAGGTTGGAAGTTTAATGAATATGAAATGAAAGGAATTCCAGTTAGAATTGAAATTGGACCAAAGGATATTGAAAATAATGTAGCAGTTTTAGTTAGAAGGGATACTAGAGAAAAAGAAGTAGTAAGTTTAGACAATTTAAAGGATAGAGTATTAGTTTTATTAGATGAAATTCAAAATAGTTTATATGAAAAAGCATTAAAAAATAGAGAAGAAAGAACTTTTGTTGCAAAAACAATGGAGGAACTAAAAGAAATTGCTGATAATAAATCAGGCTTCACTAAAGCTATGTGGTGTGGTGATCTAGAATGTGAAGAAAAGATTAAAGAAGTAGCTGGTTTAACTTCTAGATGTATTCCTTTTGAGCAAGAAAATATAGATACTCAATGTGTGTGCTGCGGTAAGAAGGCTGAAAAAATGGTTTACTGGGGAAAGGCATACTAAAAGAAAAGTACTACTAAATAGTATTATTAAATAGAGGTTGGAATTAAAAAATCCAGCCTTTTTTAACGTTTAGATTAGTATAAAAAACTTTGAACTTTATAATTTAGGATATAAGGGTTGAAAAATCAATCGTTCATTTTTTAATATTATTTATTAATTATTCATTAATTGATGGGTACTTATGATAACAATTGCGCAGTTTTTAGGATTAATTTTACTATTTTATATAATTATAATATAATAATAAAGACAATTAGGATATTATCAAAAGAATCAAATTTAAATGGTATTATTTAGTGTTATATAAAGTTTTGATAATATTACAAACATTTTTAGGAGGACTATTATATGAAAGAAAAACTAGGTTTTCACCAAAATCTATTGATTGGTTCATTACTATTTGGACTATTTTTTGGTGCAGGAAACTTAATCTTTCCAGTACAAATGGGACAACAAGCTGGAAGCAATGCTTTTATGGCTACAATCGGATTTTTAATTACAGGGGTAGGATTACCAATGTTAGGTATTATTGCATCAGCTCTTTCAAGAAGTGAAAGTTTATTTGATATGGCAAAGCCAATTAGTTCAAAGTATTCAAAAATCTTCACTTGCTTATTGTACTTAACTATTGGACCATTATTTGCAATACCACGTACAGCTACGGTTGCATTTGAAGTTGGGATTCATCCATTTATAGCTGATGAATATTTAAAGCTAGGACTATTTATTTTCTCATTAATATTTTTTATTATTACTATTTATTTTTCATTGAAACCAGGACAAATTTTAGATTGGGTAGGAAAATATCTAACACCTATTTTTTTGGTATTATTATCTATTTTATTAATTGCTACATTTGTGAGCCCAATGGGGCAAGCTAGTCAATATCCAGCTCAAGGAAATTATGCAACTCAACCTTTATTTACAGGTTTGTTGGATGGATATAATACTATGGATGCTTTAGCTTCTGTAGCTTTTGCTATAATAATTATTTCTAATATACAAAAACTTGGAATTAAAGAGCCGCGTTTAATTGCTATCGAAACTTGTAAGTCTGGTTTTGTTAGTGTAGTTGGTATGACAGTTATATATGCATCATTAGCATATATGGGAGCAACTAGTTTAGGAAGCGTTAGCAGTGCAGAAAATGGAGGGATTATTTTATCGTTAGTAAGTAATCACTATCTTGGTATTGTTGGGAAGGTGCTATTAGCGGCTATCGTTGGCGTTGCATGTGTAAAAACAGCGATTGGATTAATTACTGCATGTTCAGAAATGTTTAGTGAGATGTTTCCAAAATCAATTTCGTATAAGAAATACGCTATTATATTTACAGTATTTTCTTTTGTAATTGCTAATTTTGGGTTAAGTAATTTAATACAGTTATCTATACCTGTACTTATGTTTTTATATCCACTTGTAATAACATTAATTTTATTATCTTTATTGGCGCCTATTATTAAGAAGCAAGGTATGATTTATAAGTGGACAACTGGATTAACAATAATAGCAGCACTCTTTGATTTTTGTAAAGCACTACCACAAGCTTTTCAAGAAAATGCGCTAATTTCGCAAATTATAAATTTTGCACATTTATATTTACCAGGCTTTGATTATGGCTTTGGATGGATAATACCAGCACTTGTTGGGTTTATTATTGGAGTTATTTTTAGTGGAATTTATGCTAAAAGAGTTTAGGATTTTAATTGTCAATTATCAATGATCAATTGAGGGGGAAGCTCACAGAGAAAGTTCATGTTTCCAAATATAAAATTTGGACATTCACTTTTTGGACACTTACTTTTTGGACATTCACTTTTCCATTTGGGATTTCTCGAACTGATATGTATAATCTTAATTGGAACTTATATATAGATATACAAATTAATACTTAAACTTACAAATGTAATATACATGCATCATTGAGAAATTATAATCGTAACACTATACTAGAAATCAGATACATTTTTCTGGAAGCAGGCATGTGAAATTGAGCTGATGATGGTTATTAAGCAGAGAACCCAAATCTATGATTTGGTGTGAATCGCTTACTCAGCGAACGAACGTGAGTCGAGTTTCCTCTAAGGTTGTTTCATTTTCTGCTTGTCATAAATTTACTTTAGGAACATGCAGAAATGGGTGCAACCTTCCACTTAGAACCTTCCAGCGAAAATTTCACTAGGCCTGTGGAAGATAAATGGATTTGATTTCGGTAATTGTTGCATAAGTCTAATTCTCGCATTGGATATCTATATTGGAATTTTATTTAAAGGAGAAGTTAGTAAATGATTAAGCCAGAACTTTTAGCACCAGCAGGAAATTTAGAGAAACTTAAAACAGCAATAAATTTCGGTGCAGACGCAGTTTATCTTGGAGGAAGCAAATTAAACTTAAGAGCATCTGCGGATAATTTCACAATTGAAGAATTAAAAGAGGGACTTGAATATGCTCATTTAAGAGGTAAAAAAGTACATGTTACTTTAAATGTAATACCACATAATGATGATTTAAATGGTATTGAAGATTATATTACGGAATTATATGAGGTTGGAGTTGATGCAGTACTAATTGCGGATCCTGGAATTATGAGTATAGTTCGTGAAGTTGCACCAAAGCTTGAGATTCATTTAAGTACACAAGCTAGTAATTTAAATTATAAGTCAGCAGAATTTTGGCATAAAATTGGAATTAAAAGAATTGTTGCTGCAAGAGAAATGAGTCTTAATGAATTAATAACTTTAAGAAAAGAGTTACCAGAAAGTTGTGATATAGAAGCTTTTGTTCATGGAGCTATGTGTATGGGCTATTCTGGAAAGTGCTTATTATCTAACTATATAACTGGAAGAGATTCAAATAGGGGAACTTGTACACAACCTTGCAGATTCAAATATCATTTGTATGAAGAAAAAGAACCAAGTAATTATGAAAAAATTGATGAAGATGGAAATGGAATGTATTTTATGAATTCAAAGGATCTATGCATGATAGAACATATTCCAGAACTTATCGAAGCAGGCATAAACTCTTTTAAAATAGAAGGAAGAATTAAAAGTTCATATTATGTTGCCTCGGTTGTAAAAGCTTATAGGCAGGCAATTGATAAATATTTTGAAGATCCTAAAAATTATAAGTATGATCCTAAATGGCTGAAAGAACTAGAAAAACCTAGCCATAGACCATATACAACAGGTTTTTATTTTGATGAAGAAATAAGACAAAATTATGAAACTTCAGCATATATACATAATTATGATATGATTGGTGTTGTTAGGGATTATAATAAAGAAACTCATATTGCAACAATTCAGCAGAGAAATAAAGTTTTTAATGGTGATTTTGTTGAAGTTTTAGCTATAAAAGGTGATAACAAAATTATAAAACTAGAAGATATGAGAAAAGAAAACGGAGTAGAAATAGAAACAGCTAATCGTCCACAAATGATTTTTACAGTGAAATGTTCTGAAGAATTACAAGTAAATGATATTCTTGTTAAAAGCAAGAACTAAATTAGTGCCTCCTAAAAAATTATTTTTGGGAGGCTTTTTTTTCAATTGTCAATTTTTAATGATCAGGAGGGAATTACAGATTACAGTTAACAGTTTAAAATTTACAGTTGATAGATGATCTGGAGGGAGTTACAAATTACAGTTCACAGTTAACAGTTTGCAATTGATAGATAATCAATGATAAGGAGTGCTTTATAATGGTCAATTATCAATGATCAGTAGTAATTGATAATTTCTCATTGATCAGTGCTTACTGATGACCATATAGTCTCCACAGCTTAGTTGAACTACTTCAGCTTTAAGTGCTTTTGCAATTTCTTCAGTTAATTGCTTTTGCTCATTAACATCACTTGCAACTAAGATTAATGGGTTTCCATTTTGTGGCCTATCCCTAGTTAAGGTAATATATGCTAATATTTCATAACCTGTATTATATAAATCTGCACCCATAATATCAACCTTTCATTTGATTAGAATTTGATTTCATTATTTTATAGTTCTTCTTTATGCTTTCTAAAAGGGGAACTTTTTTTATAGTTTCAATAAAGGCACCTTCGTCATAAATAATTGGCACTAGCACAATTGCGATTCTTCCAGTTTCGTAATCACATTTCGTATAATGATATCTTTTAAGGCCTAAAATTCTGCATGCTTCAAATATTATTGCCTGCCTTTGACCATTGTGATTCAGTATTCTGCTATAATACCTTTCTTTAGGATGAATTACTGCAGCTATACCGCTGCTTTGAACTAGATTTCTAGCTAAGTCTATTCCTAAATGATTGGTAACAAAAATATCATCTACATATAATTCTGAATTTTTTACAGTTATTTTAGCAAGTTTTATATCAGCTATATCACTAACTGATTTCCCTTTTGTAAATGCTTTAAGGACATAAAGTAATATAGCAGCAAAAATAATTCCTAATAATATAGTAATGAAAATATTATTTAAAGGTATTATATGCATGATCAAACTGGTTCCAAAAGATACGAGCAATGAAAAATAATTTCGGGCTTCAAAAGTTTTTGCGATGCCATCAATATAGGCTTCACCTCTAAAAACATGCTCTACATTATCAATATCCTGTAGACTTTCTTTTTCAATTCTTCTCACTTCGCGAAATTGTTCCGTAGCTAGAAGAAGAAAGGTAACAGCCTCAAAGTTTTTTTCAAGTAATGCAGGAATTGCAATAGCACCTATTCCAGAAGAAATAAATCCAGTAACTAAGTGAATCAGATATCCATTTGGATAACTTGGATATTGTCTGTAGTCAACAATAAGCGTAAGGTATCTTGCAAGAGTTCCACAGAGTATAGGTATTAAAATCAAAATTAGATAGTATTGTGAAAGTAGTTCCTTTTCCATAAAATCCTCCCCATAGTAAATAACAACATTAACTATAATAGTTTTTTGTTATAACGGTAAAAATTATACATTATTTTGAATTATAATCTTTGATCAAAATGGTTAAAAAAATATCATATTATGATAACAAATTTGGAGTGGATTTCATAAAATGAAATAATATTTAGAGTGTAAGAAAGTTGAGCTTTGAACTGAATTGTAAGGCATGAAGATTAAATTGTAGGAAAATATTAGGCATAAAATAATATTTCGCTAATAAACTTATTATAAGATTTGAGAATCATAAGTGATATATTTGATAAAAAATAGACAAAGTTTTGAAACAGCTTTAACAAAATTAAGAAAAGATAACTTAGCTTGAACATTTTAAATTATAGGAGATGCATGTTGAAATGAAAGTAATTAGTTCTAAAGAAGCAGTACGTTTATTGTGTGACAATGATGTTATAGCAATCTCTGGTTTTGCAGCATTAGGTGTCCCAGAAACCTTGTTAAAAGGTTTGGAAGAAAGATATTTTGAAGAAAAACATCCAAGAAATTTAACGTTAATGTTTGCTGCTGGACAAGGCGATGGAGAAAGTAAAGGTTTAAATCACTTGGCACATGAAGGATTATTAGAAAAAGTTATAGGAGGGCATTTTAATTTAGCACCAAAGATTGGAGATATGATTAGAAATAATAAAATATTTGCATATAATTTGCCACAAGGAGTAATGTGCAATTTATTTAGAGATATGGCAAGTAAAAAGACTGCAACTGTAAGTAAAATTGGATTGAATACTTTTGTTGATCCAAGGGTAGAAGGTGGGAAAATGAATTCAATTACAAAAGAAGATATAGTTCAAATTATTAATATCCTTGGAGAAGAAAATTTACTATTTAAAGTACCAAACATTAATGTGGCATTTATAAGAGGAACATATGCTGATGAAAAGGGAAATATCTCTATGAATCATGAAGCAACTTTTTCAGAGGCAACATGTATAGCACAAGCTGTTAAAAATTGTGGAGGAACAGTAATAGTACAAGTTGAAAAGATTGTTAAGGAAGGTTCATTAGATCCTAGAAGTGTTAAAATACCTAGAATTTATGTTGATTATGTAGTGGAAGCAAATTGTGAGGAGGAGCAAGCCCAAGTATTAGGAAATGCATATGATCCAGCCTTATCAGGTGAGGTTAAGATCGTGGCCGATAAGTTGAAGTCATTAAAATTGGATGAAAGAAAGATTATTGGAAGAAGAGCAGCAATGGAACTTGTTAAAAATAGTATTGTAAATATTGGTATTGGAGTACCTGAAGCAATTTCTAGTGTTGCAAACGAAGAGGGGATAGGAGAGAATTTCATATTAACTGTTGAGCCAGGTCCGATAGGTGGAATACCTCAAGGAGGGAAAAAATTTGGAGCAGCGGTAAATCCTGAATGTATTTTTGACCAGCCAACTCAATTTGATTTTTACGATGGAGGAGGTTTAGACATAGCATTTTTAGGACTTGCTCAAGTGGATAAACACGGGAATATAAATGTCAGCAAGTTTGGAACAAGGGTTGCTGGTTGCGGTGGATTTATTAATATAACTCAAAACGCTAGAAAGGTAGTCTTTTGTGGAACATTAACTGCTAAGGGGTTAGTTGTTAATGTTGTAAATGGAATACTAGAAATTTTAAAAGAGGGTAAAGAAAAAAAATTTGTAAATTCTGTTGAGCAAATTACTTTTAGTGGACAATATTCATTGAGGACTAATCAACCAGTTATGTATATAACTGAAAGAGCTGTATTTGAATTAAAAGAAGATGGATTGCATCTAGTAGAAATAGCACCAGGAATTGATATTAAAAAAGATGTATTAGATTTAATGGACTTTAATCCAATAATAGATGAGAATCTTAAGCTTATGGACAAGAGAATATTTTATGATGAATTAATGGGAATAAAGGAATAGAAGATATACACCTATAAAAAGAGTGGCTATGCCACAATTCGGATCATTTTTACTATAAAAAGAGTGGCTATGCCACAATTCGGA
>NZ_JAKJJY010000012.1:0-99117 GCF_022320955.1 Clostridium sp. YIM B02555 | reverse complement strand
TACTATAAAAAGAGTGGCTATGCCACAATTCGGATCATTTTTACTATAAAAAGAGTGGCTATGCCACAATTCGGAACTTATACACCTTTATAAAGAGCAGCTATGCTGCAACAACGGATCTTATTTATAAAGAGTGGGGAACATTTCTGCAACTTGAGACTTATTAAGATGAAGATATTCCGAAGGAATATCCTAATTAATCATTTATTATTCAATATTCATCATTAAATAAATGTGTAGCAGGCACTTTTGTTACCGTAATGATAAAGCTAATTTATAATATTCGGAGAGGAAAATGAGGATGTTAGAAAATTTAAAAATCAAGCTTGTGAAAATTGTTAAAAAAGCAGAAGAATATAATTTATGTTTGGAAGGTGCAGGAAGCTTTAGTATTAGGGATGAGAATTCAGGATATATTATAATCACCCCTTCAAAAATGAAAATAGATGATTTAGCAATAGATCATATTTGTATTTTGGATATAGACGGAAATATAATTAATGCATTAGATGGAATAGAACCTGATAGTGATGCATTTTTACACCTAGAGCTATATAAAGCAAAGAAACAAATAAGAGCTATTATGCACATTAATCCAATTTTTGCAACTGCTTTTTCAGTAATTAACAAAGTTATTCCACCAATTACGTATGATTCTGCAAATTATGGTGGCTACATTTATTCCGTGAGTAATGATAATACAAGCAATGTTGAACTAGCAAAGGATTTAATTGAAAAATTGAAAACAACTGATGCATGTTTGTTAGAGGGTAATGGAACAATTGTAATAAGTAAGGATATAGAAAATATAGTATCAAAGGGAAGATTTGTGGAAAAGACAGCAGAAGTTTATTATAGAGCATTAATCTTAAATCAATTTAAAGAACCAAAAAGATTTAATGGAGAAAAACTAAAGCTATATCAAGATAAACAAAAAAATATACACCAATAAAAAGAGTGGCTATGCCACAATTCGGATCATTTTACCAATAAAAAGAGTGGCTATGCCACAATTCGGATCATTTTGCCAATAAAAAGAGTGGCTATGCCACAATACGCACCTATAAAAAGAGCAGCTATGCTGCAACAACGGATCTTATTTATAAAGAGCAGTATGCCACAATACAAAACATTTCTGTTACTTAAAACACATTAAGAAGAAGATATTCCGAAGGAATATCTTCTTCTTAATAATTCATTATTAATTAAGCTGTCGCAGACACTTTTGTTTTAATATATTTTAAATATTTTTAACTACTTTTTCTAACGCGCCTTGATTTTTTTATTGTTAATTCGTAATCCCCTGGGATGTTTTCTATAAACCTAAGGTATTTAATTATCTTGTAATCTTTTTTTAAAGACTCAAGAGAATAATAATGTGTTGCTAATTCACGATTTGTAAAAAGTGCATGAATTTGTTGATGACAAGCTGTACATAAAGAAAGTGTTTCAAATTTTCTTCCACCTTTTGCTAAGGGAATTAAGTGATGTTTAGTAATAATAGGAACATTTCTATTACATAATTCACAAATATGGTTTTGTGCCATAACTTCCTCCTCTTAAGCAGTAACTCATTATACTTAAATTATATCAAATTAATTGATAAAATCAATTGGTTTTATAATGCATCTTTTCCACGTTCACCAGTTCGTATTCTTACAACATCTTCGGCATCGTAAATAAAAATCTTTCCATCT
This sequence comes from Clostridium sp. YIM B02555, assembly GCF_022320955.1. NCBI lineage: Bacteria > Bacillati > Bacillota > Clostridia > Eubacteriales > Clostridiaceae > Clostridium > Clostridium sp. YIM B02555. Next base: position 97,420 of record NZ_JAKJJY010000012.1, on the reverse strand, counting down.
CCATAATTGCCAGTACTAATTTCCTTTAAAACTTTATCTATTATCAATTCAGCTATTTCAGGAGCCACAACTGTTTCAACTTTAACTTTTGGAAGCAGGTTAACACTATATTCTGTTCCTCTATAAATTTTCTTGTAACCTTTTTGATTACCGTATCCCATAATATTTGAAATCATAACTCCAGTAGCATTGCAGTCGGTTAGTATTTTTTTCAATTCTTCTAATTTTTCGCTTTTAATTACAATCTCTAATTTTTTCATATTATCACATCCTTTTTAATTAGCTATATTGGCTGAGTAGTTTCCTTAAATTTTGCTAGTTGTTTAATTTCAACATTTTCAGGAGATTCATAATCAAGCTCAGGCGATTTTAATAATTCTAAATCTGGATATGCTGAAACACCCATTTCAGGAATATCTAAACCATTTAATTCAACATCAGGTGAAACTCTTATGCCCCATACTTTGTCTAGAATTTTTAAGAAAACATAAGAAACTCCAAAGCCCCAGACAAATAAAACAACAACAGCAATTAATTGAGCTATAAGCTGAGAAGGATCACCAAAGAATAAACCAGTAACGCCTCCAGTAACTCCATTTAATCCATCGCCATAAGACCCGTCAGCAAAGAGACCTAAAGAAATAACGCCCCAAATACCATTGACACAGTGTACGGAAATTGCACCAACTGGGTCATCTAGCTTTAATTTATTTTCAACAAAGGAAACAGAAACACATACAAGTAATCCAGCAACCGCACCAATAAAGAAAGCAGAAGGTGCATTTACGAAAGCACAAGGAGCTGTGATTGCAACAAGTCCTGCAAGAGCACCATTTGCTGTCATTGATGGATCTGGTTTTCCATACTTGATCCACATATAAAACATTGCAATAAGTCCACCTATTGCACCAGCTATCATTGTGTTTGTTGCAACAACAGCAAGTCTAAAATCAGATGCATTTAGGGTCGAACCAGCGTTAAATGAGAACCAGCAGAAGAATAAAACAATTGTGCCTATAATTGCCATTGGAATGTCATGCCCAGGAAAAGGTCGTGCAGTCCCATCTTTTTTGAATTTACCAATTCGAGGACCTATGACAATTGCGCCAGCTAAAGCTAGCATACCTCCCATAGAGTGAACTACAGCAGATCCGGCAAAATCAACAACACCATGACCAAGACCAAAATTTTTACCAAGGGTTGATAGCCAACCGCCACCCCATACCCAGTTCCCAAAGAAAGGATATAAGAACATAGAGATAAAGAAAGATAAAATAACAATTGCAGAATATTTAACTCTTTCGGCTACAGCACCTGTAGGAATTGTTACTGTGGTATCCATGAAAACCATTTGGAAGAAAAATAATGCATATATTCCTGGATCATAAACACCAGTACCAGATAACATGAAACCATTATACCCCATAATACCGCCAAGGCCAGGTATTGAAAGCATTGAGCCTAATGCAGCACCACCAGAGCCAAGACCTGCTGCACCGCCAGAACCTCCAAATTGAATAGCAAAGCCTGTTAGAAAATATCCAATCGCACCAACTAAAAATACCATAAAGTTCATTGTCATAGTATGGGCAGCATTTTTACCACGGCAAAAGCCTGTTTCAACCATAGCAAATCCGCACTGAAAGAAGAAAACCATAAAGCCTGTTATCATAACCCAGGTGAAATTTGCTCCATAATAACCTTTATTTGCTGTAGTTGCTACATCAGCCAAGGTTTCACTTCCTGTTGCAGCAACGTAAGAAGCACCAGTTGGGTCAGAACCTCCAGATACTGAAAGGGCAAGAGCTAACACAAAGGCTAATACGCCAAGAAACAATATAATAGCACCTAATTTTATTGATTTTTTCATAACCTAACCTCCAAATTAAAACAATTTTTATATTTACCTAAATTAAAAAATTTATTTTCGTTTAAAATTTCTCCATGAAAATTTAGCTGAAGATTTATATAATTCTTCTCTTAATTTAGTAACTGATAAATAGTATCTTATTCCCAAATATAAAACTAAAATTCCAAAAATCGCACCTGATATTGAAGAACTTAGAACTTTAAAATGAATATTATTAATCAGACTAAAAATGCTAAAAAATATTCCTAAAAAAATAATCATTAGAGTAGTAATAAAAAGAATATTAAGGGTTATAACTTTCGATTTTTCTGGTGTTGAAATCAAACTATGCTTTTTCATTTTTAAAACCTCCTTTCTAGAATGGATTTCTAAGTAAAGCTTCATTTAAAATTTAAATGAAATCTAAGCTGAAAAAACAGAGTCAAAGTAATTAAACTTTGACTCCATTGTCATTGGGGGGGAATCCCATAAAAACGAAAAGTCACCTAATATTAATAAATATTAGGCGACTTTGCCGTGGGTATTATATTTATTTTCATTATATGTAAGTTAATGTATAAAGTCAAGAAAATATTGAATTAATTACATATAAAGGGAATGAGCCTGTATTCATATTTTGATTAAAGGTAAGGCGTATAGTATTTGACAAATGTTGGAACTGTGATACTATATAAAATAGGATTATTAATTACCTATATATAATTTGTTTCTGACGTGGGAAACTCATTTTTCGAGTTTCTCATTTTTTAATTTAGAGGTTATATGATACAATAACATGGTTAATTATAGTTGAAAATTAAGTGTAAAAGCTTTTAGATTTAAATTAACTTTAATAATAGAAAGGGTGTGGTAAAGGTGATGTATATATTAATCTTACTTTTAGTAATAACTTTTACATTACCGATTTTATCGAAGCAAGTTGAAAGTAATCTTGAATTTTTTTTGTTTACTGTAGGAGTGTTAGCGGCTATTACATCAGGTTCCTTAAGTAAGGAACTTTTTATTAATGTATTTCAAAATAAATTTATGTATGTAATAACTTGTGTAGTATTAATAGGTGGATTCATGTTTAAAGCAATATCTACCCATGTAGAAGCAGCATTAAATTATATTTTAAAGTATATTCCATTAAAGCTTTTTATATTTTTGTTAATAGTGATTATTGGACTTATATCAAGTGTAATAACAGCAATAATTGCAGCCTTGCTCTTAATAGAAATAGTAAGTATACTTCCAATTAGTAGAAAAAATAAGATAAATGTTGATATAGTAGCTTGTTTTTCTATTGGAATGGGAGCAGTATTGACTCCAATAGGAGAACCACTATCAACAACAGTAATTTCTAAACTTCATGAAAGCTTTTGGTATCTTTTAGAGCAGTTTGGTGTTTACATTATTCCAGGAATATTGATTCTTGGACTTATTGGAGCGTCATTTGGTATTCAAGAAAAGGCACATGAAGACAAGGAGGAAGAAATAATTATAGAAGAGACAAATGCTGCAATAATAATAAGAGCATTTAAAATTTTAATATTTATTATTGCTTTAGAGCTGCTTGGGGAAGGGTTTAAACCGATAATAGATACTTATGTAATTAATCTTCATACAGGATATTTATATTGGTTTAATATGTCTTCTGCAGTATTAGATAATGCAACCCTAGCAGCAGCTGAGGTTAGTAATAAAATGTCACAATTACAAATTAAGGCTGTATTGATGGGATTATTAATAAGTGGAGGAATGATGATTCCAGGGAATATTCCTAACATTATTACTGCTGGCAAATTTAAGATTCAAAGCAGAGAATGGATTAAACTTGGGGTACCACTTGGACTCATAATTATGCTAATATATTATGTGATTTTATTTGTATTGTAAAACAATATTAACAAATGATAATATGACAATAATTTAAGGGGGAAATATATATAATGAACAATAAAAGAGTACAAGCTAATATGCTGTTATTACTTACAGCAGCTATTTGGGGATTTGCATTTGTTGCACAAAGAGTAGGATCTCAATATATAGGGGTGTTTACTTTTAATGGACTGAGGTTTGCTCTTGGAAGTTTATCACTTTTACCGTTAATCATTTTTTTTAATAAAAGAAATGAAAGTAATGGAAAAAATAACAATGAAGTGAGCACGAAAAAAACAATATTATCTGGGGTACTAGTTGGAACGATATTATTTATGGGCTCATCCCTTCAGCAGTTTGGTCTTATATATACAACTGCTGGAAATGCTAGCTTTATTACTGCACTTTACATGGTTATAGTTCCTATAATAGGCATTATTCTAGGTCATAAAATTAGTAAAAAACTATGGATTGGAGTAGTTCTTGCAGTAACTGGGTTATATTTATTAAGTATAAATGAAAGCTTTAGAATTGGTTATGGAGATATGTTTGAACTTATATGTGCCTTTTTCTTTGCACTACATATTTTAACAATAGATTATTTTTGTAATAAGGTAGATCCTTTAAAATTATCTTGTCTGCAATTTGCAACAAGTTCTGGTTTAAGTCTAATATCAGCTTTTTTATTTGAAAGTATTACTCTTACAAGTATATCTAATGCTTTAGTTCCTATTCTATATGGGGGGCTTTTCTCCACAGGGGTAGCTTATACCTTACAGGTAGTTGCGCAAAAAAATGCTAAACCCTCTCATGCGGCTATTATAATGAGCATGGAATCAGTATTTGGTGCTATAGGAGGAATGCTTATTTTAGGGGAAACCATGAGCATTAGAGCATACTTAGGCTGTATTCTTATATTAATTGGAATATTGATACCACAAATTAGACTTTCTAGAAAATAAATATATTAGTAATAAATATTACTTTTAATAAGTATAATATTCTGAAAAAATATTAAGAGGAATGTTATGGAAAATATAAACAGTGGAAATGTTACAACAAGTAATGGAAATGCTTTATCAAATACTGGAGGTCTAAAAATCCAATGCTTTAGAGGCGGTAATTATATTCCAATTGATGGTGCAAAAATAACAGTAACAGGAATTACTAACGCGGGAAGCACAAAAAATATTGAACTCATTACAAATTCAGTAGGTTTAACTCAAGTTATAGAATTACCAGCACCTCCGTTAGAATATTCTTTAAATGAAAATAGTAACCAAATACCATATAGTCTTTATGATATAACGGTTGAAAGAAGTGGATTTAATCCAATAGTTATAAGAGGGTGTCAGGTATTCCCAACAGAAGTTGCGTTTCAAATATGTAATTTAGAGATTAACTTAGGAAGAGGAAGTATGAGGCAGCAAATTATAGATATACCACCAAATACATTAAACGGAAATTATCCACCTAAGATTCCAGAAGAGGTTGATAAACCAGTGCCTCCTCCAACTTCAGGAGTAGTATTGCCACAGCCTATAGTTCCAGAATATATTATAGTTCATCAAGGAAGTCCAAATGATCCTTCAGCCACTAATTATAAAGTTCCATTTAAGGATTATATTAAAAATGTAGCTTCCTGCGAAATATATTCAACTTGGACAGAGTCAACATTAAGAGCAAATATTTTTTGCATTGTTTCTTTTACCTTAAATAGAATTTTTACCGAATGGTATAGAGGTAAAGGAAAAAATTTTGATATTACAAATTCTACGGCATATGATCAAGCCTTTTCTTATGGCAGAAACATTTATGATAATATAAGTCAAATAGTTGACGAGATTTTTTCAACCTATGTAAGGAGAATTGGAAAGAAACAACCACTTTTCACTCAATATTGTGATGGAAAGAGCGTTACTTGTCCTCAATGGTTAAGTCAATGGGGAAGTCAAGAATTAGGAAGGCGTGGAATGGTGCCTTATGATATATTAAAGTATTACTATGGTGATGATATTGAATTAGTTACAGCCGAAAAAGTATCTGGAAGTCCAATGTCATATCCCGGAACTCCTCTTACTATTGGAGCTTCAGGTCCTGAAGTAAGAGCGATTCAAGGCCAATTAAATAGAATAGCTAGAAACTATCCACTTATTCCTAAGCTTGCTGAAGATGGTAAATATGGTCCAAAGACTGCGAATTCAGTAAAAGTTTTTCAACAGATTTTTACTTTGCCGCAAACCGGAATAGTTGATTATGCAACCTGGTATAAAATATCTGATGTTTATGTTGGAGTGACTAAGCTCGCAGAACTTACTACAACTGAATCAAGTAGAGGCTTGGAATTAAATGAATTTATTCCACCAATTATATCTGGATTGGATGATAGGAGGACTATACCAAAGTTCTTTTATTAAATATAGATAAAAGATAGTAGGTCAGTAAAATGAGCTGCTATTTTTTCTAACTAGGTTTATTTGAATTTGTTAGATATAATAGGTATATAATTTAGATATTATTGATTAAAGGATACGCAGATTATTTATGGAGGAATAACTTATGTTGAAAGAAATTCATGATAAATTAATAGCCTTAACAGAGGAAGAATCACAAATATTAAATGGAGAAGCTTCTGTAAATAAAAGTCTTTATACTGATGAGGGGAATTTTGTTATTGATAGTAATAAGTTATTACCAGCAGGTGAATTAATTGATATTAGAAAGCATACGAGATTTATAAATTTTCCTAGTCATAAACATAATTACATTGAATTTAATTATGTTTATCAGGGAAAATTAACTCAAATTATTGATAACAAAGAAATAATATTACAAAAAGGTGAATTGATTTTTCTTAACCAATATATAACTCATGAAATAAAGGCTTCAAATGAAGATGATATAATTATAAATTTTATAATTAGACCTGAATTTTTTGATTATATAATAACTCTTTTAGATAATGAAAATATTATAAGTAAATTTTTACTTACAACCTTGTATACTGACTATGAAGAAGGGGAATATCTGTATTTTAAGGTTTCAGAAAGAGAAAATATTCAAGATTTGATTGAGAAAATAATCATAGAATTATATGCGCCTTCAATAATGAGCAAGGCAACAATAAAATTACTTGTAGGGCTTTTAATTGTAGAATTAATTAAAAATTCACAAGACATTGAAATTTATTCTGTAGATAACTATGAAAAAATGCTTATAATTCAAAGTCTTAAATATATTGATGAATATTATGATACTGCAACACTTTCTGAAATAGCTGCAAATTTAAAACAACCTGATTATAAACTTAGTAAATTAATAAAAAAACACACTGGGATGACCTTTAAAGAATTATTGCAGGAAAGAAAACTAAGTAAAGCTGTTGAATTAATTAAATCAACTAATTATTCAATCGTAGATTTAATTGGGATAATAGGATACGAAAATCCTACATATTTTTATAAGATATTTAAAGAGAAATTTGGAATGACTCCAAGAGAATACAAATTGAAATTATGCGATAATATAGATACACAACTTAAGAATTAGACTTATGCGAAACTTACCGAAATCCAATACATTTGTCTTCTGCAGGACTAGTGAAATTTTCGCTGGAAGGTTCTAGATGTGGGCTTGTCGTCATTTCAGCGTGTTCCAGATGTAAAATCTGGACAGGCTGAAATGAAACAACCCCCCATTAAGAACCTTCATCAGCTCAATTTCACATGCCTGCTCCAGAAAAATGTATCGTATTTCTAGTATAGTATTGTAATTTTAATTTTTCAAGAATGTATGAATATTCCATTAATAAGTTTGATTATTAATTTGGATATCTATAATTAAATTAGAATAAAAAGTAGTGCTTACTTATTCCTGATTGTCATAAATGTATTTGAAAAAAATTATGACGATTAGAGTAAAATAAGGCTGCTTTTTTATTTTGTTATCAGAATTCAAATTATCAGTTTCAAATGTAGATTTGCAAATAAGGATAATAATTAAAACAAACTACGATATTAAAAACGGTTTCTAAATGCAATATAATTTAACCATGGTGTGATGAAAAAATGAACAGGAGGAAAGCTATGGAGTATTATTTAGCCATTGATATCGGTGCCTCTAGTGGCAGGCATATACTTGGCTCAATAGAAAATGGAAAGATAACATTAGAAGAAATTTATAGGTTTGAAAATGGAATTAGCAAAGTTGGAAATGAATATTGTTGGAATATAGAACAATTATTTGAAGATATCAAAAATGGAATTAAGAAATGCAAAGAAATAGGAAAAATTCCAAAGAGCATTGGTATAGATACTTGGGCTGTAGATTTTGTTTTATTAGATGAAAACGATAATATGCTTGGGAATGCAGTTGCTTATAGAGATGATAGAACTGAAGGAATGATGGAAGAAGTTTTTAAGAGCATTCCAAAAGATATGATGTATTTATATACTGGAATACAATTTCAAAGATTTAACACTGTATATCAATTACTTTCTATTAAGAAAAATAATCCGGAAATTTTAGAAAAAGCAAAGACTTTCTTAATGATTCCTGATTATTTGAATTTCTTGCTTACAGGAAAGAAAGCTAATGAATATACAAATGCTACTTCGACTCAATTAGTAAACTCTTTTGAGAGAACTTGGGATGAAAAAATCTTAGAAGAACTTGGAATCAAAAAGGATATTTTTCAAGAAATCAAATTGCCAAAAACTAGTCTTGGAAATTTAAGAAATGAGTTAATTGAAGAATTTGGTTTTGACATGGAAGTTATACTTCCTGCAACTCATGATACTGGATCTGCATTTATTTCATCTGTATGTAATGACAATGATAGCATATATTTAAGTTCAGGAACTTGGTCATTGATTGGAGTAGAAAATAGATTCCCAATTTGTGTACCACAAGCTATGGAATATAACTTTACAAATGAGGGTGGAATAGATTATAGATATAGATTCTTAAAGAATATTATGGGATTATGGGTTATTCAAGAAGTAAGAAGAAATCTTGATAATAAATATTCCTTTGCTGAGTTAGTTGATTTGGCAAGAGAAAATTTAAAATTTGCATCAATAGTTGATGTAGATGATGATAGATTTTTGAAACCAGATAATATGATTGAAGAAATTCAAAAGCATTGTAAAGAGACAAATCAAGAAGTCCCAGAAGAAGTTGGAGAAATTGCAATGTGTGTATTTAATAGCTTAGCAAATTGTTATAAAAAAGCAGTAACTAATCTTGAAGATATATTTGAAAAAGAATTTAAGAGAATAAATATTTTTGGTGGTGGATGTCAAAACAATTTACTAAATGAATTGGTTGCAAGTGTTACTGGAAAAGAAGTACTAGCAGGACCAGTTGAAGCAACAGCTATAGGAAATATTGTGGCTCAAATGATCAGTAAAAATGTCTTTAAAGATTTAAGTGAAGCAAGAAAAGCTATAAAAGAATCTTTTGATATTAAAGTATTTAATTAATATTAAAATTGTAAAAAGTCTTATTAAAATAAATAACTCAAACAAGTAAAATTCCAACATAAATAGGAGGAAGAGAAATGAATATTAAAGAAAAATATGAATTAGCAAAAAAAGAATATGAAAAATGGGGAATAGACGTAGATAAAGTTCTAGAAGAACTTAATAAAGTTAAAATATCAATCCATTGCTGGCAAGGGGATGACGTTAAAGGTTTCGAAGTTTCTCAAAATGAATTATCTGGAGGAATTCAATGTAATGGAAATTATCCAGGTGCAGCTAGAAATGCTGATGAATTAAGACAAGATTTAGACAAAGCTTTAAGCTTAATTCCAGGGAAACATAAAGTAAACCTTCATGCAATTTACCTAGAAACTAATGGTGAATTTGTAGATAGAGATGAAATCAAACCAGAACATTTTGCAAATTGGGTAAAATGGGCAAAGGAAAATGGATTAGGATTAGACTTTAATCCAACAATATTCTCTCATCCAAAGTCAGCAGATGGTTTAACACTATCTCATCCAAACAAAGAAATAAGAAATTTCTGGATAAAACATTCAATTGCATCAAGAAAAATTGGAGAATATTTTGGTAAAGAATTAGGACAAACTTGTTTAACTAATATTTGGATACCAGATGGTTACAAGGATATTCCAAGTGATAGATTAGGACCAAGAAGAAGACTTAAAGAATCTTTAGATGAAATCTTTAAAGTTGAAATAGATAAAAAATACAATCTTGATTGTGTTGAATCAAAAGTATTTGGTATAGGTGCTGAAAGCTACACAGTAGGTTCTAACGAATTCTATTTAAGCTATGCAGCTAAAAATAACATAATGTCCTTAATGGATACAGGACATTATCATCCAACAGAAGTTGTTTCAGATAAACTTTCAGCAATGTTATTATTTAATGAAAAAGTTGCTCTTCATGTAAGTAGACCAGTAAGATGGGATTCAGATCACGTTGTAGTTTATGATGATGAACTTAAAGAAATAGCTAAAGAAATAGTAAGAAATGATGCATTAGATAGAGTTATCATTGGGCTTGATTTCTTTGACGCAAGTATTAACAGAATTGCAGCATGGACAATTGGTTCAAGAAATATGATAAAAGCATTATTAAATGCAATGTTAACTCCAAATGTTAAATTAAAAGAATTACAAGATGAAGGTAACTTCACAGAAAGATTAGCTTTAATGGAAGAATTCAAAACTTATCCAATGGGAGATATTTGGAACTATTATTGTGAAAAGAACAATGTTCCAGTTGGAGAAAAGTGGATTAGTGAAGTTAAAGAATACGAAAAAACTGAACTATCAAAGAGAAACTAGGAAACAATTAACAATTAATAATTAAAAATTGATGATTGAGAATTGACAACAATGATCAATTCTCGATTATCAATGATCATTATTATAGATATCCAAAGAGAGAATTAGACTTATGCAAAAATTACCGAAATCAGATACATTTATCTTCCACAGGACTAGTGAAATTTTCGCTGGAAGTTTCTAAATGGCGGCTTGTCGTCATTTCAGTGTGTTCCAGATGTAAAATCTGGACAAACTGTAAATAAAACAAGCCCCCATTAAGAACCATCATCAGCTCAATTTCACATACCTGCTTCCAGAAAAATGTATATGATTTCTAGTGTAGTGTTACGATTATAATTTCTCAATGATGCATCTATATTCCCCATTAATAAGTTTGATTATTAATTTTGATATCTATAGAAATCGATTGAATGTTTGATTGAGAAAATATATAAATATTATTAGAAAATAAAAAGTTAATTAATAAAAGAAAGTAGGAATAAAAATGACTTTAGAAGAAATGAAATTTATACAAAACTTTAAAAAGATAACAGAAGATGCATGGCTTAAGGGTTGGCATGAAAGAAATGGTGGAAACATTACATACAGACTTACTGAAGAAGAAGTTGTTGGAGTAAAAGGATTTATTAATAAAGATTCAGCATACACCCCAATAGGTGTAACAGTTAAAAATTTAGTTAATGAATACTTCTTAGTAACTGGAAGTGGAAAATTTATAAGAAACATGACAGTTTGTTTAGAAGAAAATGCAGGGATAGTTAAAATAGATGAAAAGGGCGAAAATTATAAAATAGTTTGGGGATTAACAAATGGTGCTAAGCCAACAAGTGAATTACCTTCACATTTAATGAGTCACTCAATTAAGATGGAAAAAACAAATGGAGCTCATAGAGTCATAATGCATTCTCATACTACTAATGTAATTGCTTTAACTTTTGTATTACCTTTAGATGGAACAGTATTTACTAGAGAATTATGGGAAATGGCAACAGAATGTCCTGTAGTATTCCCAAGTGGAATTGGGATAGTTCCTTGGATGGTTCCAGGAGGAGCAGCAATTGCAGAAGAAACTGGTAAATTAATGAATAGCCACGATGTTGTAATTTGGGCACACCATGGAATGTTTTGTTCAGGAGAAACTTTAGACTTAACTTTTGGACTTATGGATACAGTAGAAAAATCTGCTGAAATCTTAGTAAAAGTTCTAGCTATGGGTGGAAAGAAACAAACAATAACTTCTCAAAACTTTAGAGATTTAGCAAGAGATTTTAATGTAAGTATTTCAGAAGACTATTTAAGATAATAAAGTTATTTAGAAACATATTAACCAAAAGTATAAACTAAAACTCCGTAACCATAATAGTTTCAAATAACTTATTAATATAATTATAATATGGAAAATTAAAATTACCCTTGGGACCCCTCGAGGGTAATTAAACATTGATAATTATCAATTATCAGTTGTCAATGATCAATTATTTATGGTCAATATTTGACAACAGTTTAGCATAATTATAAAAGTTAATAATTTAACATAGTAAGCGTTAAATATCATATTAAAATATAAAAAATTTAAAGGAGATTGATTAAAATGGCAAATAGAATGATATTAAATGAAACAAGCTATATAGGTGCAGGAGCAATTGAAAATATTGTTGCTGAAGCTAAAGTTAGAGGTTACAAAAAAGCTTTAGTTGTAACTGATAGAGATTTAATTAAATTTAATGTAGCTACAAAAGTAACAGATTTATTAAAAGCAAATAATTTAGCTTTTGAAATTTTTGATGAAGTAAAAGCAAATCCTACTATAAATGTAGTTCTAGCAGGTATAGAAAAGTTCAAGGCAGCTGGTGCTGATTATTTATTAGCAATTGGTGGGGGATCATCAATAGATACTGCAAAAGCTATTGGTATAATAGTTAAAAATCCTGAATTTTCAGATGTAAGAAGTCTTGAAGGTGTAGCTGACACAAAAAATAAGTGCGTTGATATAATAGCAGTACCAACAACAGCAGGAACTGCAGCTGAAGTAACAATTAACTATGTAATTACAGATGAAGAAAAGAAACGTAAATTTGTATGTGTTGACCCACATGATATTCCAGTAATTGCAGTAGTTGATTCAGAAATGATGTCATCAATGCCAAAAGGCTTAACAGCAGCTACAGGTATGGATGCTTTAACTCATGCTATTGAAGGATATATTACAAAGGGAGCTTGGGAATTAACCGATACCTTACATTTAAAAGCTATTGAAATTATAGGACGTTCCCTTAGAAGTGCAGTAAACAATGAGCCTAAGGGAAGAGAAGATATGGCTCTTGGACAATATGTTGCAGGTATGGGCTTTAGTAATGTAGGATTAGGTATTGTTCATGGAATGGCACATCCACTTGGCGCTTTCTATGATACTCCACATGGAATTGCTAATGCGGTATTATTACCATATGTTATGGAATATAATGCAGAAGCAACTGGAGATAAATATAGAGAAATAGCTAGAGCAATGGGAGTTCAAGGTGTAGATAGTATGTCTCAAGAAGAATATAGAGAAGCAGCTATAGATGCAGTTAAAAAACTTTCAGAAGATGTTGGAATTCCAAAAGTGTTAAATGAAATTGGTGTTAAAGAAGAAGATTTACAAGCGCTTTCTGAATCAGCATTTGCAGATGCATGTACACCAGGTAATCCAAGAGATACAAGTGTAGAAGAAATATTAGCAATTTACAAAAAAGCTTTCAAATAATAAAGTATAGATATTCTAATTATCAATGATCAATTAATGGAGAAGCTCACAGAGAAAGTTCATGTTTTCAAATATACACTTATAAAAAGAGCAGCTATGCTGCAATACGGATCATTTATGCAACAACGGAACTTTCCTGCACCAAGAACTAATTCACTTTTTGGACATTCACTTTTCCTTTAAGGATTTGTTGAAGTGCACACTCTTAATTAGAATTATATATATTAACTAAGTTCATATAATAGCCTAGAATATTTCATAAATATTCTAGGCTATTTTACGTGAGAATTTTTCAGAGTTTGTTATAAAATTATAGGCAGGATTGTCAACCTATAATACTCAATATAAGAAAATTGTTCATTAGTCTTACTATTACACTCATAATTTTTAGTAACCAGTGTTTTTCATTACTTCTAATAAGTTTGGAGGTATACTTCTTTTTAAATCACTATATAACTCTTTGAAATCTAAAAAAACAGTAACAATCAAACTCGAGAATTGGAAGTTTGATTGTTACTATATTATCCAACAAATTAACTTTATAATCTATTATGGGTGATATTTTTGTTTCAAATCTGTAACTTCATTGTCTTTTATAGTTACATCACATAAAATTCCTTGTGTTGTTTCTCCAAGCTCTTTCTTTACTTCATCAAAGTTTGATTTAGTTGCTTCAGCACCAGTTTTAATTATACTATAAGTAGCATTATTTGAAATTTTTACTTTTTTTACTTCTTTGTTTTTATCTCTTATATAATAGTCATTAGTATATCTAGACTGTGCTTCTTCTCTTGTACATTTATCATCTTCCATTATACCCTTAATAGCTTCCTCTCCTGACAACCATTGTACATATTGTATTGAAATATACTTACTTCCACTTTCTTCATACAACTTTTTTACATAACCTAATTGTTTGCTGTCACTAGTTGTTGCTTTAGATGTATCAGTTTTAGCTGTAGTGGCTGTTGTATCAGATTTAGCTGCATTAGTTTTATCATTGTTTGTTTTAGTATCTGTAGTAGTTGTAGATCTAGATGTTTCTTTTACTGCCTTATCGTCTGCACTTTTGGAGTCACATCCTGTAAAATTAATAGTTCCAAGTATTAGTACAGCAATTAATAATTTTTTCATATTTTCCTCCTGATTCTTTACATTTTTTATTTTAATTCTATAAATGAGCAATTTTCATAACAAATTTTGGTATTAGATAAGATATGCACATATATATTTAGGCATTGCTGCCTTTTTAAGTTGATGAACAATATATTACTATTGTTTATTAAATTATTATTTTTAATAGTATTATAACATAATTTACAAAATATCACATATATCATATATTGGTACTCTTTTTAAAATCTTTTATTTTGATATATGACTACATTGATTTGAACCATAAAGTTCTTAACCTTTATTGTCTCTTTATCTGTATTGAATATTTGAACCACTTGATATAGTTACTAAAATTGAATATTGAAAATTGTCAATTGACCATTTGAATATATATAGTATAATATCTGTGATTTTCTCTTTTGTTACAGGATAATATAAAAATTGGTGTTATTTACTTGAATAAGTATTTGGATATCTATAGATAATATTAATACGTAACAAAGGAGCGATTTATAATGAAATTGATTAAAAAGGCATTGGCAGTTATTGGACTTGTAGTTATTATATTAGCAATAAAATTCTCTTATAGTTACATAGACATTTTTGCTCAAACAGTAGATCAAAATCCTGTTAAAGTAGGAGTATTATTATATAGGTTTGATGATGCATATATTTCTTTAGTTCGTCAAGGGTTTGAAGAAATCCAGAAAAATAATCCAGATAAAGTTCAATTTACCTTTTATGATGCTAAAGATGATCAAATGATTCAAAATCAAACTATTGAAGCCATTTTAGAAAACAAAAGTGAAGATATATTACTTTTAAATATAGTAGATGTAAAAAGGGCTTATGAAGTTATTGGAAGAATTAAAGAATTTAATATACCAGTCGTTTTATTTAATCGAGAACCTCTTGATATGAATTCAGTAAAATCTTATAATAAGGCATTTTTTGTTGGAACTGATTCTGCACAAGCAGGCACATTTCAAGGTGAAATTATAATTAATGCATGGAATAAAAACAAAGATACTATGGATGCTAATAATGATGGAATATTACAATATGTAATGCTAATTGGGGAAAATAATAATAAAGATGCAAATGAAAGAACAGAATATTCTATTTTAACAATTAATAATGGAGGGATACAAACACAGGAAATTGCATCTACAGTTTCTGATTGGAATAGAGAGCAAGCTAAAACAGATTTTGAACCAATATTTATTAGATATAACACTGGAATTGAAGCTATAATTTCTAATAATGATGAAATGGCTATTGGAGCAATAGAAGTATTGAATAAATATGGATATAATACTGAAGATGGTACAAAAAATATAGCTGTAGTCGGAGTTGATGCAATACCGGCTGCTCAAGAATTAATTAAAAAAGGAGAAATGACAGGTTCTGTTGTTCAAGATGCTAATGTAGTAGCAGAAGCTAGCTATGTTATAGGTATTAATTTGTTTAATGATCAAAATCCACTTGAAGGAACTTCTTATAAATTTGATGATACTGGAGTAGCTATACGTCTACCCTATAAGGAATATGTAGGATGACTTTAAGCAGTTATATTAATAAAATTTATAGTGACATTTTATCGAAAAAATAAATAAGTAATGGCAAAATAAAAAGAGATAGTACTAGGAAATCCTAAAATACTATCTCAAGTTATAGATTAGAATAAATATCATTAATAAGTATTTACATAATTAAAAATAATATACAATAAAATTATTTTCCAACTATATGAGTTCTTATTAATTCAGCTGGAGATAAAATTTTATCTATAGTTTCTTCAGGGAGTATTTGTTCTTCAAGTAAAATTTCTCGAATAGTCTTTCCTGTTTCTAAAGCTTTCTTTGATATAGAACTAGCTTCATCATAGCCTAAATGTGGAACTAAAGCTGTGGCAGAAACTAAAGAATTTTCAAGATTTTCTGAACATCTGTCTTTATTCATTTCTAAATCCTCTATACATTTTTCTTTAAAGATTATAATACTTTTATCAAGAAGTTCAAGGGATTCTAATAAACATTCAGCTATAAGTGGAGTGAAGGCATTTAATTCTAATTGCCCCATAGAACTTGCCATAGTAATAGCAGTATCATTAGAAATTACTCTTAAGCTAACTTGTGCAACCATTTCAGGGATAACTGGATTTACTTTACCTGGCATGATTGTAGAACCAGCCTGCATTTTAGGTAATATAATCTCACCTATTCCTCCACGAGGGCCAGAATTTAGCAATCTTAAGTCATTTGAAATTTTGAGCAGATTGACGCTGCATGATTTTAATAATCCAGAAGTTTCTACAAATATATCACAGTTTTGGGTAATATCCATAGGATAGTCAGATCTAGCAATGCCAAGGCCAGTAAGACTTTGAATAAGATCTGTCATCATAAACACATATTTATTAGTAGCATTTAACCCTGTGCCAATGGCAGTACCTCCAAGGTTGATTTGTCTTAATCGTTCCTCTACTTTATAAATTCTCCATCTATCTCTTTCAATTGCCTTTGAATATGCACCAAAACTTTGACCTGCAGTCATTGGCAGTGCATCCATTAATTGAGTTCTTCCAAGTTTTATTATGTTTGAAAATTCATTTTCTTTTATTTGCAAGGCTTCTTGTAAATTAGATAAGGAGTTACTTAATTTTCTAATTAATTTAATGGCTGCAATTCTTAAAGCAGAAGGATAAACATCATTAGTTGATTGAGACATATTGACATGATTTAGTGGATGTACTAAATCATAATCTCCTTTAATACCTTCTAATAGTTCAATTGCTCTGTTTGCAATGACTTCATTAACATTCATATTAGTTGAAGTGCCAGCGCCACCTTGGAAGGCACTTATTTTAAATTCGTCATCAAATTTTCCATCTATGACCTCTTCACTGGCTTTTATTATTGCATCAGCTTTGTCAGCTTCAAGCAATTTTAAGGACTTATTGGTCATAGCTGCTGCTTTTTTTATTAAAGCAATTTCCTTTACTAGTTTTAGATTCACAGTTTTACTGTTTAAATCAAAGTTTTCAAGTGCTCTAACTGTATTTATACCACTGTAAGCTTGGTTATCTATATTTTTTTCTCCTAATAAATCTTGCTCCAATCTATAAGTCAAAACGAACACATCCTTTTTAAATAAGTAGACTGCATATTTTAAATTTAGTGCAGCTCAACAATATAATATCATATTTAGCATTATAATTTTATAAATTTGACATTTTATATTATAATAAAAGTATACACCTATAAAAAGAGTGGCTATGCCACAATATGGAACTTATATAAAAAGAGTGGCTATGCCACAATACGCACATATAAAAAGAGCATCTATGCTGCAACAACGGAACTTATATAAAAATATATGTATATAAGTTCCAATTGGGATTATTATATATATCAATTAAAGAAATACCGAAGGGATTTCCTCATCAATTGAGCATTGACAATTGCCTAATTGCCCAATGATAACTAATTTAAAGGAGAGTAATATTATGAGTTTAAATTCGACACCATCTGGAGAAAGAGTGCATATTTCATTGTTTGGAATGACAAATGCAGGAAAATCTAGTATTATAAATGCCTTAACCAATCAAGAAATTTCAATTGTTTCTGAAGTTAAAGGAACAACCACAGATCCTGTTTATAAAGCCATTGAAATTCTTCCTATAGGACCTTGTATGATTGTTGATACAGCAGGACTTGATGACTATAGTGAATTAGGAGATTCAAGAAAAAAGAAAACCCTTGAAGTATTAACAAAAACCAATGTAGCATTAGTAGTTATAGATATTACTATTGGAATTAGTGATAAGGATTTAGACATAATAGACAAATTAACAGAAAAGAAAATACCAATGGTTTGTATTTTAAATAAAGCTGACCAGAAGAATATTACAGTTGAAGAACTTAGTAAAATAGAAAAAGAAATTGGAGCTCCAGTTGTAGCTGTTTCAGCCTTAAACAAAACTGGCATTGATGAGCTTAAGGATAAGATAATAAGTATAATACCAGATGATGAAGATAAATTTAAGTTAGTTGGTGACCTTATTAGTCCTGGAGATATTATAGTTTTAGTTACACCAATAGATAAGGCTGCTCCAAAAGGAAGATTAATACTTCCACAGCAACAGACTATAAGAGATATTATAGAAAGTGATGCTATAGCTGTAGTAACTAAAGAGCATGAATTAAGAGAAACTCTTGAAAATTTAAAGAAAAAACCTAAGCTTGTTATAACTGATTCTCAAGTATTTTTAAAGGCATCTGCAGATACGCCAAAAGACATAATGTTAACATCTTTTTCAATATTACAGGCTAGATATAAAGGAAATCTTTTGGAACTTGTTAAAGGTGCAAAAGCAATAGAAGCTTTAGAAGATGGAGATAATGTGTTAATTGCAGAAGGGTGTACTCATCATAGACAGTGTGATGACATTGGAACGGTAAAAATCCCTAGATGGGTTAGACAAATGACTGGGAAACAAATAAATTTTGAGCATTCTTCAGGAACTTCCTTTACAGAGAATATTGAAAAATATAAGCTTGTTATTCATTGTGGAGGCTGCATGTTAAATAGAGCAACTATGCTTTCAAGAATTGATGATGCAGTTAATAATAATATACCAATTGTTAATTATGGTGTCCTTATTGGATATGTTCAAGGTATTTTAGAAAGAGCACTTGAGCCATTTCCTTTAGCTAAAGCAGCGTATGATGGAGAAATTTAGTGTAGTTAACAGTTTACAGTGTACAGATTACAATTATGGGGAAGCTCAAAGGAGAAAGTTCATATATCTAAATATAAAATTTGGATATTCACTTTTTCGTACAAGATTTCGTGACCAATGACATTTGATAATTGAACATTGATATAGATATCCAAATTAAGAGTTTAACTTATAAATGGAATATGTATACACTTTTGAAAAATTAAAATTACAACACTACACTAGAAATCTGATACATTTTTCTGGAAGCAGGCATGTGAAATTGAGCTGATGATGGTTCTTAATGGAGGCTTGTTTCATTTACAGCTTGTCCAGATTTTACATCTGGAACATGCTGAAATGACGACAAGCCCTCATTTAGAACCTTCCAGCGAAAATTTCACTAGTCCTGTGGAAGATAAATGTATCT
This sequence comes from Clostridium sp. YIM B02555, assembly GCF_022320955.1. Lineage (NCBI taxonomy): Bacteria > Bacillati > Bacillota > Clostridia > Eubacteriales > Clostridiaceae > Clostridium > Clostridium sp. YIM B02555. The sequence goes on along the minus strand of NZ_JAKJJY010000012.1, from coordinate 77,855 downwards.
GATTTCGGTAATTGTTGCATAAGTATAATTCTTGCATTGTATATCTATAATTTGAGCTTTTAGGAGGCGCTAAAATGTATTTGGTACTTATTGCATATATAATTCTTTGGGCAGCCATAATAAAAATTTATGGTTTTGATACATTATTTTTTATTGGAGGAATTCTCATATTAATTTCAACTATAATTGGTATTATTAGAACAAAAAAAGAAGAAGATATTTATGATATATACAATAAAAAGCATATTAGATGGAAGAAAAAAAGGAAATAAAAATAATACCAAAAATTGTTGATAATACCAGAAGGAATACAAATAGGCTAAATTTATATCTATATTTAGCAAAGGATATTTTAGCATAACTCATAATAAACATAAAATTAAAGAGGGGCCTGGTATATATGATTGAATATGACAGAAGGTATTTTGATAAAAGAGAAGAAAAAATTATTGATACTTTACTCCAGGTACTAGAACCTATGATTCCTAATGCTACAGTTGAATTATTTTATGAAAGTATTAGAATAGTACAAGCATATGAAGACGATAGATTAGTAGTTGGATTTAAAATTTTACATGAAGAAAAGAAAGTAGAACTCAATTGTATTATTATTCCTCTTAAAGTTAAACCTAAAGGAATAGGAGATATAATTATATCTGCATTTTTAGAAGTTGATAAAGAATTTGATTATAGTTTCTATATTACTAATATTGTTACACATAAATGGTATGAAAAGTTATTAAATAGTGGAGCAGAGGAATATGGGGAAAATGGTTTGTACATAGATTCTATAAAATGGAAACCAGTAGAGCAGAATTGGTTGAAATAAGTGAGAAATAAAACAGGTGAATGCATCACCTGTTTTATTATTTTGATAGGAATTATCTGTAAGAGTTAAATTACTAAATAAATTTAATGACTTTGATGAAACTCTCTAATAATATCTAAAAATGATTTCAAAATATTATCTATAAACAAATCCTTTCTGTATATTAAGTTAACTGTTTGCTTAGGTGGATAATCAGAAATTGGAATTGCCTTAAAACCAATTTGTTTTACAGAGCGTATATAGGAATCAGGCAATATGGTTATATTATCTGTGTTTTCTATTAGTCTAATACAAGAATCTAAGTTTATTGTTTGGATTCTAGGTTTACAAATATGATTAATCATACTAAAGGCTTTATCGATATTTATTCTTGAATTTGAAGTTTGGGTTAATAGAACTATGTTTTCTTGTGTTAAATCTTTTAAGGAAACAGAAGAATATTCTATGAGTCTTGAATTTAATGGTACAACAGCAAGATAAGATTCAATGTTTAAAAGTTCAGAATGAATAGCAGAGTCATCAGCAGAATAGTGGATTAAGCCTAAGTCAAGTTTGCCATTTTTAACATTTTCAACGATTGTAGAACCTCTATGTTCTTCCATTGTTATTAAAACATTGCTATGAATATTATTAAATCTTGAGCAGGGAACTAATAGTAGATGAGATCCAGAAGCACCTACACGAATTTGTTCTCTTAATTTTCCTGTGTAATTTTTTATATCACTTTCAGCTTGCTCAAGATCGAAAAAAATCTTATAAGCATGTGCTTTTAATATTTTTCCTGGTTCTGTTAAGACTGTTCTTTTTTGAACATAATCAAAAAGCTTAACATTTAGCATGTTTTCCAAAATTTTAATTTGGGTGCTTAAGGTAGGCTGAGAAATATTAAGGCGTTCAGCAGCTTTAGTATAATGAAGTTCTTCAGCAAGAACCAAGAAGTAGTTTAATAATCTTATCTCCAACATAATAGCATCTCCTTATATATAGTTATAAACTATGATCATCATATTAAATATAGTATTGATAGATAAATAATAAAACAATATAATGAATTTGTAAATGATATCAAGATAGAAAAGTAACTCAAGGAGGAAAATACTATGGATTACAAACGATTATCCACAGATATTATAAAAAATGTTGGTGGTAAAGAAAATGTTTTAACTTTAACTCATTGTGCTACCAGATTAAGATTTAATCTAAAAGATGATAGCAAAGCTAATACTGAAGTACTGAAAAGTACAAAAGGTATTATGGGAGTAGTAAATAAAGGAGGTCAATACCAAGTAATTATTGGTAGTGATGTTGCAAATGTATATGCAGAGATAAATAAAGTTGCTAGTTTTGATAATGATTCACAAAGTGATGATAAAAATGATAAAGGGCCTGTAGTTAGAGTACTTGATACAATAGCAGGTATTTTTACACCAATTATACCAGCTATCACTGGTGCTGGTATGTTAAAGGCTGTTTTGGCATTATTAGTTACTTTTAAAGTTATTGCTGCTAATTCACAAGTGTATGCTGTTTTAAATTTTATGGCAGATGCAGCTTTTTACTTTTTACCGTTTTTAATAGCAAATTCGGCTGCTAAGAAATTTAAATGTAATGCTTATATGGCAATGTCTATAGCAGCTGTTATTTTACATCCTAACTTTGCTGCTATGGTTGATGTAGCTAAAAAGGGTGGAACAGGAATTTACTTCTTTGGATTACCAATAACTTTAGCAAGTTATTCATCTTCTGTTATTCCAATTATCTTAGGTGTTTGGTTTATGTCCTTTGTAGAACCAATTGCAGATAAAGTTTCACCTAAACCAATTAAGTTTTTCACAAAACCACTATTAACCTTATTAATTACTGGACTAGCAACTTTGATTGTCCTTGGACCTCTTGGAATAGTCTGTGGTAATGGTATTTCAGCTGCAATAGCATTCCTAAATACATATGCTAGATGGTTAGTTCCACTTATAGTTGGTACTTTTTCACCACTTCTTGTAATGACTGGTATGCATTATGGATTAATTCCAATAGGAATAAACAACCTAGCTACAGCAGGTTTTGATACTGTTGTTGGACCTGGTATGCTTGGATCTAATATTGCACAAGGTGGAGCGGCACTTGCAGTAGCATTAAGAACTAAGAATAGTGAATTAAAACAATTAGCATCATCAGCAGGAATTACTGCAGTTTGTGGTATTACAGAACCAGCTATGTATGGTGTTACATTAAAATTAAAGCGTCCTTTAATTGCAGTTATGATTGGTGGAGGAGCATCAGGATTATTTTTAGGACTTTCTGGAGTTGGAAGATATACTTCTGGGTCACCAGGACTTTTAGCACTTCCGGGATATATTGGGACCGATGGATTTAGAAATATTATGTTTGCTTGCATTGGTGCAGCAATAGCTTTTGTTGTTTCGTTTGTTGCCACTCTTATCTTAGGTTTTGAAGATATTCCAGAAGCACAAATTGCTGATTCAAAAGCAGATGAAATAATTGAAACTGAAGTAGCTGTAACTGAAGAAAATGTAGTAAAAGATAGCATTATTTATTCACCAATTGAAGGTAAAGTAGTTCCTTTAAATGAAGTAAATGATCCTATGTTTTCAGAAAAAATGATGGGAAATGGAGTAGCTATAATTCCAAAGGAAGGCCGAGTTGTTTCACCTGTCAATGGAACAGTAAATGCCGTTTTTGATACAAAACATGCTATAGGAATTGTTTCAAATGAAGGAGCAGAAATTCTAATTCATATAGGATTAGATACAGTAAAATTAGGTGGAAAATTCTTTGATGCAAAGATAAAGGTTGGAGATTCTATAAACGTAGGCGATTTATTAGTTGAATTTGATATAGAAGAAATAAAGAAGGCTGGATATGATGTTATAACCCCAGTAATAATAACTAATACAGCAGCATATGCTGAAATTTCAATTGAAGCTAGTAAAGTATCTATAAAAGAAAAAGATCATTTAATGGATTTAATCCAATAATACTATAAAAGGCATAGTAATAGAAAATATGGGGTGAGGGATGAGAAATATTGATGTAAAACAATTATTTCATCCTTCATCTTTTATTAATCAAGCTTTTAGATATAACAATATTTGTAGAGAGATATATAGATATCCAAATTAATAATCAAACTTATAAATGTAATATATATGTGTTTAATTTCGGTAAGTTCCGCATATGTCTAATTCTTGCTTTGGATATCTATACAGTAAATAAAATAGTTTTTACACGAGAGGAGAAAATAATATGAATATAAATTTTCCAGAAGGATTTTTATGGGGCGGTGCAGTTGCGGCCAATCAATGTGAAGGAGCATATTTAGAGGATGGAAAGGGACTTAGTGTTCAAGATGTGCTTCCTAAGGGAATACATGGGGTAAGAACTGAAGAACCTACTGAGGATAATATGAAATTAGTGGGTATAGATTTTTATCATAGATATAAAGAAGATATAAAGCTTTTTGCAGAAATGGGTTTTAAAGTGTTTAGAACTTCCATTGCATGGTCAAGAATTTTCCCAAATGGTGATGAAAACGAACCTAACGAAAAAGGTTTGAAATTTTATGATGATTTATTCGATGAGTGTCATAAATATGGAATTGAACCACTTGTAACAATATCTCATTATGAAACACCACTTGAATTAACTAAAAGGTATGATGGGTGGAGAAGCCGTAAATTAATTGGCTATTTTGAGAATTATGTAAGGGTAATTTTTGAAAGATACAAAGATAAAGTAAAGTATTGGTTAACTTTTAATGAAATTAATTCAGTTATTCATGCACCATTTGCCAGTGGTGGAATCTTAACTCCAAAAGAGAAATTAACGTTAAGTGATCTATATCAAGCAGCTCATCATGAATTAGTGGCAAGTGCATTGGCAGTTAAAATTGGACATGAGCTTATGCCAAAGGCTAAAATTGGATGTATGATTTTAGGAATAACAACTTATCCTTTAACTCCAAATCCAGATGATGTTATTGCAACGATGATTAAGGATAGAGATACTTTATTTTTTGCAGATGTACATGCTAGAGGAAAATATCCAAGATATATGAATAGGTATTTTAAACAACACGATATACATATTAATATGGAACCAGAAGATGAAGAAATACTTAAAAATACTGTTGATTTTATATCTTTTAGTTATTATTCTAGTAATTGTGAAACTGTAAATCCAGATTTAGCCGAAAAAACTGGAGGTAACTTAAGTAGGGGATATAAAAATCCTTATATTAAGGCTTCAGAATGGGGATGGCCAATAGATCCTAAGGGCTTAAGATTTACATTAAATAAATTCTATGATAGATATGATTTACCATTATTTATTGTAGAAAATGGACTTGGGGCTGTAGATGAATTAGTTGATGATGGTAAAGGAAGCAAAACCGTAATTGATGATTACCGTATTGATTATTTAAGAAGTCATTTACTTGAAGTAGCAGAAGCAATTGAAGATGGAGTCGAATTGATGGGCTATACTTCATGGGGATGTATTGATGTTGTAAGTGCATCGACTTCAGAACTTAAAAAGCGTTATGGTTACATATATGTAGATCGTAATGATGATGGAAGTGGTACATTAAACAGATATAAGAAAAAGTCTTTTGATTGGTATAAGGAAGTCATTGCTACTAATGGAAATAGTCTTCTTAACAGTTAAGTAAATAAACAAAGGTGGAAAGAATAGAGTATAGATAGATTTTTGAGCAAAATTTATCTATACTCTATTCTTAGTTATTTATTAAATAGTTGTATTAAAAAAGATTGGCGAATTAGCTTAAAGTTTATTAGTATGATATACTAACCCTGTATACTTGTGAGAAGGTAGGAGATATTGTGAAATTATTAAAGCATATTAAAAAAATTCCAGCAGGAACAATGATTGTACCTCTATTCGTTTCTGCTATATTAAATACATTTTGTCCTTGGATTTTGAGAATAGGAAGTTATAGTCAAGCATTGCTTTCTGATGATGGCTTAAGAGTAGCTATGTTTTTGACTTTATTATTTACAGGAACACAAATAAAAATGAGTGATATACCAGAGGCTTTAAAACGTGGTGGAAGTCATGTGTTATTTAAATATTTGGCAGGAGCTGGTATTTACATTTGTATATTTCATTTCTTCGGCTATGGAGGAATTTTTGGTGTATGCAGTTTGGCAATTTTATGTGCATTAACAAATAACAATGGTAGCTTATATATGGGATTAATGGAAAGCTATGGTGATCATGCTGATCTTGTTGCAAGACCGATGTTTAACTTGAATTCAGGTCCGATGTTATCTTTGCTAACTATTGGGGTTTCTGGAGGAGGAGTAAGTTATCAAGAATATATAACAATTTTACTGCCATTATGTATTGGGATAACTTTAGCTAACCTTGACGATGAAATTAGAAGAGCCACAAAGAGTGGAAATGCATTAGTGCTTCCAATAATGGGCTTTATCTTAGGTGCAAATATTGACTTAGCTAAAATTATAGAAGGAGGCTTTGGTGGGATTTCCCTTTTTGTTATTGTGATGCTTGTTACTGGACCAGTAGCATTTATTGTAGATAGATTTTTGCTTAAAAGACCAGGGTATGGTGGAATAGCAACTGTATCTGTAGCAGGTAATACAATTGCAGTACCTGCAATGATAGCACAAATAGCTCCTGATTTTGCTCCTTATGTAAAATTAGCTACTATACAAATCTCATGTGCTGCTGTTTTGTCAGCAATATTATGTCCTTTTATAGTACAATGGTTTGCAAAAAAATTTGGATGCCCTAAATATGAAGAAAATTTTGGAATTAAATTGAATGGAATTACTGGATAAAAAATATATTTAAATATTTTGTAGTGTTACTGCATAGTTTAAGATATGAAATCATTTGAGGGGAAGAATAAAATGAAGGAATATATAATAGCTGTTGATGAACTTGATAATGAAATTGGTAAAATTGAAAAAATGGAGGCTCACCATAAAGGAGTATTGCATAGAGCATTTTCTATATTAGTATTTAATTCTAATAATCAATTATTATTACAAAAAAGAAACATAAAAAAGTATCATTCACCTGGACTATGGACTAATACGTGCTGTAGTCATCCTAGATATGGTGAGAAATTAGAAGATGCAATTTATAGAAGGCTTAAAGAGGAAATGGGTTTTACGTGTGAGCTTAAAGAAATTTTTAGTTTTATTTATAAGGTAGAACTTGAAAAAGATCTTTTTGAAAATGAATTCGATCATGTATTTATTGGGAAATACGATGGAGAAATAATTGCAAATGAGGATGAAGTTGATGCTTATAAATGGGCAGATATTAGTGAAATTAAAAATGATATTTCTAATAAACCAGAACTATATACGTATTGGTTTAAATGTTTAATGAATAAATTAGATAATACATTAAAGGATATTCTATAATAGTATGGATTTCAAATTATTTATTAGTTTTTAAAGCTCTATGATAAAATGATTGCTGTTTTATCATAGAGCTTTAAACTAATTATCTGGTAAATCTTCTTTTTCTTGTATGCCTGCAATAACATCTTTTAGAGTTACACTTTCAAGTTCTGCTTCCAAAGCATGTTGAGCTTTGAAAAAGATTGGTATTATTGTGCTTTGGATATTACGACCGACATAACAAGCGGGATTTGGTTGTTCGTGAACGCTAAATAATTCTTTTTCTTGTACAACATTAACTGCTTTATAAACATCCAATAATGTTATTTCTGAAAGCTCTTTTGCAAGTTCTGCTCCTGCAATGCCTGGTTTTACATTAACCAACCCGGCATTTTTTAGCATTCCTATAATTTTTCTTATTACTACTGGATTAGTATTAACACTGCCAGCAATATTTTCTGAAGAGAGCGCTTCATCTTTATACATTCCGATAAGTGTCAATATATGAATTCCAACGGAAAATCGGCTACTAATGGACATACTATGTCACCTTCCTTAATATACTTTTAGCATTAGTAAATAGCAAAATAATTATAAGTGTATTATAGCATAAAAATTTTGCTTGACAATTTGTTTGGCTGTAACTATAATGATTACAAGTAAACAAAGTAGTTACAAGTAGCAAAATAATTATAAAAATTTATTTATACAGGAGGAATTAAAATGAGAATAGGAATAATTGGAGCAAGCGGAAAAGCAGGTAGCCTTATATTAAAAGAAGCTGTTGAAAGAAGACATGAAGTAACAGCTATTGTTAGAAATAAAGCAAAAATTGAAAATAAAAGTGTTAAAATCATAGAAAAAGATGTATTTGATTTAAAATCAGAAGATGTAAAAGACTTTGATGTAGTTGTAAATGCATTTGGTGCTCCACCAGAAAAAAGCAATTTACATATTGAAGCAGGTAAAGTTGTATTTAAAGTGTTCAAGGGTGCTCCAAACACAAGACTAGTTTATGTAGGAGGAGCAGCAAGTTTATATGTTGATGAAGCAAAAACAGTAAAGCTTATTGAGACACCGGATTTCCCAGAAGCTTATAAACCAACTGCAAGTGCAATGCTAAAAAATTATGAGAATTTGGAAAAGGCAAATGGATTTCAATGGACATATATTTGCCCGGCAGGATTCTTTGATCCAAATGGAAAGAAAACAGGTTCTTATAAAATAAATAAAGATGTATTAGTATTGAATTCTAAAGGAGAAAGCTATATAAGTTATGCTGATTATGCAATTGCAATGTTAGATGAAATTGAAAATCCTAAGTTTAATAATGCAAAAGTTTCAGTTGTCGGGGAAAATTAATATAAAATAAAACTTTAATGCCAGCAAAAGCTTTTAAAATAATAAGAGTTTAGCTGGCATTAAAGTTCTTATATAATTAACTTTCGCAGATAAAAATCGGTGTGAAAGCATTTATTTTCAATAAATAAAACAAAAACCATTCCTTTTGGTATAATAGAATTGCGAAAACTTTAAATCAAAGGAAACAATAGGTTACTGTAAAAGAAATGTATGTAAAAATGTTTACTTATATTTACATAATATTTATTAGATGGCTTTAATAGAGATGGATAACGTTTTAAGCATTAATGGGAGTGGGAGAAATGGAGAATACTGATTTTAAATTTGTTTCAGAAGAAAAATGTAGAGAAATTCAAGCTAATTTAAAAGCTAAAATTGTTAAAAATAATACCTTTGAGTTAGAGGATATTCGTTATATCGCAGGAGTTGATTTGGCATATTGGAAAGATGCTGTAGAAAAAGCGGTTTGCTGCATAGTTGTACTGGATTACGCAACAGGAGAGATAGTAGAAGAAGTTAATTGTGTAGGAGAAATTAACTTCCCATATATTTCTGGTTATTTAGCCTTCAGAGAATTACCACTTGTTATGGAATGCAATGAAAAATTAAGTGTTAAACCTGACTTATACGTTTTTGATGGAAATGGATATTTGCATCCAAGACATATGGGGATAGCAACACATGCGTCTTTTTATTTAAATAAGCCAACGATTGGTGTTGCAAAAAATTATTATAAGATCGAAGATGTCGATTTTGTTATGCCAGAAAATGAACAAGGTGCATTTACAGATATCGTCATTGATGGTGAAGTTTATGGACGTGCATTAAGAACCTGCAAGGATGTAAAGCCAATTTTTATATCAATTGGTAATTACATAGATTTAGAAACAACAACTAGGATTATAAATAAATTAGTAAGAAAAGATAGCCATATACCAATACCTACGAGATATGCAGATATTGCAACACATAAAATGAGAAGTATATATAGATAAATATCTTTTAAAAATACCCAGTAATAGCCCTACTTTTATTAGGATTATTACTGGATATTTTTATGCATTTATAACAAGATTATTAATCAATAAATTCAACATCCGAAGAGTTTCTTTCAACTAGTCGTTTATATTTATATTTTGGATATCCAACCATAATAGCGCCAGTAATAACTTTGTCTTCAGGGATATTAAATAGAGAAATTAGTGGAGGATAGCTAGAAAATGCGCAAAATTCAAACAAGCCAGCCCAGCAGGAACCTAAGCCTATAGTAGTTGCATAGAGTTCAGCATAGGTGAGTTCTGAAATAGTGTTTTCTCGTCCATTCTTAAAGTTCTTTGGAGCAGTTGCAATTATTAGATGAGGGGCATTTCTTAAGATTGAGTCAATTCCATCTACTGTATAATTTTTTATATGCCTTGAGAAACTCCAATGAGGAGAAGGGGATTTTAATTGTTCTTCCATCCATTCAACTATAATTTTAGAAGCTTTTTCTAATATATTCTTATTTTCAACGATAATATAAGAAATACATTGACTGTTACTTGCAGTAGGTGCATAGTGTGCAATATTTACTAATTCTAATAATTTTTCCTTAGGTACAGAGATGTTTTTATAACCTCTTATTGAACGCCTTGATCTAAGAAAATATTCAGCAGTTTTTGAATTTATAACTGGAAAAGTCTCAATATCAGTTTGCTTTGATATTGGTGATTTTATATTATCAAGTGCCTCGTTTGGACATACAGCAACACATTGTCCACAAGCTATACAATTGTTATCATTTATGACCTTAGGTCCGGTTTTGTCCATTGATAAAACACTTGATGGGCATACATTTGTACAAAGCCCACATTTAATACATTTAGATTGGTTTACATTAATTAAATTCATTGAATTTCACTCCTAATTATTTAACAATATTTTTATCATATTCAAGATCTTGTGATATAATACAATTTATATGATTATATCAATATTAACAAGTACGCACTTTTTAGGAACGTGGTTACCATTTGTATACTATAGGGAGTGGTTAAACATATACGGGGGAATATAAATGATGGAATTTAAAGGTACTCAATATAATTGTTCTATGGAATTAACATTAGATATCATTGGAGGTAAATGGAAACCAATAATTATTTGGGAATTAGGGAAAAAAACTATGCGTTTTAATGAATTAAAAAGAAGGTTACCTAATATTACACAAAAAATGCTAACTCAACAGCTTAGAGCTTTAGAAGAAAGTAAGTTAATAAATAGAGTTATTTATAATCAGGTTCCTCCTAAGGTGGAATATTCACTTACAGATTATGGATTGAGCCTTCTACCCGTTTTAACAGATTTGTGTGAATGGGCAATTAATTATACTAACTTAATTACATGTAAATCTGAAATATAATAATCGTCTTAAAAAACATTGTATCTATAGTTTAAAATAAAATAGTTTAATATAATTCTAAAAGTGCCAACTAAGGGAGTTGGCGCTTTTTTTATAGAAGCATTTTTATGGGAAAATAAGAAATGTAGATATGGTCAATATATTGACTATATAAGATTTTGGTATTATAATCAAATAGTCAATATATTGTCAAAAACTTACGAACGTGGTAAGTCATCCTGTGAAATAAAGTCTTTTACTTAAAAAATAATTTTGCGAGGAGAATATATTATGAAAATAGAAATATCAAATATAGAAGCACTTATAACTGAAAAAATAGACATAAAGGTATTAGAGTTAATGCCTAATAGTAAAGTGAAAATTACTTTGAAGGCAGAATTGCCATGGTGCTCAGGAGAGGAATATTCCTCTTATGGTGTATTTATATCCAATGAAAAAGGAGAAGTGGATTTAGATTTAATTGAACCTATAGAAGGCACTTATAAAGCTAAAGATAGTATGGGCTTGATTTATTCATTGAAAAAAACAAGAACTGTAGGAAAAAATATTGCTGAAAATATCTCTATTGATAAACCAATGATAATGCATATGATATTTGAAACTTCTGATGAAAAAAAGGAACTTGAATTAAAGAGGATTTTTAAAACAGATGATGTTATTGTTAAGAATATATGTGAAGAAGAGTTTAATGGAGAATTATTTTATAAAGAAAATTCTAATAATAAATTAATCTTGATGCTAGGTGGATCAGATGGAAATATGAATGCAATAAAACTTATGGCAGCACCACTTGCAACGAGAGGAATTAATGTTCTTATGGTTCCTTATTTTGCTACAGAAGGATTACCAAAGAAGTTAGAAGAAGTGCCATTAGAATATTTTAAAAAAATATTTAAATGGATTGAAAGTAATAAAATTGTAAGTTCAAAAGAGATATTTATACATGGAACCTCTAAAGGTGGAGAATTAGCATTATTGCTTGCATCAAGATACAAGCAAATAAAAAAAGTGGTTGCAGTAGAACCTCATGCATATTGCTTTCAAGCACTAAATGGAATGAATTGTGAAAAGATGGTTTCCTCATGGTCATTTAAGCATAAATCAATTCCGTTTATAGAAATTGATAATAATATTTTTTTGGAAGATCAAAAGAAGGCTATAGAAAATGGAGTGGCCTTTGGATTTGCTAGTTCCTATAAAAAAAGCATTGAAAAAGCAACAAATAAAGAGGAAGCAAGAATAAAAATAGAGAATTCAGAAGCTGATCTCCTTTTGATCGCAGGAAAAGAAGATAATATATGGAATAGTTATGATGGTTGTTTGGTTATACAAGATAATCTAAAAAAGAATAACTACAAACATAAAGTAGAACTGTTAACATGTGATGGAATGGGACATCCAATGCCAGTTCCGTATATTATTCCAATAAGTGAAACATTAGCTATGAACATGATGGGAGGAGTATTTTCTTCAGGAGGAACTATAGAAGGTAATGCAGAAGGTCAGTATAAATCCTGGCAAAGAACAATTGAATTTTTTATGGAGCCGTAATTATACTACAAGGATTTTTGTGTTATTGATATTTCCTGAGTAAAGTTATATAATCTATAGACAATGTATTGACTAAAACCATTGTCTATAGATTATAATTTATGCTTTACAAAGGAGATTCACAGAATGGATTATGAAAAAGAATTTTATTTATTACACATAATGCAACAAGCATTTTCAAGTCTTTTTTCAGTTTCAAATAAACTTCAAATTTTAGGGGATCAATATTGTGCTCCATTAACATCAAGGCAGTATATGACAATGCTTGCAGTACTTCATTTGCCTAAAGATGAAACTACTCTAATAAACGTGGCTAAAAAGCTCGGAACTACTAAACAAAATGTAACTCAATTAATTAAAAGTCTTCAAAAGAAAAGCTTTATAACTATTATGCCAAGCAAAAAAGATAAAAGAGCGGTTAACATTTGTTTAACTGAACAAGGCATTGAGGCTATGATTAAATGTGGAAAAGATGCTGGAGTTAATTTCATGGTAGAAATTTTTAAAGATTTTACTAGGGAAGAAATAGAAACTCTTTGGAAGTTATTGATTAAATTATATAGTTTTGATGGTGTTGAAATGGATGGATTTGAAGAAAATGTTCAAATTCCTAATGTTGATTTGGAAGACGATTTAAAATTAATATTAGCTAACTTTTCTGAAATGAGAAATTCAAGATAATTATTTTGAAAATTTCTTGATTATAAAAAGATTTTCTAGATAAGTTCGCGTGTAAAAAAGACTAATGCTCTTGCAATAAAGAAGGAGAATTTGAGTTATGAAAAATAAAAATTGCAGAGTAATTTATTTTGAGGAATATATACACATTAATGGCATAAACCAATATTTATTTCATGCTGGTAAAAAAGCTGATAATCAAGTGATGTTATTTTTACACGGAGGACCAGGTTTTGCAGAATCTTCACTTTCACATATGTTTCAAGAAAAGTGGGAAGAAATCTTTACAGTGGTACATTGGGATCAATGTGGCGCTGGAAAAACTTTAATTAAGAATCCAGATAAATATCCAACGATGGATTTATTGTTAAAGGATTTATTTGAAATAATTCAATATTTAAAGAAAAAATATAATAAAGAAAAAATTATATTAATGGGGCATTCATGGGGAACTATTCTAGGAAGTGTATTTATTAAAAAATATCCAGAAGAAGTTGCTTACTATATTGGGGTTGGTCAGGTTATAAATATGTTTGATAATGAGCGTTTGGGTTATGAAAAGGTTAGAGAATTGGCGTTCCAGGCTAATGATAAAAAATCATTAAAAATACTTGAAGGCTTAGGTGATTATCCAGTTGGATTATCTGGTATTGAATTTAAGAAGAAATCTGAAAAATTACGTGAAATTCAGGGAAAATATAATCTAGCAGTTAACTTCAATTTATCTGCAGTCATTGAATTAATTAGAAGTCCAATATTTAAGTTAGCAGATATTTTTTCATTACTAAAAATAGATAAGGTCAATAAAGAAATAATAGAATATTGGAGAAAATTTGATATAAGATCTGAATCGGCAGAGTACAAAGTACCAATTTATTATATTTTAGGAGAAAATGATTGGCAAACTCCACATGTTCTTGCAGAAAAATATTTTGAAAGTATTAATGCACCAGATAAGAAATTGTATGTAATACCTAATGTAGGTCATATGACCATGTTAGATCAACCTAAGTTGTTTTTTGAATCATTGTTAGAGATAAATCTGAACAATTAAAAATTTTAATTTCATTTTCAAGGTATCATCATATATGGCAGTTTATTTTTACAGCAATTCCAATTATTTATCCAAGCTGGTGGTATGGATATGGTGGATGTTCAAGTGATGGATATAATATAATAAATATTATGAAAGATAAATGATTTATATCTTAAATAAAAAGTAAGATAATACCACTAAACAGTTAATGTTTGCTAAGAGTGGCTCTTTTAACTATTTTTATAGAAAAGTATAATAAAAAGTAAATCAGTATATAGTCTTCACTTAACTGACTAGGATCTTATTTTACGAGGAGTCACAATTATGAATAATTATATTATAGAAGAAAGTAATGAAAATGAAGCAGAATTAGTTGTAGAAAATTTGGTGAATTATAATTTATCTAAAGTTCCTCAAACTCAGCAGCAAGCTTTTGTATGCATAAATAGAATTATCAAGAATAATGATAGTGAAATTATTGCAGGAATAAATAGCAAAATGTATTGCTGGAATTGCCTCTATATAGATTCTTTGTGGGTTGACGAAACTTTTAGGAAAGAGGGAATTGGTGCTAGACTTTTAAATGAAGTCGAGCAAATAGCAATAGGTCAAGGATGCAAGTTAATTCATTTGGACACATTTGATTTTCAAGCTAAAGATTTCTATCTAAAGCAAGGATATGAAGTTTTCGGAGTATTAAATGAATGTCCTTATAATCATAAACGATATTATATGAAAAAGAATATAAAATGATAGAATTAAAATTAATAGAGGTATTAAAAGTATGGAATATGATTGTTGTTTTACAAGAGAAAATAAATGGTTTCGATATCGTGCTGCAGCAATAATAATTGAAAATGGGTATGTTTTATTTGCGGGTAATGAAAGAGAGAGCTATTATTATTCTATTGGTGGCGGAGTTCATATAGGAGAATCTGCAGAAGAAGCTGTAAAGCGAGAAGTGTTTGAAGAGACTGGGATTCAATATGAAATTGAAAGATTAGCTTTCATCCATGAAAATTTCTTTATTGGTGATGGTAGCTTATCAGGAAAAACGTGTCATGAGATAGCTTTCTATTACCTTATGAAATCAAGAGGAACACGTGAATTAAATAGTGATAGCTATACTCAAGGTGTTAAAGAAAATATGTACTGGCTACCTATCAAAGATTTGGAGAATTATAGAGCATATCCTGTGTTTTTTAGAGAAAAATTAAAAAATATTAAAAGTGAAATAGAACATATCGTTACTTATGAGTATTAAAAAATTAGAATATTATAAAATTGAAGATAACTTAAACTTTTTCAATATAAATAAAAGTAGCATTATACAGCTATACTATATAATGCTGCGTTTATATTAGAATAAATATTTATGATTAGATACATATAAGTTAGAGAATGGTTTGAGTGTAAATCTATGTTTATTTTGCCTCTTTTAATATTTCTATTCCTAATTTAGATTTCTTTTGAATTTCTTCGATAATAGTATCTATGTACGTAAAAATTTCTTTTGATAATTTTTCAGCTTGAGAATATAAGTCAGTAGCATGTTCTTTGTCATGTCTTTTTATAGCATCAATAACTTTAGTCCCAGTGTTATGTAATTCATGATGTATATTATCAATAGCCACCCAATATGGTGCAACATCTGGGTGAGAAATATTAATAGAATTATAGAAATGGCCAAAAGCACATTTTTTTGAATTTGTTTGTATTGGATAAATTTTCATCTCGGCTAAGATTTTTCCTAAATTCCCCATCCATTTGTTATGAGCTTCTTTTGCTTTTACTAAAGCATTTACAAGTTCATTGTTTGAGAGCGCATTTATTCCACAGTTTAAGGAGGATATCATTTCTTTAACTATTTCGCTTAGTTCAGTATCAATCATTGATATTTGTTTAGCATTTTCAGCACTTTCAACGGCATCAGTATGAATTTCTTGTGTCATATAATTTAATCTTTCTGCATCTTTAGCTGAAGAGTCCATTGCAACATTTATTTGTTTAGTTGCCTCTCGTATTTCTTCCATAGATTCTGACAACTGATGAACATCATTAATTGTTTCTTTTAATAGTGATACATTTTCAATAATGGTATCATTAATTCCATCTAATTTTGAATTCATGTTCATAGTAGAAGTAATTGTATGCTCCATACTATCTCTACCATTTGTAGCTGCAACGTGTATATTGTTAACAAAAATTCTCATATCGCTTAAATTTGTTTTTGTATTATCTGCAAGTTTTCCAATTTCCTCAGCAACA
This sequence comes from Clostridium sp. YIM B02555, assembly GCF_022320955.1. NCBI lineage: Bacteria > Bacillati > Bacillota > Clostridia > Eubacteriales > Clostridiaceae > Clostridium > Clostridium sp. YIM B02555. The sequence goes on along the minus strand of NZ_JAKJJY010000012.1, from coordinate 61,317 downwards.
ACAGCAAAACCCTTTCCAGCTTCTCCAGCACGTGCAGCTTCAATTGATGCATTTAAAGCTAGGAGGTTTGTTTGTTCTGCTATTTCTTCTACACCATCAACTATTTCATTAACTTTTGCTACCATTTGAACTAAATTTTTAATCTGTTCACTTAAATTATTCATATCTTCAACAACATTTTCTTTTAAGATTTTAATTTCCTTTAGTTCATGCATACCTTCATCATTTTTTTCGACTAAAGCCTTTGAAGATTCTGATAACTGATTCATTGTATCTGATGTAATATTGATAGAATTATTAACTTGATTCATATTTGCTGTGATTTCTTCAACTACTGCAAGATTAGATTCACTCACAATAGACATATCTTTTGCAAAGTCAATTAACTTATTAGAAGAGTAGCTTGTTTTGACGTCAAAGTCGCTTAGTGAAGAAGTATGTTCTAACATTTTCTTAGCACTAACTGACATTTTCTTCTCTCCATCTAAAAGTCTATCAAAATGAGAAAAAATAGTCTTATGAATTGGATAATCTATTATTGGTTTATCACTATCCTTACCACTTAATCTATCTTCAACATTTTTAATAATACATTCTGCTTCATGACATGGTGCTTTTCTAAGTAACATATTATTTTCCCCTCCCTATTTTTATAATGTATATATATACTATTTTATCATAATTTTACGTTTACACACAGCTATGGAGGAGTATAAATTGTTAAATTGATGTAAGATAAAAACATGTTAAATGTAATGTTAACTTGACATTAAAATTTAAGTTGAATATAATTTGTGTAATGTAAACATTACAGGAGTGATTGTTAATGAAAAATAAATTAAAAGAATATCGTGAAGCTGTTGGATTAACACAGGAACAGTTGGGAGAACTTGTAGGAGTATCGAGACAAGCAATAAATTCTATTGAAACAGAAAAATATGAACCATCTATATGGTTAGCTTACGACATTTCACGAGTGTTTCACTGCTCAATAGAAGAGGTGTTTCTTTTTGAACAAAGTGAAAGAAAATCAAGAGCAGAGTTAAGCAGGAGGGCAATATAAATGGCATTAAGGCAAATTAGACTTTTTGGTGATGAAGTATTAAGAAAGAAAAGCAGAGAAGTTGAGGTGGTAGATGAAAAGATAAGACAGCTTCTAAATGATATGGCTGAAACTATGTATAATGAAGAAAATGGTGGGGGATTAGCAGCACCACAAATAGGTATACTAAAAAGATTAGTTGTTATAGATATGGGAGAAGGACTAATAAAATTAGTTAATCCCAAGATAATTAGTAAGGAAGGGAGTCAAGAAGTTATTGAGGGATGTTTGAGTAATCCTAATGTATTTGGAAAATTATTAAGACCAAAAACAGTAAAAGTACAGGCGCTTAATGAAAAAGGTGAAGAAATAACATTAACTGGTACAGGAGATTTAGCAAAATGTTTTTGCCATGAAATAGATCATTTAGATGGTATTCTTTTTACAGATTTTGTTACTGAATATTTAAAATTTTAATTATTATAATGAGGAGCCCCAGAACTAGGCAGAAGAGGGGCTCCTTTTTTATTATGTGAGTTAAAAATACTTTTAATCTTAATAATTTATATTAAAATAATCAATAAGAGTTAGAAATATAACTATTTACTAGATTGATAAAGTCATTAAGTAAAGGATTTATTTGTGAATTTTTATTGGCTATAAATTTAACTTCTAATTCAGAAAATTCATCTTTCAAATCATAAATAAAGAATTTATTATTGTTAGGCAAAATACTTTTAGGTAAAAGAGATATGCCAAGTCCGTCAGTTATACCTCTAAGAATAGATTCTAATGAATCAAATTCAATAATATGGGCTGGTTTAGAATTATTATAAAGTAACCATTTTTGTAGGAGCTTGCGATAAGGGCAATTTTTATCTGAATTTATTATTATTGGAGACGTTAAATGATTTACATTAGTAATGGGTACAGAAGATACTAGTGCAAGCTTTTCTTTGAAAGTAAAAATTTTTTTTACTTTGGATGGTGAGATTTCACCAGATAAAAAAGCTCCATCTAACTCAGCTTTTTGGATCATATCAACTAGATTTTTTTGAGTTTCTGTTTTCAAAGTTAGAGAAATTTCTGGATTTTTCTCATAAAATAAAGAAAAGATTTTAGGTAATATAGATGCAGAAATAGTCTGAGTAGCGCCTATTTTTATATTAGAAATAATTTTAGTAGGAATAAATTCTTCATTAACTTCATCTATTAATTCTAGAATTTTATCTGCATATTTAAGCAGTTTCTCTCCATTAGATGTAATTATAGTACCTTTATTATTTCTAATGAACAAAGTAGTGTTCAAGTTATTTTCAAGCAATTTAATTCTCATAGTAATATTTGATTGAGCATAACCAAGTTTTAAAGCAGCTTTTGATATGGATTTCTCATAAGCAACTGTCTGAAATATTCTTAAATCATTAATTTCCATAATACAGAAACCTTTCATTATAATTAATTTATATTTGCTATCATTATTAGTGATATTAAAGATTATTTATAAGTATTATACAATTTTTATATGGGGAGTTAAACTGTAATTGTAAAGAAAAATAAATGAATTGAGAATAAAATAGAGAGTAAAAAGGAGGCTGAAATCCAATGATAGCAACTCAATATAAGATTGGATTACCTAGTGATTATAATATGAGAATAATAAGGGATAGAGTGAAAAATAATGGGTATAAAACAGATGGTTTTGAGGATTTAAAATTTAAACTTTATCTAACAACAGAAAAAGGAAAAAATAATAATTTGCAAAATAGCTACTGTCCTTTATATATATGGAAAGATAGTAATGGATTAAATAAGTTTTTGTTTAGTGGTTTTTATGATAAAATAATATCTTCATTTGGATGGCAGAAAGTAAATGTAGGAATACCATTAATTGATACTACAACATTTAGAATTAAAGATTGTAAATATTTATTTGAAATAATTAGAGAAATAAAGCCACAAGAAAGTCTTAATAATTTTAAAGATAAAATAATGGAGCATATACCAAACATTGAGGAAACAGAATTTGTGGTTATTTATAATCCTGATAAGTGGAAATACCATGTATTTTTCTTTATTGACGATTTAAGTAAGATAAAAGCACTAGATGGAACTATTTATGATATACTACACATATCACAAGAATGACTAAATAAATATTGATACTTGTTGGTTAAAGATTGCGCAACTTATCTGTGCATATATTAATATTTTATTTAATAAAAACTGAGTTTGTTTTTTCTCATACTAACATTCAATACTAGACCTAGAGACATAAAATTTACAAGGATTGAACTTCCACCATAACTCATAAATGGAAGTGTAATACCTGCAACAGGCATAATTCCAATAGTCATACCAATATTTTGAAATATTGAAAATAGGAAACCAGAAGCTGTACCAACACAAATAAGACGACCAAGAATATCTTTAGCTTCTTTTGCTAATTTAATCATTTTATAAATTAATATACTGTATAAGGCTATTAGAAAAATAGCACCTATTAGCCCCCATTCTTCTCCAACTACAGCAAATATAAAGTCAGTATGAACCTCGGGGATAAAGCCACTAGAAGCACGAACTCCCTTTAGAAAGCCAGCACCCAATAATCCACCAGAACCTATGCCAATTATGGATTGCATCAATTGAAAACCTGAATCTTGTTGATAGGATTCTGGATTTAAAAATACAAGTATTCTTTGCTTTTGATATGCTTTTAAGATATTACTAAACCATATTATAAGACTTAGTGGAATTACAGCTGCAAAACCAATAGCAAGAATTTTTAGATCTAAATCAGAAATAAAATATATTCCTAGTGTAATAAAAAAGCAAATAAGAGTCATCCCTAAATTTGGTTGAATAAGTATTAAAAACATCGGAATAAAAGCATAGAAAGATAAAATAACAAAGTTTTTAGGTTTATTTATATTTCCCTCCATGTCATCTAATTTTTTTGCTAATATTAAAATTAGTCCAAATTTTACAAATTCACCTGGTTCTATTGCTCTATTTCCAATTCTTATCCATGATGAAGCACCTTTTACTGCTTTGCTAGTAACATCGTTATATAATAGCAGAGCTATCCCGGACCAATAAATTATGCTTGAATATTTTCCTAGAGTATTATAGTCAAATATTAGAATGAAATATACTACTACTAGTCCAAGAATTAACCAAAATATTTGAAGCTCACCATAATGTGTACCAGAAACTGAATATGTTACACTATAAATATTTATGATTCCAAAAATAGTAATGAGAATAGCTGTTACGAGCATGGTTATATCTAATTGTTTTAAAAGTTTTTTGTTAATTAAAAACTTATTCATTTGAATCTCCTTGTTAAAAAATGTAATACTAATATCTAGATTAATTATGTATTAGTTTATAAAAATAAACAATTATTAACAATAAATCTTAATTTTAATTTAATATATATGTAAAATTAAGAGTGTTTCTTAATAATTTAGAAATATTTAGATATAGGTTGTTGTTTTATATTTATTGATGACTTAGGTAAGATAAAACATTAGATGGACTATCTGCGAGATACTTCAGATATGGCAAGATTTATTAAATAAATATTGATACAGTCTAGTAAATTAGTATGCAAAAAACACCGAATTTCTTTTGCGAAATTCGGTGTCTTATTAAGCATCTATTTTGTTATAGATATCCAATTTAATAATCAAACTTATAAATGGAATATGCATACACTCTTGAGAAATTATAATCGTAACCCTACACTAGAAATACGATACATTTTTCTGGAGCAGGCATGTGAAATTGAGCTGATGAAGGTTCTTAATGGGGGCTTGTTTCATTTCAGCTTGTCAAAAAGTGAATGTCCAAATTTTATATTTGGAAACATGAACTTTCTCCTTGGGGATTTTACATCTAGAACACGCTGGAATGACGACAAGCCCATATTTAGAACCTTCCAGCGAAAATTTCACTAGTCCTGTAGAAGACAAATGTATTGGATTTCGGTAAGTTTCGTATAAGTCTAATTCTTGCTTTGGATATCTATATGGATTCAGTTAGTTCTTGTTAAATATCATAGTGTATTCAATCTCTTTTGTTTCTTCACTAAAATGTTCATCTAAAACTTTAAAACCATTTTTATAATAAAAATTCACTGCATTTTTGTTTTTAATAAACACATCTAATTTAAGAACTAAATATTTGGATTTACAATAATCTAGTAACTTTTTACCTATGCCTTCTCTTTGATATTCATTTTTTACAAAAAGGCCAGCTATATAATTTTCTTCCATAACTCCTATAAATCCTTTTATAATATTATTTTCTTCAAATATATAAATATCAGCTAAAGGTAGCATTTCTTTAACTAAATTATAATTATTAATCCAGTATTCATTCTTTATAAAATTATGGGCATCTATATTAGTGTCAAGCCAAATTTTCATTACTGAGTCTAATTTACTTAAATTAAAATTTTTAATCATACTATTCTCCTCAATTTTTTTAATTACTAAAAATTAGAGTCGAATCCACTCATCAAGTTCACCCTTTCTTCTAACTGTAATTTACTCCTTAATTATAACATATTTTATGAATGTTGCATTATTCAAGAACTGAATAATGAAATGCTTACAATTTATGTTATAATTGATTAGAAATATTAGCTTTAATTATATAAATACTCGAAATTAAATATAGCAATAGGTGATTCATATGGAGAATAATGTAGTGAATTTAGCTTGAAAATAAATTATGTAAATAATAAATATCGTGAAGTGAGGTATGAAATAGATGATTAAAGAAATTGAAATGCGTAGGAGTATTAGAAAGTATAGTGATAAACCAGTGGAGGACAATCAAATAAAAGAATTACTTGAAAGTGCTAGACTTGCGCCATCGGGTAATAATACTCAGCCATGGAATTATATAATAGTAAAATCTGAAAAAATGAGACAAAAAGTTGTAGAGGCTTCTCATAATCAAAAGTGGATGTTAACAGCTCCAGTATTCATTGTATGTGTTGCAGATATACGTTGTAGGACAAAAGAAGAAGTTTATTTAGATGATAATAGCCCACAGGATGAACTAAAAAGAATAATTAGAGATACATCAATTTCAGTGGGTTATATGTTATTAGAAGCTAATAATTTGGGATTGGGAGTTTGCTGGGTCGCAGAATTTACACAAGAAGAAATTAGACCAGTCTTAAATATCCCTACTGATAAGTATGTAGTTGGTGTTATAACAGTTGGTTACCCAAATGAAAAGCCTAAAGCTCGTCCAAGAAAAAAGCTTGAAGATATGATTCATTATGAATGTTGGTGAATATATGTGTTTATAAAAATAAAAATAAAGTATTGCTTTTTAAAAAAAATGCTGTTATAATAATCCTTGTAAGAAAAAAGGTTTTTTATAGATATTATGCATTTCTCCTTTTAGAGAATTATATGAGTCGATATTAATCTTTAATTTAAAAGGAGGAATTTAACATGGAAGATAAAACTTTAGTATGTAAAGATTGTGGAAATGAATTTGTTTTCACAACTGGAGAACAAGAATTCTACAAGGAAAAAGGATTCGATAACGAACCTGTAAGATGTCCAGATTGTAGAAGAGCTAGAAAACAACAAAATAATAGAAGATAGTTTATATTATTCTTGTAAGAAAAAAGGTTTTTTATAGATATTATGCATTTCTCCTTTTAGAGAATTATATGAGTCGATATTAATCTTTAATTTAAAAGGAGGAATTTAACATGGAAGATAAAACTTTAGTATGTAAAGATTGTGGAAATGAATTTGTTTTCACAACTGGAGAACAAGAATTCTACAAAGAAAAAGGATTCGATAACGAACCTGTAAGATGTCAAGATTGTAGAAGAGCTAGAAAACAACAAAATAATAGAAGATAGTTTATATTATTTTTAGGGTTACGAGATTTTCTTGTAACTCTTTTTTGTTGAATAATTTTAAATAGAAATTAACTAAAATATATATCAAATTGAGTATCTAATAAAACAATACAGTGGTAATATTATAATATAAATTACTAAAGAATTAAATCAGGGTAGGTGGTGTAATTGGATAATACAATAGTAGTTAAAGCTATGAAAGAGTCAGATATAGATCAAGTACTTAAATTGTGGAATGATATTTTTGGTACAACATTTTTAGAGAGTTCTGTTACAAAAAGTGATTTAATAATATATTTGAAGAAAAATCCAGACTCTAGTTCTGTAGCTTGTACAAAGGATGGAAAAGTAATAGGGGCTCTATTATGTGGAAGTGATGGCGTTAGAGGATATATATATCATATTGCAATATATAATGAATATAGAGTTAATGAAATTGAAAAAAGGATGTTGGATCGTTCTTTGTCAAAGTTAAAAGAAGTAGGAATAAATACAGGCTTTATATTTACTAAAAGTAACAATCATGAAATGGATGCAAATTTCAATTCTATAGGGTGGGTTGTAATTCCTAACGAACTTAATTTAGGTAATTAACTATAAATGAATAATTAATTGCATAAATGACATATTAATAAATAAGTAATTATGATTGGAGTAATGAAAATGAACAATATAATTCAAATTATAACTTCAAATAAACTAATGCTTTTGTTATTAATATGTTGGTCAATTATTTGGAAAGGAATAGCTCTTTGGCACTCTGCCCGCAATAAACAATTAATATGGTATATGGTCTTATTAATTGTTAATACTCTTGGAATTCTAGAAATAATATATCTAAGTTTCTTTAGAAAGAAACATGAAAATTTATAATATAATAATTTAAAAAAATAAAGAATTGTTGATGAAAGACAATAAATAAAGATATTAATATACTTCAAGTAATATGCAATATGTGAGATATAGAACAGCATAAAGATGTTTTATATCAAGCATAGAATGTATTCGACTTAAGTTTATTAATATCTTTTTATGTTTTATATGTAAATAATTCAATCTATTCTTCGTGTATGTCTAGTCTATTAATCATCATATCGCCATATTTTACCATTTCTTCAATGCTGAGAGGCATATTATTTTCAAGCCACCAAATAGCTAAACTAACCATTGCGGAGGAATAAAATTCTGAAAGAATTGGTGTGGGAATTGAAAATACTACGCCAGTAGCTTCATTACTTACCAATTTTGCTTTTGTACGTTCGCCTACTGATTTTTGAAGTACTTTCATTGCAAAACCATTATTTAGTAATCCAACAGAATACATCTTTACATTCTCTTGCATATGTTCTAAGAGAAGCTTAAATAAATTTACATAGTATTGCCTTGGATTGTTAATTGGAGTTTGCTCTGCACTATTCTTTTCTAAGTTTTCAACCAATTCACTAATCAAAGAGTCAAGTAGATGATATTTATCTTCAAAATGCTTATAAAAGGTGGTTCGGTGAATCATAGCTTTATCACAGATATCAGAAATGTTAATATTGTCAAAGCTTTGTTCGGAAAGTAAAGATATTAAGGCTTCAGATAATAGTTTATGTGTTCTTCGAATTCTTAAATCAAGAGTTTTATTATCATTCATAAAGTCCCTCCTATGAAATAATCTACACATCACTAAAGACTGTAGACTAACTGTATAGATTAAAGTTATTGTTTCTTGATAACCTTCTTATAACAGTATATAGTATTTATTATACAATTGTAAAGTTTTTATACATGTGTAGATTAAAAAACATTTTTTTAGTATTTTAATAATGAAGAGGTGGATATTAATGAGACGACATTTAAAAAATCTGATTGCTGTTGGAATTGTAGTAAGTATTATGAATAGCAGTATTGTACCAGCATTTGCAGCTGAATCTACATCTACCGATAGTAAAAATATCTCAAAACAAATGAAAAATTATACTAGTGGTGGAGAAAACATAACTATTAGTCAAGGGATACATGGTGATGCAAATAAGAAAATTCTAAAACTACCTGATGCAATAAATGCAGCAATAAGTAATAGTGATAAATTTGCATTAAAGGCAACACAAATAACATATTATCGAAATAAAGAAGATCTTCAAGAGAAAAGCACTGATTTTAATAAATCAATAGCAGGAGATAATTACTCTAGTGATGTATATGATTATCCTTACGATAAACTTGAATTGCAAGAAAAGCAGACAAAACAATCAAGGGACTTCATGATGGATCAAATATCCAGTGATATTACAAATAAATATAATGATATGCTGTTGAAGCAAATTGACATAGATAAAGCTAAGAGAAACTTGGAACTGAAGAAGAATGAGTTAGTTTATTTAAAAGAAAAACTTTCTTTAGGAATGGCAACTGAAAATCAAGTTACTGATGCTGAAGTTGAATTAAAATCATTACAAGATGATATAACAGCAAAGGAAAATTCCTTAAGTGATGCAAAAGATTATTTTAAAGTACTAACTGATTTAGATTTAAAAAATGATTATACTCTTGATTACGATCTTGATTATACAAAATTCAAAATATATGATTCAGTTGATGATTATGTGGATTCTAAACTTAGCGCTTATTTTGAATATGATAATAAAATATTAGATTTAACTAAAGACTATATTAAAAATTTAAAGGATGATGGAATAAAAGAAAATGTTGATAAAGATGCAGTAACAGCAGCAGCGCCTAATCAGACTGATACAAAGTATCTTTCACGAGATGCGGCTGGGAATATTAATTTTAATTATGGACAATTTGCGTGTGATTCCTTACTTTATGCTAAAGATCAATTAAAATACTATAATGCTCTCAAGTCTTATGAAGGTTATTTAGATGGAAAATATCAATATGATGAAGCAAAAGTTAAGTTAGACGATACGAAAAAGAATCTAAAAAATATATTAAAACAAAATTATTCAACATTACTTGATATAGAAAATAAAATAGATAATTTAAAAGAGCAGGTTAATTCAACAAATACAAAGCTTGGATTTGCAAAAGCACAAGTAGATATGGGATTAATGCTTCAAAATGATTATGATAAACAAGTTGTAGCTAGTGAAGAATTAGATACTGCCTTAAGAAAACTTGTTTATGCTCATAATAACTTAAGAGATAGTATTCAAACACCATGGATACTAGGTAACTAATAAATTTTTTTGAATAAGCAAAAATTATGTGTGGAAATAAACTTAATAATATTATTTTGTACATATGATGTGGTTAATATAAGGAGGATATATGAATAAAAAGATAATAGCTATTTGTTTGGTACTTTTTAATTTTACAATACTAAGTGGATGTAGTGGGAAAACTGATGCAAAAACTGATGCAAAAACATATCCAGTAAAAACTGCAGAGCTTCAAAATCAAAGTCACCCAGTCAATTTGGAATATCAAGGTATAACTGGTGGGAGTGAAGTAAGAAAGCTTTCTTTTAAAAGTCCAGCTAAAATTTCAAAAATATATGTTATAAAAGGACAACATGTAAAAAAAGGAGACAGTCTTGTTGATTTAGATAAGAGTGATTTGAATTTAGCAGAAAATGCAGCAAAGGCCCAAATGGATGCAGCACAGGCTCAATACGATAAAGCGTTAAATGGAGCTCAAGCTGAAGATATAAATAAGGCTGAAATAGCAGTGAAAAATGCTCAGGATGAATATAATTACTGCAAGGACTTATATGATAAAACTGTTAACTTATATCAAATAAAAGCGGCTACACAGCAGCAGGTTAATGATATTAAGATAAAATTAGACGGTAGTGAAAGTCAGTTAAATGCAGCTAAGGAAACATTAAATCAAGTTAAAAATGGAGCAAGAGAAGAGGATAAACAAGCAGCATTGGCAGGTGTTAATGCTGCAAAGGCTAATTATGATTCAAAGGTTAATTTGGTTCAAGATGCATCACTTACAGCAGATGAGGATGGATATGTAGTAGATGTTCTTTGTAAGGAAGGTGAACTACAACAAGCTGGATATCCAGTAGTATTAATTAGAAGTGAAGATCAAGTTGTTACTGCAGGTTTATCAGACGATGATGTTAAGAAGATACAGGTTGGAACAAAAGCAGAGGTTAAAATAGATAATGCTACTGCTGATGGAGAAGTTATAAATATGGTTCAAGCACCTGATAGACAAAGTGGAACTTACAGTGCAGAAATTAAAATTTCAAATCCAATTGATAATAATAAATACTATATAGGTCAATCAGTGAAGGTATATATTGAAAATGGAGAAAAGAGTGGGATATGGATTCCAATAACCAGTATTTTGAATGATGGACAAGATTATGTATATGTTGTGGAAGATGGACGTGCTGTTAGAAAAAATGTAACTTTAGGAGATACAAATGAAAATGAAGTATGTGTAGATGGATTAAAGGTTGGAGATAATCTCGTAACTGAAGGGATGAAAAATATAAAAGCTGGATATCAGGTTTCAGCAGAGTAAAGGGGGATGAATTATGGGATTGATTAAAGCGGCTATAAAAAATAAAAAAATAGTATTATTTTTAATAACTATAGCTATTTTAAGTGGATGTTATTGCTATTATATTGTTCCTAAGCAGGAAATGCCAGATGTTTCATCTCCAGCAGCAATGATTACAACAGTTTATCCAGGAGGTTCTCCTAGTGATATAGAAAGTTTAGTTTCAAAAAAAGTTGAAGAAAAAGTTGAAGAGATAGATGGTTATGATTATTGTGAGTCTTACTCTGTAAATAATGCTTCAATAGTTGTTGTTTTCTTAACTAATGATTGTGATAAAGAGAAAGCTTGGCGTGATATGAGAGATAAGGTAAAAGATTTAAAAGCAGATCTCCCAGATGGATGTCAAGATAGTGATATAAATACGAATCTTACAGAAACTGCTGGTATGATTCTAAGTGTGTCTGGCGATAATTATTCCTATGAACAATTGGGAAATTATGCAGATGATATAAAGAAACAGCTAAGCAATGTTAGTGGTATTTCAAGATTTGATATAAAGGGTAAACAAGATAATCAGGTAAAAGTGGAAGTGGATTTAAATAAGATAAATAAATATCCAATTTCTTTTGAAGACATATGTGGAGCATTAAAAGCTCAAAATATTGATATTCCTTCTGGAAATTTAGATTTAAAAACTGGAAAAATAAAGGTTCAGACACCTGGAAGCTTTACATCTCTTAAGGATATAGAAGATACAGTGGTAAATGTTTCAACTGACACTGGACAAACTATTAGGATTAAAGATATAGCTAAGGTTTATATGGGATATGATGATGATTCAAATTATAAATTTACTTCTAATGGAGAAAATTCCGTATTAATTGCCGGTTACTTTCAAGATAATAAAAATATAGTTTTAATAGGTAAGGACATTACAAAAAAATTAGATGAGATAAAAAAACAATTGCCACCAGATTTGAAAATAGAGCAAGTTACTTTTCAGCCTAAGGCTGTAGATGAATCAGTTTCTTTCTTTATGGAGAACCTCAGGGATGGTGTAATTCTTGTAGTTATAACTGTTCTAATAGGAATGGGATTTAGAAATGCGATGGTAGTATCAGCAGTAATTCCTATATCTATAGCAATGTCATTTATTGCTATGAATCTCCTTGGTATTAAAGTCCAGGAAATGTCTACCACAGCACTTATTATAGCTCTTGGAATATTAGTAGATGATGCGATTGTAATAGGCGATGTTGTGCAGGTGGGTATTGATGAAGGCATGTCTGGAGATGAAGCCGCTTTTCATGGTATTAAAAAATTATTTGTGCCTGTATTTACATCTACATTGATTATTATTGGTGCTTTTGCACCGCTTTTAAATATACCTGGAGGAGCAGGAGAATTCTTAAGAACTTTGCCTCAGGTAGTAATGATATGTATTGCATGTTCTTACTTATCAGCACTGTTTGTAACTCCCGCTATGGCATCTATATTTTTTAAGAAAAGTAAAGCAGTTGAGAAGGAAAGTAAAATCAAAAGGTTTTTCCATAAACTTTTAACTTACGGACTTAAGAATAAAATAAAGATTATTACAATATGTTTATGTTTGTTTGCCGTATCCATAGGTTTGCTAAATTCAATAGGAACGAAGTTCTTTCCTTATGCAGATAAAGACATTCTTTATATAGACATTGCTAATGAAAAAGTAGATAATATCGACAGCACAAGTGAGTTAGTAAAACAAGTTGAGGATATAGTAAAATCAGATGAAGATATTACAAGTTATACTTCAGCCATAGGTGGTGCTGTGCCTAAATTTTATATTACTATACCTCCTCTTGCACCAGCAAAAGATAAAGCTCAAATTATGATGAATATAGACTTAAATAAAACCAAAAAGTTCAAGACAAGACAAGAATTAGCTGAGTATCTACAAAGTGAAATAGACAGTAAAATATCTGGAGGCACTGCAACAGTAAAACTATTAGAACAAGCAATGCCAACTGGTGCACCTGTTCGTATAAGACTTACAGGAGATGATTTAGATAAGCTTTACGCAACTTCAGATCAAATACAAGAAAAATTAAAGGGTATTCCAGGAACTACAAATGTAAGAGATGATGCAGCGAAAAAGACTTATCAATATAAAGTAAATATAGATAGTACTAAGGCAGTACAGCATGGTTTATTAAAATCTGATATAGAAAAGCAGATAAGCATTGCTATAAGAGGATATGGGGCTTCTGTATACAGAAAAAATGGAAGTGATTACGATATACTAGTTAAAAGTAATGCAGCATCAGTTGAAGATTTGAAAAATTTACAAGTGAAATCCAGCCTTGCAAAAAACAAGGTATTGTTATCAGAAGTAGCAACTATAAGTCTTGATTCACAAATAGACCAAATAAAACATTATAAGAAAGATAAAACTGTAACAGTATATAGCGATATAAAAACTGGATATAATGCTGTTGACGTAGAAAATGCATTAAGTCCGGAAGTAAATAAGATGGATATAGATGGTATAAATGTTATTTATGATGGTGAGAAATATCAAATAGACAAAAACTTCACAAGTCTTGGTATAGCTGCAGCTATGTGTATACTGATAATTTATGTGATTTTATTTGTTCAATTTAAATCTTTCTTGCAGCCACTTATAATAATGTGTGCACTTCCACTATCGTTAATAGGAGTGACAGTAGGGCTTCGAATATTTAATATGCAACTATCTTTAACTGCTGTAATGGGAATAATAAGTTTAATTGGAGTAGTTATAAGAAACGGTATTTTGCTTGTGGAATATATAATTGAAGGAAGAAATGAAGGACTTTCAATAGATGAAGCATGTTTGCATGCTGTAAGTCAAAGATTTAGACCTATAATATTAAGTTCAACAGCAACAATTACAGGGCTTATCCCTCTTGCATTTTCTCACAGTGCATTATTTGGGCCTATGTCTGTAACCATAATATTTGGACTTGGATCAGCAACTTTCCTTACATTTGTAGTTGTTCCAGTGGTATATTCACTTGTTAACACAAAGTTAGAAGAAAAACCAATAGATATTAAATCAAAGTTTGATAAAATAAATTTTAAAGCATTGATGTTCTGGAAAAAGTAGTATTTAATATTTTAATTTAACAATGTGAAAGGAAAAGAATTATGGCGAATATAATTAAAGACATGATATTAGGATATAAAATTGATAATATGATGAAAAATTATAAAGGAAATAAACTTCAAAAAATAGATATGCATGTTCATTATATTCCTAGAGCATATAGGAGACTACTAGAATTTGAAGTAGAAGGGGAGCCAGATGGCTTCCCAATACCAGAATGGGATGTTGAAAGTCATTTAAAAATGATGGAATATTTAGGTATTACTACAACAATGTTAAGCTTATCTTCTCCTCATTTAAATTTTGGAGATCCAGAAGTTGCTAAAAGAGTTGCAAGGCAAGCTAATGAGGAAGGAGCCGAAGCTGTAGAAAAGTATCCTAATAAATTTGGACTTATAGCATCTCTTCCTCTACCTAATGTAAAAGATAGTATAGAAGAAATCAACTATGCATTTGATGTACTAAAAGCAGATGGTGTTGCATTTCCAACAAATACGCAAGGTGTATATTTAGGAGATCCATGTTTGGATCCTATATTAGAGGAACTAAATAATCGTAAGGCAGTAGTTATTCTTCATCCCAATAAACCTAGCTCTGTTCCTCAAAATGTAAATGAAGAATTGCCTATACCAGCAATGGAATTTTTATTTGATACAACGCGTACTGTAACAAATATGATATCAAAGGGAACTATAAGACGTTTTAACAATATTAAGTTTGTTATTCCTCATGCAGGTGCATTTTTACCAATACTTTGTGATAGACTTGATGCCTTTTTTAAAAAGGCTTACTTATTAGAGGGTAAAGAAAAGATAGATGTATATGGAGAATTAAAAAAATTGTATTATGATATTGCAGGAATGTGTATTCCAAGGCAATTAGAAACTCTCTTAGAAATTGCAGATCATAGTCATTTGTTCTATGGAAGTGATTATCCATATACTCTAGAAGTTGGATGTATTATGCTTGCAGAAGAATTAGATAAAACTTATATACTTACTGATGAATTACGTCAAGATATTTATTATAAAAATGCTTTGAAGTTGTTTCCGAGATTAGTAGAAAATTCAAATATTAATTTTTCATAAGTGTTAAAATAAACAGTAAAAACATAGGTGGATTATATTAAAGTAAAACCATCTATGTTTTTTATTATTTAGAGAATTGTAATTTTTTTATAGCTGGAATTAAAAATTGCATTAATTATGGTAAAATATAGTTATAATTAAAGAAAGTATAATCAATAATATGAAGAAATATTTATTTATAGGTAGAATATTATTTTGTACAGCAAGACTAGATAGATAAAAGGGGATTAAAATAATGATAAGAAAAGAAGATATGAGTATTAGTAAATTTATAAGTCTTATATTAAGACATAAACCAGAAGAAATTGGATTGAAATTAGATGAATATGGATATATTAAGACATCAGATTTAATTAAAGGATTGAATTTAAAAGGATATAAAGTAACAATTTCAGATATTGAAAGAATTGTAGCTGAAGATAATAAACAAAGGTATTCCTTTAATGAGGATAAAAGTAAAATTAAAGCAAATCAAGGACATTCAATTGCTGTGAATCTTGAATTACAACCTATAGAGCCACCAAAGGTATTGTATCATGGAACAGCAACAAGGTTTAGCGAAAGTATATGTAAAGAAGGCATAAAGAAGCAAAATAGACAATATGTTCATTTATCATCAGGTGTTGAAACAGCAACAAAAGTAGGTAAGAGACATGGCGAATTAGTTATTTTTAGAATTGATAGTGATCAAATGTATAAGGATGGGTACAAATTCTATTTATCTGAAAATAAAGTGTGGTTAACTGATTATGTGCCAATAAAATATTTAAGTGAAGAATTATAGATATATAAAGGAGAGTTTATAATATGATTGTTTATATAGCCTTGTTAAGGGGGATTAATGTAGGAGGAAAAAATGTAATAAAGATGGCAGATTTGAAACGAACCTTTGAATCTATTGGAGTTAGCGATGTAAAAACATATATTCAAAGTGGAAATGTTCTGTTCAAATCAAATGAATCAGAGGAGGCACTCTGCAATAAAATTGAACAAGAGATTGAAACCGTCTTTGGAATATCTGTAGAAGTTATTTTGAGGACATCTAATGAATTAGAACAGCTTCTATTGGATTGCCCATTCTCAAAAGAGGAAATAACAGAAGCAGAGAGATTATCTGAGGTTGAAAGTTTATATGTTGCATTATTGAAACATAATCCTTTGAAAGAAAAACTTGAGTACATAGACAGATATAAAAGTGAAAGTGATAAATATTATATTGTAGGGAGAAATATGTATCTTTTATTTAAGAATAGCATTCGAAATTCAAAGCTTGCCAATAATCTTTATAAACTTGATGTAGCAACAACTGTGCGTAATTGGAAAACTTTAAGTAAACTTAATTTATTGGCAAAAGATATGGAAGAATAAATTATATCAGTTAGGAGTGTAATGAGTTTGATTAAAGAACGTGTAGCTTCATCAGTTAAAAAAATAGGAATGAAAAAATTTGAAAATCCTATTTTTTATAACTCTCCTATAGGAATACGTTTTGAAATAAGTGAGCCTTTTGGGGAAGTGTATTGTGATGGTGAATTCAATCCTAAATATTTACAGGAAACTTATAAAAAGGTTTTGAAATTATATCAGAACATTCCATGTAAATTTGATACTATTCTCTGGAATATATATCCGAATGAGTATAATAATTATGGTAAGGATTTTCTTCAAAATTTTATGGAAATAACAGAATTACCTTTACCACATGAAGAATATTCTGAGATGATTTATTTGGATGAAAATGAAGAAATAGAAAAAATATCATACTATTGGGATCTAAGAAGAAATATTATAAATATAAATAAACTTCTAGAAGAGATAAGTAAAGCTGATCTTGGAGGATTTTCAGACCTTGTATCTGCTGTATTTCTATTTGATACTAATTTAAATGTATTATTTCATTATTATGATGATAGAGGATTAGATATAGTTTCTGAAAAGAAAGAAACCATTTCTTTGTTGTATAAGAATTATAATAAATGGATATTAGATTATGATAGAGAAAAGATAAATAAAATATTTGGACATTAATTAACTATAAAGAGAATAAAAAGGAGTTTGGCAATATGACGAGAGCAATTTTTATAATTTTAGTTGGATTAGGATCTGCTATCGAGGGCATATTTAAATATGGGAGAGAGCCGTCAGATACTGAAAAAACAGGGCTTACTTATCAGTATTTCGGATCTAATGGTGTTTCCGTTGGAATGATATTATTAGGAATATGTTCATTAATATTAGGTTTTTTAATTGCAAGGCATGAATGGAAAAATTACAAAAATGGGAAAAGTATGAACTTGGACATATAATAGGACTAAAAGCATATTGAAGGAGTATTAAATAAATGGTTACAGTAAGGTTTGTTAACTCTGAGTTAGATTATATTGAAGCATATAGAGTATATTATTATGGGACAAATAGATCAAATATTGATTTAGTAATTGAGATTATAGCATTAATTATGGGGAGTATTCTCTTTAATGTATCTGGTTTTTCATTGGCTGGGGCAATCTTAATCATTGCAGGTATTATAGGAATAATAATTAGAATAATTGGTTACTATGTATTGCCAAGTATTCGATATAGAAGAGAACCTAAATATAAAGAGGAATATTTGTTAGAATTCGATGATGAGGAAATTAGATTTAAGACAGCAAGCGTAGAATCAAGACTTGAATGGTCAATTTACAATAAAGTTATTGAAACAGAAAAACTGTATATATTAGTTTATAGTAGAGATGGTTTTTCTATAATTCCTAAACGAGCATTTTTGTCAAAGAGTGATGAATTAAAATTTAAAAACTTAATAGATAGATATATATTGAGGAAAAAGTGAATTATAGATAGGTAAATAATATATATTTTGAAATAGGGGTGAGTACGTGGGGAAGTATCAAGAATTTGCATTCTTGATACAGTACTTGTGTTAATTGGAGCAAGTCTACTTTTAAAAGATCTATATACATCATATAATCATGGGAAAAATATAATAAAATTAAGCAAAATATTTGGAAAATAAAATATATTTCAGCTATATAGATCTATTTTTGTGTAGAATTATTTAGAGTATATTCAAAAACATGGTCATTTTCTGGCATATAAATATTACCGTTTGAATCTACAGCAGTACTATAATAATTTTTATTAGGCAAAACATTAAGCAAATTGCCATTAAGGTCAAATTTATAATTACCAGTAAAGCTTTTGATATATAAATTATCATTATTGTCTATAGAAATTGTTTCAATATCTATAGTTTTACTATTTAACTCTAAATCTAAAAATTTAATGAATTCTCCATTGGAATTATATACATATATTTTTTTAGTATATTCACTAAAAATATAAACATTACAAGAACTATCCAATGCAAAATCAGCATTCATTCCTGGATCTTCTTTGTTAGCTTTTTTTATAATATTATTAAAACTAGCTAATATAGTTCCATCAGAGTTTAGTTTATACAAAGTATTTTCTGTTGCAGAGGAAGTCAGTAAATATAGGTTATTATTTTTATCAACTGCTAAGGAGCCATAATAATCTTTTTCATTAAAAGTTGCAGATAAACTACCATCAGCTGTTTTATATTTCTGAATTGTGCTGCCAGTAGAGACGTATAAATTTCCATTCATATCTGCAGCTAGTCCCTTAATTAACTTGGAATCATGTTTATCTGCTTTTATTTGAATCATCTTAAGGAATTCACCAGAATTACTAAATTGTTGAATTCGTCCATCAATATAATCAGCAATCCAAACATTATTATCAGAGTCTATTGTAATATATCTTGCATCATTTAATTTTCCAGAATCTGTACCTTTTCCACCGAAAATTGTTACTAATTCCCCAGAGAAGTTACTGTTGTTAATAGAAAGAATTTTTAATTTTAATTCTTCAAGTTTCTTTTTAAGAGAAGAGTTTTCAGGATCCATTTTTAATTGTTCTTCTATATTAGATATTTCCGTTGAATACTCGTTAAGTTGAAGTTTCTTTGTAGCTTCACTAGCATTGCCATCATTATTAACAGTAATAGCTTGAACTTTCTTGTTCAATTCCTCAAGCTTTTCTTTAAGATCGGCGTTATCAGGGTCCATTTTTAATTGATTCTCTATTTTAGCTTTTTCTGAGGAATACTTACTAATTTGAAGTTGTTTGGCATAATCACTATCATCATTGGCTATAATAACAAAAGCTTTTGGATAAGCTTGTATATATTTCACATTAAATTTAACCCCAGTTGAAGGATAGCTGTATTTATTTAATGAATCGTTATGAACTATATTAAAATCTGATGATAAAAAATAAGTTGAAATAACATTGTTATCATTAGTAGGTTTAATCATAACATTATAGCGATAAACCGTTTCGTTATTGTATTGATCTGATGTTGGTAAATTATCTACTATCATAGCTTCACCTTTCTCGCCAAAATTGTCGATAATTATATTTGTTAAAAAATGTCCTGCAAAAATATTAGCAATAATAATCACAAATAAAACTGTAGAAAATTTTAATAAATTGAATTTAACTTTGTTTGGAAATGCAATTTGGCTAATGATGCCAAAAAGAATACACCCCAAAATACTAAGTACTGGATGAGCTTTTAATACAACTAGAAGAATAGCTATATATACCATTTTATGACCTCCGTAACGTTAAAAATAGTTTAATATTTCTGTAATTGTATCTAAATGTTCATGATTTTACTTTTAGATATATATTCAGTTGCTGTAAAGTTATTCTATTTTAAAAAACGTAGTCTTATTATATCAATAATAAAATTTTCAATCAAGAAAAAATTAAAAATGATGTTATATTTTGTTAAAAGTTATATATTTTTATAAAATAATAGTACTTTAGAATAAAATAAATCGAAGAATAATAAGGTTAAAGATAAATAGTACTAACCTTTATGAGAACATAGCAAATTATTATAATCCAAATACATATTATAATGCCTCCAGCAAACCAATTTTTGTTTTTGCCTTTTGTAAAATTATTTGCTGCTTGATTTCTACATTCATTCATAATATCTATTGGAATTAGTTTTATGGCTAAGGTTATTCCGAGTGGAACTAAAACTAAATCATCAAGATATCCTAAAATAGGTATAAAATCAGGTATTAAATCTATAGGGCTTAAGGCATATCCTACGGTTATGATTGCAACTAATTTTGCATAAAATGGTACATCAGGGTGCTTACAAGCAAAATATAAAGCCCCAACTTCATTTTTTATTTTCCTAGCTTTTTGTCTAATTATTGAAAATGGAATTTTGAATTTTTTTATTAATTTATTACCCATTAAAGCTCCCTTTAGATCAATTATTTTTTAATAATATTCACAAACTTATATTGAAAGTAAGTTTTTCTTTTGCAGCTTATTCAGATAGCTTCAGAACATTTTAATTCAATGCTAATTATAAGTTAACAGAAATATTTTGTAAATTAACTAATTATAAACTCATTACATAATACAAAGAATTATATTATTAAAATATGAAATATTAGTGAAAAAAGCAGCTAGAAATCTAGTTATTTTTTTGTTAATGAAAAGATTTTTTGATGTTTGATTTCAATCACATATTATTATAGCTAATAAAGCTATAATAAGGTCAAAGGAAAAATAAAAAAACTTCAAAAATATAAGAATGGTCGGGAGGGAAAGATATGAAGATTATATATTTTAGTCAAACTGGAAATACAGAAAAAATGGCAAATTTAATATTACAAGGAATAGAGTCAGAAGGTAAAAAGGTTGAATTAATGGAAGTTTCATCAGTGTCTTCTGAGGATGTTAAGGATGAGGAGATTATTATTTTAGGATGTTCAGCATATGGGGCCGAGGAATTAGATGAAAGTGAAATGGAGCCGTTTGTTAAATCTTTAGAAGGCCAGATACAAGGGGAAAAAGTTGCATTATTTGGTTCATGGGGATGGGGAAATGGTGAATGGATGAAAGAATGGGAAAAGAGAATGGAATCCTATGGAGGTATATTAATAAGTGAAGGTTTGACGGTACAGGAATCCCCAGAAGGTGAAAATGAAGAAAGATGTATAGATTTTGGAAAATTAATAGCAAAATCAAAATAATAAAAACCTTGCAAATAAGGAGCTTTAAATATTCTTATTAATGCATGGTTTTTAATTTTATATAGCGCCTTTACGAGGCGTGAAATAGTTAATTTTAAAATAATGCTATCTTCATAATTCCTCCATAATTGAGTATTAAAATAAATATATAAACAAGAAGAAAATTAAAGGAGGGATATACAATGAAAAAGAAAGTTATGGTTTTAGCATTAGCAGGTATATTAACTGTAAGTGGCTTGTCACTAGCATATGCAGCAGATAACAATAATATAGGGTTTAATAAACTAAATGGACAAATGATGAATGCGAAAAATGGTGAGGCTAAATCAGCATCAAATTATAGAGGAACAATGATGAGCAGGATGGGTGCGGGAGAACAATCAGAGGATAGCTTCAATAAAATGATTGAACTAATGAAGAAAAACGGTTTTACTGATGAAGCAAAGGCTATGGAAAATAGAGATTTCAATGCTATGCAAAAGTTGAGGGCTAATTTAAGTAATGATGACTATAACAAGATGATTGAGGTAATGAAAAATAATGGATATGAGTCTATGGCAAATATGATGCAATCTGTAGGAAGAGAAAATATGGAGAAATTTCATCAAAGGATGATGGGAAAATAATATTATTAAATTTGATAGGAGTAAAGGAAACAAAAAATAATAATGTAAGAACGAGAGGATGATTCTATATGATGGGAGGCTGGTCTGGAATGATGATTATACCAATAATTTTAATTGCTGCTGTTATATATTTAGTTTTTAATCAAGAAAAAAGCAAAAACTTTAATATTAATAAGAGTAGTGATAATTCCTTAAATATATTGAATGAAAGATTTGCACGTGGAGAAATAAGTGAAGATGAATATAGTAGGATAAAAAGTACATTGAACTATAAGTGATATTTAAGTTTCAGTCATGTAAAAGATGATAAATGCATCTTCTTTTACATGGCTTTTTGTTTATTATCTACATATAAAATTCATAAGTTTATGCTAAAATGTTAAATATATATGTTGCAAAAAGAATTATTCGATACATAAGGATTTCCAAAGGAAATCAACATTTATTGAACATTGATAATTGAAATATATATGAGTTGGTAATAAAATATGAAAAATTCGAGAGGTTAATATTATGAGTAATATTTTAATAATTGAAGATGAAAAAAGTGTATCAGATGTTATAAAGGCATATTTAGAAAAAGAAGGATATTCAGTGTATTCTACTGAAAATGGATTAGATGGAATTGAGATTTTTAGAAAAGAGAGAATTGATCTTGTAATTTTAGATTTAATGTTGCCAGATATTGATGGTGAGGAAGTTTGCAAAATAATTAGAAAAATATCAGATGTATATATTTTTATGTTAACTGCTAAAAGCACGTTAAGTGATAAAATAGAAGGGTTAAATATTGGAGCTGATGAATATTTAACTAAACCTTTAAGTCCAAGAGAACTTACTGCCCGTGTAAATGCATTATTTAGAAGGTTAGGGGAAAATAAAGAGAATATTATTTCCTTTGATGATAATAAATTAATAATTGATATTGATAAAAGATCAGTTAAATTAAACGGAGAAGAAGTTAATTTAACTCCAAATGAATTTGATATATTATGTGTTTTAGCTTCAAATAAAGGAAAAGTATTTACAAGAGAAGCAATAATAGAAAGAGCTTTTGGTATTGATTTTGATGGGTCAGATAGAAGCATAGATGTTCATATCAAAAATTTACGTAAGAAAATTGAGGAAGATACCAAATCTCCAAGATATATAATTACTGTTACAAAAATTGGTTACAAATTTGGTGATGAAATATGAAGCAGAGTATTAGGGGACGATTAAGTTTTATACTTATTTTCTGTTCAGTAGTTTCAGTACTTTTATCTGTTTTAATTATAAATACAACAATAACAAATACCTTCAATAAATATATGGAGGATATTCAAACTAAAAGAAATGCAAGGTTAGTAGAATATTTTCAACAAGTCTATAAAAATGATGGAAGCTGGAGTTTAACCTCTGGTGAAGAAATGATGCATGAAGCGTATATGAGTAATTACTGCTTAAGTCTTTTGGATGAAAATAGAAAAGTTGTATGGGAAATGAACCATGAAGATATACAAAATAAAAATCATATGACGGTGAACGGTAAAGAAGAAACAGGAGTCTATACTTCAAATACTTTTGATATAAATGTAAATGATAAAACTGTAGGATATATTATAGTTGGTCAATACTCACCTGTTTTGTTATCTCAAGAAGATATAAGTTTCAAGGGACAAATTAATAAGGGGATAGTATTTAGTGGTATATTAACATTAATAATAGTAGGAGTAATAAGTTTAATATTATCAAAGCAATTTTCTGAGCCTATAAAAGCAGTTTCAAAAACTTCTGTGAGTTTATCTAAAGGAAATTATAATTCTAGATCAAATGTAAAAAGCAACATTGAAGAAATTAGGAATTTAACTGAAAGCATAAATTCTCTGGGTGAGAAACTAGATAACCAGGATCTACTTAGGAAAAGACTTGTATCTGATATATCCCATGAAATCAGAACTCCATTAAATGTATTGCAAAATAATTTAGAAGCAATGATAGATGGAATTATACCTATAACTACCGATAAGCTTAACAATCTAAATGATGAAGTAATAAGATTCGGAAAGCTTTTAAATAATTTAAATTCGCTAAAACAAATAGAATCTGATGAAATAACACTCAAATTAGGACTTGTTAATATAAACGAACTGCTTTCATCAGTAATAGAAGATTTTTCTATTGCCGCTGCTGAAAAAAAAGTAAAATTGTTTATAAATAAAGATGAGGATAGAGATTTTATAGTATTAGGTGATAGTGATAAATTAAAACAAGTATTTATAAATCTTATTTCAAATGGAATTAAGTTTAACAAGGTAGATGGGTCAGTATGGATTAATATCAGTAGCGATGCAGATTTCGTGATTATTGAAATTAAGGATAATGGAATTGGAATTAAAAAAGAAGATTTACCATATGTATTTGAAAGAATGTATCGTGGAGATAAAAGCAGACATAAAATTGAAGGAAGTGGAATTGGCCTTACTCTCGTAAAGAAAATATTGTCTTTACATTCTGCAACAATAGATGTAGAGAGCAGAGAAAATAAAGGAACTACTTTTACAGTATGTTTAAGTAAAAATAATTAGGTTTCGTGATAATAAAAAAATAAGTAAAAAATTACCAATATAAGTTCCGATGTTGCAGCATAGCTGCTCTTTTTAAAGGTGTATGTTTAAGTAAAAATAATTAGGTTTCGTGATAATAAATAATAAGTGAAAAATTGCAAATATAAGTTCCGATGTTTCAGGAAAGTTCTTAATTGCAGAAAAGTTCCTAATTGCAGGAAAGTTTCTAATAGCAGCATAGCTACTCTTTTTATAAGTGCATAGCTGCTCTTTTTAAAGGTGTATATTTAAGTAAAAATAATTAGGGCAACAACGTTTTTTAAAATTTCGGTTATTAGAGAGTTTTTGTATTAAATCCTTTACAATTGAAGAGAAACGCAAATAAACAAGTATTTTGACATTTTTGCTCGCTTTACTTATTAGAAATGAGGAGGATATAATGGAAAAATGGCTTGTATTAGAGTGATTGGATATATTTAATCTCATACAAGGTTCAAAAGTATACATTACATCTTTGGTATATTATTTTTTTCATGTTCCTAATATGTTTCGACAATGGCACTACAAGTCTTATGGTTAAAACATAAGACATAATATATGTGTATTTATATTTATTGCAAAGGAAGATTAATATGAAAGCAGCTAAAAAACATAATGATGTCACTAAACTAAGCCTAGGAGGAATATTAATTGCACTAGGTGTAGTTTATGGAGATATTGGAACTTCGCCTCTTTATGTAATGAAATCAATTATTCAAGGTAACGGTGGTTTGGAAAATATATCTGAAAACTTTATCCTTGGAGCTTTATCACTAATTTTTTGGACAATAACTATTTTAACAACAATAAAGTATGTTTTAATTACTTTAAGGGCAGACAACAAAGGTGAAGGTGGGATTTTTTCTCTTTTTACTCTAGTTCGTAATCGTGCAAAGTGGCTTATTATTCCAGCAATGCTTGGTGGTGCAGCCTTACTTGCTGATGGGATGTTAACCCCTGTTGTATCTGTAACTTCAGCAATTGAAGGTTTAAAGCTTATTCCAAGTTTCAATGCTATTTTTGGTAACGATCAAGATATTATTATTATCATTGTAATAGTAATACTAAGTATACTATTTTTTATTCAACATTTTGGAACTGATTTAATTGGAAAAATGTTTGGACCAGTAATGTTTATTTGGTTTTCAATGTTGGCAATATTAGGGGTTATGAATATTGTTCATGATTGGACTTTATTACGTGCATTGTCTCCATACTATGCAATCAATATTCTTTTTAGTAGTGAGAATAAAGCAGGATTTTTTATTCTCGGCAGCGTATTTTTAGCAACAACAGGTGCAGAAGCTCTTTATTCGGACCTTGGGCATGCAGGTAAGAAGAATATCTATGCCTCTTGGCCTTATGTTAAAGTATGTTTATTATTAAATTATTTTGGTCAAGGAGCATGGGTGTTATCTGCTAGAAAAAATCCAATGTATACAAATTTAGATGATTTAAATCCGTTTTTTCAAATGGTTCCACATAGCTTTTTGATTTGTAGTATAATAATTTCAACCTTGGCTACAATTATTGCTTCTCAAGCATTGATTTCAGGATCTTTTACTCTTGTTTCAGAAGCGATTAAATTAAATTTATTCCCTAGATTACATATAATGTATCCATCTAGATCTAAAGGACAATTATATATTCCTTC
This sequence comes from Clostridium sp. YIM B02555, assembly GCF_022320955.1. Lineage (NCBI taxonomy): Bacteria > Bacillati > Bacillota > Clostridia > Eubacteriales > Clostridiaceae > Clostridium > Clostridium sp. YIM B02555. The sequence continues at coordinate 34,737 of NZ_JAKJJY010000012.1, read as the reverse complement.
AGTTAATAAATCTCTATGGATTATATGTATTGGACTTATTCTATATTTTAGAAGTTCTGAACATATGGAAGGAGCCTATGGATTATCAATTACAGTTACTATGTTAATGACAACTATCTTGTTGTTTAATTACTTATTAAAACAAAAGATTTCACCTGCTATTGCTATTAGTATGCTAGTTTTCTTCGGGTTATTTGAAGTTTCTTTCTTTATTGCAAATGCTGCTAAGTTTATGCATGGTGGATATGTAGCTGTTTTAATTGCTTTATCAATTTTATCTCTTATGTATATATGGATTCAAGGTCATTATATTAAGATTCGTTTGTTAAGATATGTTAAAATTCAAGATTTTAAAGAACAATTGAATCTTTTACGTCAAGATTCTGATAGACCTAAATATGCAACAAATCTTGTATATTTAACTAATTCAGAATATGCTCAGAAAATTGAAAGAAATGTAATGTACTCTATCTTAGATAAAAGACCTAAGAGAGCAGATGTGTATTGGTTTGTTAATATTGTTGTAACTGACAACCCTTATGATGCAGAATATGAAGTGGAAACTTTTGGAACATCATATATTGTAAAAGTCAAATTAAAACTTGGCTTCAGAGTAGATCAAAGATTAAATGTATATTTACGTCAGATTTCAACTGAGTTAGTTAAAAGTGGAGAAATAGATATTCAATCTAGAAATTACACTATAATGCCTGATAGAAAAGTTGGAGATTTTCGTTTTAGTATAATTGTAGAACAGCTTTCATATGAATCAGGATTAAGTTTTAGGGAAGAAATCATATATAGAGCTAAGCTATTTATAAAAAGAATTACTGTTTCTCCAACAAAATGGTTTGGACTTGAGAATAGTGAGGTTGATATTGAAAGTGTTCCACTATTTATAGGCAGTTGCAATGAACAATTGTTAAAGAGAGCTTCAAAATAACTTTTTATTCTCATGTGCTTATTAAATTAAATGTTATATATTAAAATATATTAAACCTGAAAATCAAGGTAGGAGATGTCTTGATTTTTGGGTTTAATTTTATTTAGAATAGTTTCCTGTATATTTTTCATTGTATCCTCATAAAATCTTCATAACTTTTTCTTATAATATATATATATTCAATTGCCATTAATCAGGAAATCAACATTAATTGATCATTGTAGTATGTAAAAATTAGTTATGTTTAAAATCTATTATTAGATAAATTACATTAATTTAGTGGAGGATAATATGAGTATTAAAAGAGAGATAATTAAAGTATATGATATGACATGTACATCTTGTGAAAACAGAGTGGAAAAAGCCTTAAAAAAGGTTAATGGAGTTGTAAATACAATGGCTAGCTATAATGCTCAGCAGGTGATTGTTGAATATGATAGTACCATTTGCTCTAAGGAACAATTAATGGAGGTTATCAATAAAGCAGGGTATAGTACAAAAAATTCGAGTAGTATTAAATTTGCAGGATTTCTAGTTATAGCTGCTGCTATATTGCTTCTTGGTAACTCAACATCGGGTTTTGATATGAGTGCTAAGTTAAATAATGCTTCTTATGTGGTATTGTTTGTTGTTGGTATGCTTACATCAATACATTGTGTTGGTATGTGTGGTGGCATAATGCTTACACAAAGTTTATCAAAAAATAGTATTGTAGATGAAAATCAGAACAAATTTAAGGCCTTAATACCTGCAATTTTATATAATTCTGGAAGAGTTACTTCCTACACAATAATAGGCGGAGTTGTAGGGGCTTTGGGTTCAGTGCTATCATTATCACTTAATGTGAAAGCCGGACTTCAAATATTTGCTGGAGTATTTATGGTGATAATGGGGTTAAATATGACTGGGTTCTCTTTATTTAGAAAGCTCAATATTAAATTGCCATGGTCAGCATGTAAAATAAAAAGCCAACCGAAATCTCCTTTCTTGGTTGGAATATTAAATGGATTAATGCCTTGTGGTCCATTACAAACAATGCAACTTTATGCATTAGGTACTGGTAGTGCAGCAGCAGGAGCTATATCAATGTTTTTATTTTCATTAGGAACCGTTCCTTTGATGCTTGTTTTTGGAGTAATATCGGGTTTGCTAAGCAAAGGTTATACAAAACAACTTCTAAAGTTTAGTGGAATTTTAGTAATAATACTTGGAATAATAATGGGTAATAGAGGTCTTGCCCTTGCAGGAGTTGGAGTTCCAGGTGTTAATGAATTAACACAAAGTATTTCAGGAAATGGTGCACAAGCAGCACAAGCCAAAATAGGAAAAGCAACTGTTGAAAATGGAGTTCAAGTAATAAGAATGACTGCTGATAATAACGGTTATACTCCTAATGCCTTTTATGTTCAAAAAGGTATACCTGTTAAATGGATTATTACAGGAAATCAAATTAATTCTTGTAATAATGCAGTAGTAGTCCCATCACTTAATATACAAAAAACTTTAAATTCTGGAGAAAATATAATAGAATTTACACCAAAGGATGGAGATATAAATTTCAGCTGCTGGATGGGAATGATACGAGGTATGATTAAAGTAACTGACAATCTTGATTCTGTAGATACATCAAAAGCGGATTCATCAATTCCAGTTCCAAGCAGTGGAATGAGCTGTTGTACAGGTGGAGCTGGGGCAGCAAATACTGCACCACAGACTCCGAGTATATATGGTAATGATTTAAGTAAAGTTCCAACTGATAGATTAGTTAAAAAGGCAAATATTTCAGGAAATATACAAAGTCTAAATATAAAGGGAACTGGCTATGAGTTTGAACCTCTTGTTGTAGTATTAGAGAAAGGAATACAAGCTAACCTAGTAATTGATCTTAATTCATTTGATAAGGCTGATGGAAATTTTACAATAGTAAATGCTGATACTGGTGATCAAATAAGTTCTTTTTCTGGGAAAAAAGGCATTACTAATGTTGGATTTAAGATAGACAAAAGTGGAACTTATCTTATTATTAAAGATAATGTTGCAGCGATAGCAATTGAAGTTACAGATTCATTAAAAACAGTTAATTTAGAAGAAGTCCGTAAGAAACTTATTAATGGATAAAGCATCTATATATGTTGCAATTAAAAATGTTCAATGCTCAATGATAAATTAATGTTGATTTCCTTCTGAAATCTTTATGTTTTGGATCATTGATAAATAACTTATTTAGAAAAAAGTTGCGGTTTTGGAATTGATTAACACTAAAACCGCAACTTTCTATTATTCTACTTTAAATTGTCCCATCATTCCAGCATCTTCATGCTCTAAAATGTGGCAGTGATACATAAATAAACCCTTTTGAGTAAATTTTATAAGTATTTTTACATCTTCATCAGGATTAACTAATACAGTATCCTTCCAGCCTCTTTCACTTTCAGGTGGTTCTATGCCGTTTCTTGATAATACTTGGAACTGAACTCCATGGACATGGAATGGGTGACTCATTCCTCCCATCATATCTTTTGGATTTGTAATTTCCCATATTTCAGTATCATTAAGTTTAACTTTTAAATCTATTCGATTCATATCCATCTGCTTTCCATTAATAGAGACCATATTTCCCATACCCTGAAGATTAAATCTTCTTACTGTTTTCGCAGAAGATTGTGATAGTTGCGTTATCTGAGTTAAGTAATTAGGTATTTCTGTAGTGTCTATTCCATCATCTTTTACATTAAACTTTAATACGTTAAAATCCCCACCTGTTAGAAATAAAGTTGTTCCTGTATCATATTTTGAAAAATCTATTATTATTTCAGCTCTTTCACCAGGTCCTAATTCTAATTTATTCATCTTCACAGGCTTTTCTAAAAAACCTCCATCTGATGAGATTTGTTCAAACTCATCACCATTACTTAGTTCAAATGAATATATTCGTGCATTAGAGCCATTAACAATCCTAAATCTCATCTTCACTTTTTTAACATCTAAGTATGGATTAATTGCTCCGTTAACTAATATTGTATTTCCTAAAGCACCATCCATCATTTGTGAATTATTATAAGAAAGAGTACCACTGTTATCAAAATAACGATCTTGAACAATTAAAGGAATATCATTTACTCCATAATCTTTGGGAATATTTAAACTTTTTGAAACTTCATCTTCTACATAAAGTAAGCCTGCTAACCCCTTATATACTTGCTCACTAGTTTTGCCATTTGTGTGTGGATGAAACCATAAGGTTGAAGCGGGTTGGTTAACCTTAAAATTTATATCTGCTTTACTTCCAGAGGCTATAGGTTGATGAGGTCCGCCATCAACATTTCCATCAATATTTAATCCATGCCAATGAATTGTTGTCTCTTCTTTCAAATTATTGTTTAAGTGAATATTCACATTATCGTCCTTGTTTACTCGAATTACAGGTCCAAGAAAATTACCATTATAACCATAAGTTTCTGAAGCTTTTTCATCCATAAAAGCAGTAGTTCCTTGATCAACATTTAAAGTAAAATCTTCTACTTTAGAATTGGGATTTTCATTCTCTAAAAGCTTAGGAATAGGAAGATTATTTTCGACGTTTTGTTTATTTGAATTATTATTTGATTGCATAGGATCTACTGCATGTGTATTAATTCCCATCATAGAACCGCTCATATTTGAATTGTTTTTAGTGTTTTTTACAGCGAGCATATATGCAGCTAAGCTAACCGCTACAAGAGCAGCAAATGTATAAATCAATTTTAACTTTCTATTAATCATATATATACCTCCGATATTTTAAAGTGATAATAATTATTATTTAATATTAATTTATTATACAATTTAGTTATGAAGGAAATATGAAGAAAGTTAGACTAATAAATATAAAATTGTATTTTCAATATTATAACTTAAAAATTATTTTTTATTCTGAGATTATCTTCATCAAATCTTCATATCTTTTATTTAAAATGTATACATAAGGAGGGAGTAATTTTGAAAAGTTATAATTTAAGCTTTAAACAGAAAAATATGCTTTGTCACAGATGCTTAATGACTGTAGTGAAAACTCTAAGTTCAGTTGAAGGATTAGAAGAAATCCATGTAGATTTAGAATCAAAAAAAATAAAAATAGCTTATAAAGATGAAAATATATCAAAAGATGAGATTAAAGATATTGTAAATAGATCAATTTTAAGTGGGAAAGTTGGTAAGCTTGAACATTCACTATAATGAAAATATGAGGAGGAGTTTATTATGAATTGTCATGGAAATAATAAAAATGGAGACAATAAAAAACACAATCCAATTAAGCATATGCTAATGATGGTACTTTGCTGCGGATTACCTTTTATAATTGTTGGAGCACTTTCATTTATAAATGTAGGAACAGGATTTAAAACGACAATTGGAGGAATAGCTCCTTTCATATGCCCTATAATGATGGTGCTTATGATGGGAATGATGTTTAAGGATAGTAAGCATGGAAATCGCTGTAGTGAAAAAAAAGACTTGAATGAAAATCAAAATAAAATAGAACAATAGCATAAGTATGATTGTTGAATATGCACAAATGTGTCAAATGTATTCAGTAATGCTGACAATTAGATAAGACTAGCCATAACAAAGTTATTGGTCTAATATTTGTGAAATTTACAATTACAAAGATAAAAGATAATTAAGCAATAAAAAAGTGTATTGAATTCTAAAATAGTTAGAGTTCAATACACTTTTTAATATCCTTTGTAATTTATACTTTTAAAAATTTAATTAAAGACCAGGAACTTCCAGCGCCTCCAATTAAAATCCCGACTAGTATTAACTGCCAGTGAAGGGTTTGTGTAATATAAGATGGTGATAATAAGTTTATTAAAAGTAAATTCTCATTTATTTTTATAAAAACTAGTTTATAAAGATAGTATACTAAAATATTAGAACATACAGCTCCAAGCAAACCAATAATTGCACCTTCAATAATAAGTGGCCATCTTATGAACCAATCAGTTGCTCCAACGAACTTCATTATTCCAATTTCTCTACGTCTTGAGTAAATTGTTAATTTTATAGTATTGCTAATAAGGAATATAGAAACTAATACCATTAATATGAATAAAGCAAGTCCAATCCATTTTATGTTTTTCGATATTGTAATTATTTTATTAGTAAATTTCTGATCATTACCAATTGATTCTATACCAGGCATATTTTCGATTGAACTTATAACTTGCTGCGACATTTCAGGATTTTCCAGCTCTACTATATACGAATTTGGCAATGGATTATTGGAAGAATTATAATTATTTAATAAAGAACTGTTATTTTCAGAAACCTGTTCATTAAACTTTTCTAAAGCTTCCGATTTATCTTCAAATTTAAAACTTTTGACACCAGAAATATTATCTAACTTTTGATTTATGCTTTCCTGATCTTTACTAGTAATGTTATCATTTAAAAATACTTGAATTTTAACCTGAGATTCAACATTTTTCATTCCTATATTTATATTTTGCATTAATAATATAAAAACTCCCATTATAAGTAAAGTTGTAGTTACTGTAATAAGTGATGCTAGACTAATAGTTCTATTTCTTTTTAAACTCTTTAATGCATCAATAATATAATATTTGAAAGTACTAATCTTCATAATCGTAAGTCCCCCTAATTTCATCTCTTATTATGGTTCCATTCTCAATAGCAATGACTCTCTTTTTCATTGAATTAACGATATCTTTTGCATGAGTTGCCATAAGTAGTGTAGTACCGTTTTTATTAATATTGTTTAGTGTGTCCATAATTCCAATTGCAGTTTCAGGATCGAGATTTCCTGTTGGTTCATCGGCAATTAAAATGTTGGGATCATTGACTATAGCTCTAGCAATTGAAACTCTTTGCTGTTCACCACCAGATAATTGATTTGGAAATGACTTGAATTTATCAGATAATCCAACTAAAGATAAAGCCATAGGTACTTTCTTCTTTATATCTCTAGAACTAGCACCAATAGCTCGCAATGCAAAAGCTACATTTTCATAGATATTGAGAGTTGGAATTAACTTGAAATCTTGAAATATTACGCCTATCTTTCGTCTGTAAAATGGTATTTGATTTTTATTTAGAGTTGTTACATCAGTATTATTTAAAATTAACTTACCATGTGTAGGCTCAATTTCTTTAAAAAGCATTTTTATCATTGTTGGTTTACCAGCACCACTAGAGCCTACTAAAAAGGCAAAATCACCTTTGTTTATAGTTAAATTAACATTTTTAAGAGCTAACGTGTTATTATCAGATACTTTAGTAATGTCTACAAATTTAATCATTAGTAATCCTCCAATTATGTATTTTTAAACTCTTGTATTTTGCAATAGTATAACTTATTTTTATGAAGAAATTATGTGTTTTTCTGTGGTAATATATACCTTTATATGAATCTACATAATTTCTACACATTTTTAGTGTAGTATAGGATTGAATTTACAAAAGAGGGACAAGTATTACTCTATAAATAAAAGAGAATATACTCTATAAATAAGGGAGCGATATAAGTGAAAAAAACAATTAAAACGGTTATGTTAGCAACAGCATTAGTGATGGTTACTCAAGTTTCAGCATTTGCTGTACCAACATCTCAATCACAAACCCAATTGGAACAAAATAAAAATTCATTAAAGGAAGCGCAAGAAAAAAGGCATGAACTTGAAGCAAGTATTGAAGCCTTGGATAATCAAATTGAAGATTATATGATGAAAATTGATGAAAATAAGAAGAGTATAAGAGGAACAGAAAACGATATCCAAACCACAAAGAAACAAATAACTCAAGTTGAAGAAGAAATGAAAAGTAAACAAGATGCAATGGATCAAAGAGTAAGGGCAATGTATATTAATGGTCAATCTAGTTATCTAAAGATATTGTTAGAATCAGACAGTTTTAGCGATTTAATAACAAGGGCTGAGGCAATTAGAACAATAATAGGTACGGATAAAAAAGTAATAAGTGATCTAAATAATATGAAAGCAGAAGTGGAAAGTAAAAAAGCATCTCTTGATGTAAAGTACGATGATTTACTTGCGTTAAAGAGTGAAAATGAAGATAAGCTAACAAGTTTAAACACTAATGTAGCTGACCAAAAGAAGCTTATTGAAGAAGCGAAAGCTCAAGAAAAACTATATGCATCAAAGGTAGATGAATCGCAAGCACAAGTTACTGCAGCTATGGCGCAAGTAAATAAAATAAGAAGTCAAGTACCTAAGTACAATCCTTCAAGAGGAGCAGTAAAGGCTTCAATTTCTGACAATAACATAATAGCATATGCGTCAAATTTCTTGGGAACACCATATCTGTGGGGAGGGACAAGTCCTTCAACAGGATTTGATTGCTCAGGATTTACTCAATATGTTTATGCTCATTTTGGAATAAGCCTTGGAAGAACAACATATGACCAAATAAATGATGGATATGGAGTTTCAAGAGAAGCGCTTCAACCAGGAGATCTTGTATTCTTTGGTAAGAATGGAGATCCTACTCATATGGGAATATATGTTGGGAATGGTACTTATATTCATGCTCCTAGGACAGGTGATGTAATAAAAATATCATCGATGGGTAGGCCGGATTATATTACAGCTAGAAGAGTAAAATAGTTTTATGAGTATATAACAAAATACATACTTAAAAGTACCACATTGAATGTGGTACTTTTAATCATTTTGAATTAGAATATTAAATTATTCGTTGTTTTATTTACTTTTAAAATTTAATAATAACGCAGAGTTTATAATAACTGCAACAGATCCTAAGTTATGAACTAAGGCTCCAAGAACTGGATTTAAAATACCTGTCATTGCAAGTATTATAGCTATAAAATTTAGCAACATGGAAAGAGATAGATTCCATGTAATTGTAATCATGGTTTTTTTGGACAGACTTAATAAATGGGGAATAGCTTTAATATCATCACTTACAAGAGCAATGTCTGCTGCATCAACAGCAATATCACTTCCAATGCCTCCCATTGCAATTCCTACATATGCTTTTTTAAGAGCAGGGGCATCATTAATTCCATCTCCAATCATGCATATCATCTCATTTTTCTTTTGATATTCTTCAATTGCAGACATTTTATCTTCTGGTAAACATTCAGAGTGAACATTTGTAATACCAACGCTTTGTGCAATATGAGAAGCAGCTTGTGGATTATCTCCAGTTAATAAGATACTTTCAACATTAATTGAACTTAGCTTTTTAATCATTGCTGCAGAATCTTTACGTAATGTATCAGAGAGTACTATAAAACCTGATGGCTTACTGTTAATTGCTACATAAATAACTGTGCAGCCTTCCTTTATATAAGCTGATGCCTTGTCTAATATTTCTTTAGATATTTCTATAGAATTTTCAGTTAATAATTCAGCATTTCCTGCAAGAATTGAATAATCTTTAACTACTGATTTAACTCCACGACCGGCAATAAGTTCAAATTCTTGAGGATCTTCAAGAGTAGAGGTTGAAATAGCTTTATAATGAGTAACAATAGACTTACCTAATGGATGCTCCGAACGAAGTTCTGCAGAAGCTGTCATTTCTAATAGTTTTTCTGAGCTAATATTTATATTAAAACTTTCAATTGCAACGACTGTAGGCTTGCCATATGTTAAAGTTCCGGTTTTATCAAATGCAATTCTTTTTACTTTTGCCAACCTTTCTAGGGCGTCCCCCTCACGAACAAGGATACCATGTTTTGTAGCATTTCCAATACCAGCCATAATGGCAGTAGGGGTTGCAAGAACCAAAGCGCAAGGGCAGAATACAACGAGTATTGTAACTGCACGAATGATTTCTCCTGTAATAAACCAAGTACCAGCAGCAGATACAAGAGCAATTACAACTATCCAAGTAGCCCATCTATCCGCCATACCAACAATTTTAGCTTTGCTTGCATCAGCAGATTCAACAAGTTTTATCATTCTTTTAAGCGAACTATCTTCACCAACTTTAGTAGCTTTCATATCGAAGGCACCAAATTGGTTTACTGTACCACTAAAAACTTCATCATTAATACCTTTATCAACAGGTAGTGATTCACCTGTCAATACTGCTTGATTAATTGAAGTTTGTCCAGAAATAATAATACCATCGACAGCAATAGTTTCACCAGGAAGTACACGGAGGATATCAGAAACTTTAACTTCTTCAGCTGGTATTATACTTTCAATTCCATCACGCACAATTCTAGCTGTTGGAGGAGTAAGATTTACTAATTTTTCAATACCTGCACGTGCTTTTGCAACGGTACGTTCCTCTAATAATGCTCCTAATGTCATGATAAAGGCAACTTCTCCAGCTGCAAAAGTTTCACCAATTAAAACGGATGCAACAAGTGCAAGTGCAACTAAAACGTCTGCTTTAATATCAAATTCAGTTATAAGTCCTTCTATGGCACCTTTCACAATAGGCAAACCACATAAAATAATAGCTACCCAAGCTATATCAATTTTAAAATTCCATATATGTAAAAAACTAATAAGTAATGAGAAAGCAGATAGTACTAGAAACAGTACAGTGCGCTTATCTTCATCTTGAAAAAATTCTTTTATCTTATTCATTTTATCACCTATCCCATCCTTGAAAAAAGTTCTACAGCTTTTGCAAAATCAGCAATTGTTTTATCGGCATCACCATGTTCTATACCATCTCGAACACAATGTTGTAAATGACCTTCTAAAACTATTTGACCAACCTTGTGTAAAGCGCTTTTTGCAGCATTAATTTGGATTAAAATATCTTCACAAGGGACATCTTTATTTATCATTTCAGAAATAGCCCTAAGCTGACCTTCAATCTTTTTTATTCTAGTTTGAGTTTTAGGAATATCCATACATTGTCTCATATTATTACCTCCAATAAAATTATTGTATACCCTATGGGGGTATAGGTATATAATAATAATTCCGATTATATTTGTCAAGAATGTTTTTTAAAAACTATTTTAATGTAATGCCCTTGACAATATTACTAATTAGTAATATTATTGTACCCATGGATAAGAATAAAATTACTTATGGAGAATTAAATGATTTAAATTTAAAGTCAATAATAGCATTAAGTCGATGTATTCAAAGTGTAAACAAAAGAGAATACAAAATTATCAAAGAAGGAGGGTTAACTTTTTCACAATTTGGAGTACTTGAAGTGCTATATCATAAAGGGGATTTAAGAGTCAGTGAAATATTAGAGAAAACTCTGTCAACTGGTGGGAATATGACTGTTGTTATAGATAACTTGGCTAAAGATGATTTGATTGAGCGACGTCCTGATCCTAAGGATAGACGTGCGAGCTTAATAAGCATTTCTGAAAAAGGAATAAAGCTTATGAGTGAAATTTTCCCTAAGCATGTAGATAATTTAGGTGAAATTTTTAGCGTATTAGAAGTTGAAGAGAAAAAGATTTTAATAAATATTCTAAAGAAATTATCAGGTGTATAGACTTACACCTTTATTTTTAGGTAAGTATTACTAATTAGTAATTAACTAATTAGTAATGATTGGATTTTAGTCTATTAAAGATGATTTGAGATTGAAAAATCATGTATAAAATGGATTACTTTTTAAAGAATAGTGTATAAAGGTGACTATATTATTAAACACCTTTCATATAAATAAAAACTAATGAGGAGAGAAAAAAAGATGATTAAATCAATATTATCAAAACTATTTGGAATTAAGCAAGAAGTTAAAACTGAGGACAATAAAATTGTTTGTGGATGTTTTAAAATAACAGAACAAGATTTAAGAAATGCTATTAATGACGGAGCTAGTTCATTTGAAGAGGTGCAAGCTATAACTAAAGTTGGCACTGGTTGTGGCAGATGTGTAAATGGTAACAAAGATTTAGTTAATAGATTATTGTTAGATAAGAAAATTGATGAAAATCAAGTAGTATGCGGATGCTTTAAAGTTACAGTACAAGATTTAGCAAATGCAATTAAAAATGGTGCAAAATCATTCGAAGAAGTACAAGCAATTACAAAAGTAGGTACTGGTTGTGGAAATTGTGTAGCAAGCAATAAAGAATTAGTGAAAGAATTATTAGCAAGATAATAACTTAAAAAGTATACATAATGAAAATATAACTGGTAAAACTAAAGAATGTTAAAAGAAATAATCCTAACATAATTAAAATCAAAAACAGTAAAAGGTGAAGATATAAATAGATAATGATAAAGTGATATTCGGATGTAAAAATGTTAAAGTGCAAGATATAAAGAATGCTATTGCTAATGTTGCAAAATCATTTGAAGAAGTTCAAGAAAAAACTGAAGTAGGTACTGGCTGCGGTCATTGTGTAGAAAGTAATAGATCATTAGTTGATGAATTATTAGGAAAGTAATATCAAAAACAAATATAATAAATTAGAAATAATAGATACTATACCAACTATAAAATCCACCACATAGAGATGTAAATGCATCTATATGTGGTGGATTTTTGTTTATAGCAATAAGTCTTAATGAAATACTGTATATACATAGATATCCAAATCAAGTATTTAAGTTTGGTAAGTTGCCACATAAATCTAAATTTTATATTGGATATATATTTTGCCAATATTTTATTTTAAAATTTCCTATCCCCATAAAATTCACACAAATAAGTGTTAGAATACATTCAGAAATTGCAATATAGATGGGAGGAAATACAAGGACTTATGTAGTTTTAAAAAATTAAAATCTTATATTCTGGAGGTTATTAAAAATTGATTAGATTAATTCAGCAAAATGTATTCTTAGGAATTATTATTGTGGTTCTTATAATAGTTATTGCAACTTATGTTATTAATAAAAATAAGAAAGAAAGTGAAGAAACTATTGTAAGAGAATTTTATGGATTTGGAACAATAATACGGTTAAGAGTGGATGGAAGAAATGGAGAAAAAGCCATTCAAGAGGCTGTGGACAGGCTTAATATTATAGAAAATAAAATGTCTGTTTTTAAAGAATTTAGCGAAGTATCCATGATAAATAAAAATGCTGGAGTATCAGGTCAAGAGGTGAGCTCAGATACTTTCTTTTTAATAAAGAAAGCAGTAGAATACAGCGAATTATCAGAAGGAACTTTTGATCCAACTATAATGCCTATAGTAAGCCTATGGCGTATAGGAAGTGATAATCCTAGAATGCCAAGTAAAAGAGAAATTGAGAGGACTCTTAAACTCGTTAATTATGAAGATATAATTATTAATGAAAAGAGCCATTCAATAGGTTTAAAACATAGAAACCAAGCAATTGATGTTGGGGGAATAGCTAAAGGATATGCTGCAGATGAAGTAAAGAATGTTTTTGAAAATCATAAGATTAATAGTGCTTTAATTGATCTTGGAGGAAATATTTATGCCCTAGGCACAAAGCCTGATAAAAACTTATGGAATGTTGGTATTCAAAATCCTTTTGATACTCGTGGAGAACATATTGGAGTTATTAGCGTGGAGAATAAATCTATTGTTACTTCTGGAAACTATGAAAGGTATTTTACTAAGGGAGGAAAAATATATCACCACATAATTGATCCTAAAACAGGATATCCTTCTGAAAGTGAGGTCATAAGCTCAACAATAATTTCAGATCACTCCATTGATGGGGATGGACTATCTACAGGAGTGTATATTATGGGACTTGAAAAGAGTATTAAACTAATAGAATCCTTGAAGGGAATTGATGCTATTTTTATTACTAAAAATAAAGAAGTATATGCAACCTCAGGGATAAAAAATAGTTTTAATATAACCAATACAGAATTTATTTATAAAGATAATCTGTAGGAGAAAAGCAAAATTTATTAACATCAATAGTAGAATGGGAGAGAGACGATGCAAAAAACAATATCAAAACTACAGGGATTAAGGTTAATTTCGCAAATTGCGTTTTTAATTTTAATGCCAGAATTATTTACATTAATTTTTAATCAATTAAAAAAGCTATACTCAATAATCCTTAAAGGGAATTTTGATGTAGTTTCAGTATGGCCTCAATTATTAGCAATGGTTACAATTTTTATTATTACCATAATACTTGGGAGATTCTTCTGTGGATGGCTTTGTACTTTTGGGGCTATTAATGATTTTATTTATATAATCTCAAAAAAAGTATTTAAAACGAAATTTAAAGTAGATGAAAAATTAGATTCAGTATTAAAGTATTTAAAATATGTTATTTTACTATTTATAATAGTAGTTATTTGGACAAGTGGTAGTACATCATTTGACAGCTACAGTCCGTGGGATGCTTTTGCTATGGTTGATAATGTTTCTGGTGCTATAGCAGAATATACAGGTGGATTTATATTACTTGCAATAATAGCAATTGGGGCAGTTTTTATAGAAAGATTTTTCTGTAGATATCTTTGTCCACTTGGAGCTGTTTTTACAATCTTATCTAAGGCTAGAATTCTAAAGATAAAGAAACTTAGAGATAAGTGTGGACCTTGCAGAATATGTACAAATAATTGTTCAATGGGAATAAAGCTTTATCAAACGGATAAGGTAAGCAGTGGTGAATGTATAAATTGCTTTAAGTGTATAGAAGTTTGTCCAAGAAAAAATACTAAGGTAAATATTTTAGGTGAAGATGTAAGTCCATTACTTCCTAGTGCAATAGCAATTGCTGCTTTTACTGGTGTAAATGCTTTAGGTGGTGTTATGAAGGAGACAATGCCTAATCATTTATCAAATAGTACTGTTACTAACAGTTCAGATATTAGCAAGTCAGAGCAAAAGAAATATAAAGATGGAACATATACAGGAGTAGGACAAGGTAAAAGTCCAGATTTAAGAGTTGCAGTTACTATAAAAGACGACAAAATTACAAATGTAGAAATAGTATCTAACAATGAAACAAAAGGAAAAGAAGCTTTAAGTACTATCCCGAGCAAAATTGTAGATACACAATCTACAGATGTTGATGTGGTTTCAGGAGCTACAATGACAAGTAAAGGAATTATGATGGCAGTAAATGATGCGTTAAGTCAAGCTATAAAGAATAATTAATATTTTCCAGATGCCTAATATATTTAATAATGATCATTTTTATGGAACGTATTTAAGAATCAAAATGGAATAGAATATATTTATTTTTTCAAGGGAAAATAGAATATATCAAGATTTAAGGAGGAATTAATTATGAATCATTTAGCTATATTTGCTCATCCAAACCCAAAGAGTTTTTGCAGAGGAATAGTTGACAGTATAGAGAAAGCATCAAAAGAAAAAGGGGATAATATTACTGTTAGAAATCTTTATGAAATAGGATTTGATCCTATTCTTAAACCAGCTGATTTTGAGGCTTTGCAAAGTGGAAACCTGTCTGAAGATATAAAAACAGAACAAGAACACATTAAATGGGCAGATGTTATTACATTTGTATATCCTGTCTGGTGGGTTAGCGTTCCAGCAATATTAAAAGGATACGTTGATAGAGTCTTTTCTTATGGATTTGCTTATGAAAGTGTAGATGGAGCTCCAAAAGGTCTATTAAATGGAAAAAAAGCATTATTATTTTGCACTACAGGCAGTCCTAATGAATATTATGCTCAAAATGGAATGCATAATTCAATGAAACAAATTACTGATGAGGGTATATTCAATTTCAGTGGTATAGAAGTTATTAGTCATACATTCTTTGGTGCAGTTCCCTCTGTTCCTGATGAAACTCGCAAGAAATACTTAGAAGAAGTAGAAAAGATAATAAAAGAAAAAATATAGAAATTCTTATTTATTAATAATAGGAAGATTATGAATTAAGATTATATCTTGGCAACATGAAATATGTTTGGATATAATCTTAATTTAATATAAAATTAAGATAAATTAAGATGGTTTGATGAGAGTAAAACTTGGAAATAAGGAATTATAACTCTATATTATTCCAATTAAAAGTAGTGTAAAGCAAAAATATATTGAGCATTTAACTTATAATTTATAAGTCAGGTAGGAGTAAAATATGTTGGAAGAGAAAAAGGTTCTTATAGTAGATGATGAGAATAAGATAGTTGAAGTTATAAAATCATATCTAGAGAAGGAAGGTGCAATTGTATTTGAAGCATATGATGGTAATCAAGCATTAGAGGTGTTTGAAAGGATTAATCCAGATTTAATAGTTCTAGATCTAATGTTGCCAGATATGACAGGTGAAGAAATCTGCAACATAGTTAGAAAAAGATCTAGAGTACCGATTATAATGCTTACAGCAAAAATTGATGAAAAGAGTATAATTTCTGGATTACATATCGGAGCTGATGATTACATAACTAAACCTTTTAGTCCAAGAGAGCTTATAGCAAGAATATATGCTATATTTAGAAGACTTAATGAAGAAGTTGTACCTTTATCTAATGAAATTTCGTTTAATGATAATGATTTGGTAATTGATATGTTAAAGAAAGAAATAAGGAAAAATGGAGAGAATATAGCGCTTACCTCAAGGCAATATAAAATATTGATGACCTTACTTAAGTATCCTAACAAGACTTTTACAAGGGAGGAGCTTATAAGTACTGCACTTGGAGATGACTATGATGGATATGATCGTAATGTAGATACTCATGTTAAAAATATAAGACAAAAGATTGAAACCAATCCTAAGGATCCACAGTATATAATTACTGTCCATGGAACAGGCTATAGGTTTGGAGGAAAATTTAATGAAGAAAAATCTTAGAAACAGACTTTCGCTTTCATACATATTTATAACCATGATTTGTGTGGCACTCATTAGTATCCTTTCACACTTCTTTCTTGTAAATCAATTTAAAAATTATGTTATTCAAGAACGTGAAAGAGATAATAAAATTATTGTTGCAGCTATAAGTCGTGAGTATAGCAATAGTGCAAATTTCAATATTGAGGCAATTCAAAGTATTGGTGCTGGTGCAATTGAAAATGGATTATTTATCACTGTAAAAGATGCATCAAATAAAGTAATATGGGATGCTGAAACTTATAATAATATTAAATGTGAAGAAGTTAAAAATCGTTTAATTAGTACAATGCAAAAGATTTTTCCAACCTGGGAAAGCGAGTATTCTAAAGATGAATATCCAATAATATATGATTCTAATAAAGTAGGAACTATTAGTATAGGTCATTATGGTCCTTTTTATTATGACGAAAATGATATAATGTATTCAAAAACACTTAATAAAATACTTATAGGTGTTGGAGCAGCTTCTTTATTATTTGCATTAATATTAGGTTTAATAATGGCAGAAGGATTAAGCAGACCAATTTTAAAGGTTATAAATATAGCAGAGATGATTTCAAAAGGGGATTATAGTCAAAAGATTGAGAAGAAATCAAATGTTGAGGAGATAGACAAACTAACTTCCACCATTAATAGTCTTGGATATTCTCTTAATGAACAGGAAAAATTAAGGCAAAGACTAACAAGAGACGTTTCCCATGAACTTAGGACCCCACTTTCTACTCTTCAAAGTCATATGGAAGCACTGATAGATGGAATATGGGAGCCAACCCCAGAAAGGCTTATAAGCTGCCATGAAGAGATACTAAGACTTAATCGTCTTGTAGGAGATTTGGAAAAGTTAGCACAATATGAAAGTGAAAATCTCGTTTTAAATAAGACGGAGTTTAATATTGGTGAGGCTGTTAAAAATATAGTTCTAAACTTCGAAAAAGAATTTTTAAATAAAGGTGTATCTTTAATTTTTCATGAGAAAGATATTCTAGCGTATTTAGATAAAGATAAAATAAGCCAAGTTGTAGTTAATTTAATATCTAATGCCTTAAAATATACTCAGAAAGATGGCAAAGTGGAGGTTAATATAACTGAAGATAATAGTTTCATTGAACTAAGCGTTAAGGATACAGGGATAGGAATATCACAAGATGATTTACCTTATGTATTCGAGAGATTTTATAGAGCAGATGAGTCGAGACATAAATTAACAGGTGGAGCAGGGATAGGACTTACGATTTCTAAGTCTATAGTTGAAGCACATGGTGGAAATATAACAGTAGATAGCATGATTGGAAAAGGGGCTAATTTTGTAGTAAAAATAGCGAAAGTAGCATAAAGTTTTTTATACTATCTTCTAAAACTGTTGACAAAGTGTCAGCAGTTTTTTTTGTGCATATTTATACAATGTTTTGGGAAGATTGCAAAGACGAGGATAAGAATATCTCAAAATTTTTAAAATTATCTTCATAATATCTACACATGTTCTATGTATACTATTTCTTAAATGGAAAGCCCATTAAAATGAATGACATATTTAAACAATAAGTATTGAGAGGTGGTGAGGTTATGCCAAGTTTTATTGAAGCAAAAATGGCAATAAGTAAAGAGCTCAACGAAGTTGAGATGATTTTGAAAAACATTGGAAAAGATTTTAGTTCAGGTTCAACAGAAGAGGTATTTAAATATTTTTTTAAAGTTCCAGGAAAATATCTTCGGCCTAGTTTGGTAATACTTTCAGCTAAAGCTATAAAACCTGAAATGACTGCGGAGGAAAGAATAAAATTAATTAATTTATGTGTAGCAATTGAACTAATACATAGCGCAAGTTTAGCACATGACGATATAATTGACAATGATTTATTTCGCCGTGGTCAAAAAACTTTAAATAATATATATGGTAGAAAGGTAGCAGTTCTGGCAGGAGATGCCTTTTATGCCAAAGCATTTTCAATATTACTAAATCTATCAATGAATGATGCGGAACGGATAATTACACAAGTTATTGAAAAAATGTGCATTGCAGAAATCGAACAAGCACACAATTATGAAATTTCAAAGCAGGATTATCTCAATATAATAGAAGGTAAAACAGCATCATTTATGGCTGCTTGCTGTAAACTTGGAGCCAAAACAGTTAAAGGAAAAGAAGAAGAAATTACAGCTTTAGAAAATTACGGATTAAATTTAGGAATGGTATATCAAATAATTGATGATTGCATAGACGGTGATCCTAACGCAAGTAATAATAATATCACAGTTGAAAATGCTAAAAAATTTGCTTTAAAAGCTAAAGAAGTAATTGAAGATTTAGCGCCTTCAATTTATAAGGATTGTTTAAATGGTCTTTTAACTTATGTGCTTGAATCGTCTAATAGGAAAATAAAAAATGCTTAATATTGAAATTATAATAAATATTACAAGGGAGATGGAATGAAATGAAATTTTTTAATAATAAATATTTAGTTCCTATATGGACTATTTTGCGTATATGGTTGGGTTATCAATGGATAGTTCCAGCAATAGAAAAATTACAAGATCCAACTTGGGTAGGTAGTCAATCAGGTGTAGCTATAACAGGATTTTTAAAAGGAGCATTAGCTAAGTCAACAGGTGATCATCCATCGGTACAATGGTGGTATGCTAAATTCGTTGAAAATGTTGCACTGCCAAGTGCAGGAGTTTTTACATACGTAGTACCAGTTGGTGAACTTCTTGTTGGTATTAGTTTAATACTTGGTGCTTTTACTATTGCAGGTTTGATTGGTGGCGCATTTATGAATTTAAATTATTTATTAGCAGGAACTACTAGTACTAATCCAATTTTATATACTGCCGCTATAATTTTAATGGCAGCTGGAGCTAATGCATATAAAATAGGTATTGATCAGTTGATTATCTCTTTTTGGAAAAAGAAATATGGTAAAAGGTAAAAATATTTAATTTTACAAATAATAAGAAATCAAGACTTGAGGTAGGACATGAAGGGAGTCAAAAAAATGAAAAAGAAAACAATTATAGGTGCAGTAGCAGGTTTAATCTTTACGCTAGGTTTATCGACAGCAGCTTTTGCTGATGGGATGGGTAATATGGACATGGGAAAAGGCACTGAAAAAAGTGTAAGTGGTATTAAAGCAGAGTTAACTTTCAATAAAGATAATAAAGTTAAAACTGGTAAGAATGATGTGATGGTTACACTGCATGATAATAATAACAAAGAGGTTGAAAATGCTGAAGTTAAGTTAAGTGCAGAAATGGACAAGAATTCTGACATGGGTGGCATGAATATGGATAAGTCAAAGCCAATTGAAGCTGCATTAGAAAGTAGTGGAAGTGGTCAATACATGGGTAATATTGAGTTTACGGATAAAGGTAAATGGGTTGTTACAACTAATGTTACTGTAAATGGAGAGAAGAAGGATATAAAATTTGATGTTGATGTAGTAAGTGCAGGTCCAAACTGGGTTGTTATAGGAGGCTTTGTAGGGATTGTAGTAGTAATAATTATAGTAGCTGCTGTAAAGAAAAAAAGCAATAAGTAAAGCAAAAGAATAGAGGTGACTGTTTAATGTCAAAATTGGACAATAAACTTAGTGGTGAAACAAAAACATCGCAAGAGCAAAAAGGAAATAATTTATTAGATAATAAAATGCTTAAGAGCTTTATAAAAAGTAAATGGTACCCGGGAGTATTTCAATTATTTGTAGGATTAGTTTTTGCATTTATCGTATTTGAATTATTAACTGGTCCTGATGAAGCTCATGATAACTTTGGTACAGCAGGAACTTGGGTATTATGGTGGCCTATTCTTCCTATAATGTTATTTTTAACAGGTAGATTCTGGTGCTCCATATGTCCATTTGGAGCATTAAGCGATGTAATTCAAAAATTTATAGGAAATAAAAAGCCAGTACCTAGGTTTTTAAAAAAATATGGTGTATGGCTTATAGATGCAATGTTTTTAGCCATTACTTGGAGTGATCATGTATTTGGAGTAGTTGAATCGCCGAGAGGTTCAGGAACTTTACTTTTATTAATTACTATTGGAGTAATATTTTCTGGCGCATTTTGGGAACGAAGAACTTGGTGTAGATATCTTTGTTTCTTAGGAGGATTATCAGGAAACTATTCCAGAGCAGGGATGTTACAACTACGTGGAACAAAAGAAATATGTGCAAAATGTACAGCTGCACATTGCTATAAAGGAACTGAGAGGGCAGATGGATGTCCAATGTTTGAGTTCCCAAAAACTATGGAAGATAATTCAGAATGTAATTTCTGCGGTAACTGTGTAAAGAATTGCCCGAATAATTCAATTAATATATCATTGCGCGTACCTACAAAAGAATTATGGTTTATAAGAAAGCCAAGGTTAGATGCAGCATTTCTAGCTGTTGTAATAATGGGAATAGTATTTGTGCAAAATGTTACAATGTTAGAAATATGGGATGGAATGTTAACATGGCTTGAAAATGTAACAGGAACACAAAATTATGCTATTACTTTTACAATAACATTTATTATAGCAATGGCCATACCTGTAGCATTATTATCGGTAACAGGACTAGTTGCAAAAATATTCAATAAAGCTTCATTAAAAGAAAATTTCATGAGGTATGGATATGCCCTTATACCATTAGATATGGCTGCACATATAGCTCATAACTTATTCCATTTACTAGCAGAGGGAAAATCGGTATTTTATACATTTATAGAACTATTTGGAGCTAACATAGATCATACGTCTTCAGCTATTTTAGATAATCCAACAATACAAGTATTCCAATTTATATTAATAGCAATAGGAACTCTTGGTTCAATATATACTGTATATAAAATTTCTAAGAATAATTATGAATCAAAGACAGTTAGTACAACAATAGTATATACTATTCTTTTAATATTACTTGCTGTAGTGAATATAATGTTATTTTCATTACCTATGGCAATGCGTATGTAATAATACCTTATAGCTTATCTAAAAAAATTTTAGATAAGCTATAATATTATTTCTCGAATCTTATGAATGGAATAAATTAACACAAATAAAGAAAGATTACTTGATAGAGGTGATTAAAAATAAAATGACAATTGAAAAATTTAAGTTATTTATTAGGGCTTCAAGGCCTTTTTCTTTAACAGCTTCAGTAATTCCAGTTATACTTGGAGGAATGTTAGCATTAAAAGAGCCTAATTTTAATCTTGGATATTTTATACTTTCAGTCATAGCAATTATTTTTCTGCAATCTTCAGTAAATTTATTAAATGATCATGATGACTTTATAAATAAGGTTGATACAAAGGATTCTCATAGTTCCAGCGGAGTAGTTGTTGAAGGACTGCTGACTTTAAAAGAAGTATATAAAAGCGGAATATTATTACTGATTGTAGGTTGTTTAATTGGTTTATTCTTGGCTTACAATGTAGGAATTGTGATTTTAATTCTAGGGATTGTTGGTGCTTTGTGTGGATATTTTTATACAGGAAGACCATTAACGCTTAAATATAGAGGATTGGGTACACCTTTGGTATTTATAATTTTTGGACCATTAATGACACTTGGAGGGTATTATTTGCAGATGCAGAAGTTTACGATGCAGTCATTTTTAATATCAATTCCAACTGCACTTTTAACTACAGCAATATTACATGCTAATGATATTAGGGATATAAAACATGATAAGAAAGCTGGTATAAAAACACTGTCAATAAGTATAGGCCACAAGAAAGCGCAAAAAGTATATTTAAGCTTGATTGTACTTTCGTATATTTTTCTCATCATAATAATCATTTTAAAATATATTCCCTATATAAGTTTAATTTGTTTAATGACAGTACCAGCTGCTACTAAAAATATTAACAAATTAAGAATTGCTAAAGATTCAAGTGATTATATTGCAGAGCTTGATAAAGAAAGTGGTAAGCTTCAAGGTCAATTTGGAATTCTTTTGATTTTATCGTTACTTTTATCTTATATTTTATAGAAAGGTGGTAAAGCTTTGGATAAAAATGAAAGTAAAAATAAAGTAATTATTTCATCATTAATCATAGCTACAATATTGTGGTTTGTAATATTTGTAGTAAAGCCATTTAATTTTTGGATTGAAATGAGTGCGTCTATATTAGCGTTAGTAATGATAGCTTTGTTCTCCGATAAAAACTTAATTTCATTTAGCAATATAAAATTAAGGCACATATTAATAGGAATTATTTCAGCTATAATATTATACTTTGTTTTTTATGCTGGAAATATAATTTCGGGATATTTATTTCCATTTAAGGATGCTCAAATATCATTAGTTTATAGTAATAGGGCACAAGGGAGTTCATTATTCATTGGAATCCTATTACTGTTTATAATAGGACCTGGAGAAGAAATATATTGGAGAGGTTTTATACAAAAAAATCTTACGAAAAAATTTGGTGAAAATAAAGGATATATATTAGCAACTTTATTATATTCTGGTGTTCATATAATTACATTTAATTTTATGCTTGTGATAGCTGCATTAGTATGTGGAATATATTGGGGATGGATTTATAAGAAAGAGAAGAGCCTTGTACCAATAATAATATCTCATGCAATTTGGGATTTTACAGTATTTGTTTTGTTTCCACTAATGTAAGAGGATATTTAAAGTAACTCGTTGTGCTAGTTCTTTATGCTAATATCTTACATAATGAATGATGAATTATTCACCATTCATTTTTCACTATTTTAATCTTATTAAATTTACTAGCACAATACGTTAAAATAATAAAATTGCATAAGAGATATATGTAGGAAATAAAATTAATAAATAGATTAACAATGTTTTATAAATAGAAGAATAAAAAAGGTGTGGTGATTATAGTGGCAGAAATTAATGTATCAGAGGTGGAAAAGATTTTTTCTGTTATTGCAAAAAGATATGATATATTAAATTCAATTTTAACATTAAATATTGATAGACTATGGAGAAGAAAAGCAATAAAAATATGTGATATTAAGGAAGGACAAAAGGTGTTAGATTTATGTTGTGGCACAGGACAAATGATCAATTATGAATGCAAAGCTGTTGGAAAAAATACTACAGTTATTGGAATAGATTTTAGCCAAGAAATGCTTAACGTTGGAGCTAAAAGACTAAGTGAATCTCTAAAGGATTATAGATATAAATTAATTAAAGGAAGTATTACAAAATTACCATTTGAAGAAAACACCTTTGATTGTATTACAATAGCTTTTGGGTTAAGAAATATTGTTGATAAAAACAAAGCCTTATCAGAAATGTATAGAGTTTTAAAACCAGGAGGGAAAGTAATATGTTTAGAACTTTCTAAACCTAATATACCCATTTTAAAAAATATATATGATTTATACTTTAATTATGTATTACCAACAATCGGATCAATAGGTACAGGAGATAAAGAAGCATATTATTATCTTAGAGATTCAGTTAATATGTTTATGAGTAAAAAGCTACTTAAAGAAAAGTTTAGTGAGATTGGTTTTAAGGATGCAGGGTATAAGTCATTGACTTTTGGTATTTCATCTATACATTATGGTATTAAGTAAAAGGATATTTATTTAATATCAGAAATAGATATTCTATATTGCTATAATAAAATGAGAATTTTATTTAAATATAACTTTAATATTTGCATTACTTTCTTAAAAAGGTTTAAGGCTATAGACATTGAGAATTAATGCTTATAGCCTTTTTAATTTAAAATGATTTGTTAAAATATTATAGCAAATATTATGAGAAAAATATAACTGAATTGTTGTTTAAGTAATTGATTATACTTATTCAGATATTTGTTTAAGATAATGTATACCAACAATAATTTCATTATCAGAATTTGGGTTAAAACCTGAAGATTGGGAAGTATCATAATCATAAGAAAATCCAACTACAAAATTCCCTTTGCTAGAGGAATAACTTACATAAGTTGTGGAGGTATCCTTATCATATTTTTTCTGCACTTCCTTTACATCATCAGGTAATATGCTTTTTGCAAGTTTTACTGCTTCACTATAAGGTATTTTTGTAGGATTCACTTCACTTGCATAGGTATAATCTTTCAGTATTTCCATATATTTTTTGTTATTAATTTTAGGGATTGCCGCTTCACTTCCAACAAAACTTTCTTTAGTTTCATAGTAAGTATTAGATGAATATCCGTTATTATAATCTAATGTAGATTTATCTAAATCTTTATATTTCTTATCTATGTTAGTATTATCTTTTTCATTATCTTCTCTTTGATTTGCTTCAAGAATTTTTTGTGCTTCAGGGGTATTCTGATATTTCTTAGAAGTGTCATTTTCAGTATTATTTTTATTTTTTTCGATAGTATTATTAGCTGTAGTTTTAGAGTTATCTTGTGATGTACAGCTAATGGCTACAATTGGTAATAAAAATAATATTATTAACCCAATAAATTTTAGTTTTTTCACTGCATAAGCTCCTTTCACTATATTAAAATGGAATTTATTGCATTCACAATATGAGTAATAAATTATAGACAACAGAGTTAAATTGTATTTATATTGACCTGTTTGGTAAATGAATATATATAGTATCATAATATATGTTTAAGTTTAAAGTCAATAAAACCCAATTAGAATTTCTGTCAACAATTCTAACTTCTACATTGGTATAAATAGAGTTAAAATTTTCAAAGCAAATAGTTTCTGTATTCTTACCTTCATTGTAACTATAGAATTATGAAATTGAGTTGTTTGCAGATTTCACACGGTAAGTAGAAAACTTGTTCTTTGAAAATTGAATAATATGATTTTTACAAAATATGCTATAATTAATATAGGATATTAAATTATTATTCATTAGTTATTAATGTTAATAACTAAGATAGTAGTATTTTAAATTGGTTTAAACTATTAGGGGGAATTGAATTGAAATACAGATGTTTAATTTTAGACCATGATGATACAGTAGTTAAAAGTACTCCAGACATTCATTACCCTTCTTTTTTAGAAGCGTTAAAAACATTAAGACCAGAAATGGAACATTTAAGCCTTGAAGAATTTGTTTCATATTGCTTTAACCCAGGATTTTCAGATTTATGTAAAAATGTTTTGAAATTTAGCAAAGTTGAGCAAGAATATCAATATAAAATATGGAAGAGTTACACAAAAGAAAAATGCCCTGACTTTTATCCAGGTTTTCCCGAATTAATAAAAGAGTATAAAAAATTAGGTGGAATAATATGTGTTGTGTCTCATTCAGAAAGCGAACAAATCATAAGAGACTATATTTCACATTGTGATTTAACTCCTGATTTAATATTTGGCTGGGAGTTAGAAGAACATCAGAGAAAACCAAATCCTTATCCTATTATTGAAATTATGAAAAGATTTGATTTAAATAATAATGAAATGTTAGTATTAGATGATTTAAAACCAGGATTGGATATGGCAAGAAGTTGTAATGTAGCATTTGCAGGAGCAGGATGGTCTCACATAATTCCTGAAATAAAAAATTATATGATAAATAAGTCAGATTATTATTTTTCAACTGTCGAATTATTTAAGAAGTTTATATTATCTACATAGGGTTTTATCAAGACGGAATATTCTTTAGTTTAATTCACCAGAGTATAGAAAAATACAAGCTTGTATATTTATATTTCTTTGTGGCCATTTATTTTTTAGATTAAACATATTGAATATGTTATAATACAACGCATAATATAATAATTTAGTGGGTGAAATTTAAGAAATTCTTAAAGTGAAGAATAATTAACGAAATTTTAAGGAGGAAATAGGCTATGAACGATAATGATAAAACATCTTTAAGCAAAGAAGAGTTGATAAAACAGATATTAGAAAAAGATAAAGATTTAAGTGGAAGTAATATTAATGAAGAACTGATGCATGAACTAATCAGTGGGAAAATATCAAAAAATATAAATGAAGCAGATGATAAAAATTCAACATTAGGGCAAAGAGCTGCTGACAAAATAGCAGCCTTTGGTGGAAGCTGGGCATTTATAATAAGTTTTGCTATGGTCTTAGCAATTTGGATTATAGGAAATGCTTTTATTTTAAGTAATAAAGCCTTTGACCCATATCCATTTGTATTTTTGAATCTAATATTATCATGCCTTGCAGCGATACAAGCACCTATAATTATGATGTCACAAAATCGTCAATCAGAAAAAGATAGATTAACGGCTGCTAATGATTATCTTGTTAATTTAAAATCTGAAATTATAATAGAAGATTTACACTATAAAATTGATATGCTAATGGAACAACAAGAAAGAAATACTAAAACTATAGAAATTTTATTGAAAACAATAGAAGAACTTAAGAGCATTAATTAAATGAAGTCTGGAATGAAAGAAATCATCAACTTGTATGTTGATGATTTGTGTTATTGGTCAGAAGAACTTGTTATAACAAGAAACACTGAATTTTGATACTTATTTTGGAGGTATACAGTTGAATAAAAAAGATTACAGTAAAGAAAAAAATAGTGAGAATGATGCCTCCTTTGATGGGATTGAACAAGCATTATTATATGCAGGGATTCCATGTATAATTTTTTTAATATTATCAGATTGTTTTAGTGATTGGTATTATAATTTTCA
Organism: Clostridium sp. YIM B02555; assembly: GCF_022320955.1. Classification (NCBI taxonomy): domain Bacteria; kingdom Bacillati; phylum Bacillota; class Clostridia; order Eubacteriales; family Clostridiaceae; genus Clostridium; species Clostridium sp. YIM B02555. Next base: position 7,464 of record NZ_JAKJJY010000012.1, on the reverse strand, counting down.
AATTTTTGAATTTGCAAATGAAAATACACTACTATTTATTCATGATAGCATATCATCTACAATAATATTTTTTTCACCACCGATAATAATATTTTTAATAATGTTAAATATAACAACTGATCCTCATATAAAAATTGTTAATGACTCTTATATTAAAACTAAGACATATTCTTCTATTAAAATTATGAAAGTAAGGTTTTGTTTATTTATTGCAATTATCATACTTTTAATTTCGGCATTTCTAATTCTAAGTGGATTTTTTAGTTATACAAATATAACTACAGAAGGGATATATATTAGAAATAGTTTTGTATCAAATGTTAAAGAATATAATTATAATGATGTGACATATGTAGATGTATCATATAGAAGAGGGAATAAGGGTGCAATATTAATTGATTATGATATATATTTAAATGATGGGAAAATAGTACATGCAGATGATTCAAATAATTTTTTTGATAATATAGTTAAAGTAGATGAATTACTACGAAGTAAAAAAATTAAAATTAATAGACAAAAAATATTGGAAAAGGACTATGGTGATTTTGAGAGTCGATTTAAAGGATCAGGAAAAACCAATGTTCCAAATTTATTAGAAGTTGTATTAAAAATCTTGGATAAATAAAATATAAAGCTATGGATTATTAGTATTTTGTCCATCTTGTAAATCATTATTAAAGCATACATATAAATAGTGGTAAAGAGTAAGGCTATTATTTTTAAAACATATTATATTAGAAGTCTTACTAAAGGAGGATTAAGATGGAAGCTTGGAATTGCAGTAAGAAACCAAATGATTGTCCATATAGATTTGATTATCGCAGATGTATAAAATTAAATTGCCCATATCCAAATGAGTATGCACTGAAAGAAGCATCTTTATTTTATGGTTATTCTTTTTCTATATACATTAGGTGAAAGTTCCATATTTTTTTTAAAAATCCTTGAAAAATGATCAACACTAGTATAACCAATCTCATAAGCAATAGATTCAATAGACATGTTAGTATTTAATAATAAGTCTTTAGCATGTTGTAAACGGCAATTTGTAAGTAAATCTACAAATCCAATATTTAGTCGGCTTTTTAACAGTTTACTTAAGTAAGTCTCATTATAGTTAAATTTTTGAGCTAATATTTTTAAATTGATGGTTTTATAATTCTCCTGTATATATTCAATTATTAAACCTAGAAGATGATCATTTGAATTATGAAACTTGTAAAAACAATCATTAAATCTGAAATCTCTTAATATAGTTATGAAAAGCAAGTTTATATAATGAATGCATGTTGAATTAGAATATTCATCAACATAATTAGTTTCAGTGTATAAGCTTTTTATGATAGCTTTTATGGTTCTATCATTATTATTTGTAAAAATTAAATAATTTGCTGTTGGATGCTCTTTGTAAAAGATACTTCTTACAAAAGCAGAGATAATATCAAATTCAGATAATACATTAAAGAATGTTTTATCAAAGGTACTTTTTCTAATGGATAAGCTTAGAACTAAACTATCTCCATTTACAATGATATTGTGCATAGATTCAGGAGAGGTTATGCATATATTTCCTTCAGTTAGTGCTTTGGCTTTTCCTTCGAAAACTATAGTACAATCGCCTTCATATACATAATATACATCAAAGCATGAGTGACTATTTTCAGGTGTATTGTTATAATTGAATAATTTAAGTACATAACAATCTAAGTTATATGGAATAAGAGCAGAGTCTACAATCGTACCTCTGCTTTTTTTAGGTAAAATTAATGTATTAATTATATCTGATGAGATTTGTGTATTATTAATACAATCAATAAATTCTTCATGGGATAATGTTAAGAACTTTTTGAAAGTGTTTTTTTGTTTAGATGTCTTTTTTTGCTTAATTAAGTCCAACATGACAGTTGGAGCAGTTAAGCATTTTTTATTTTCAAGGTAATATGAACGTAAATAATCAGAAACATCTTTATATAATATGTAATCCATAATGATCCTTTCATTTCAAAGCAAAATTTATTTATGAAGGCATTATTAAGTATTATTGAAAAATGCCCAATATGCATGGCGCTGCAAGAAATATTAGAATGAACATAGTTCATATTGTAAACCAATCACTATAATAATATGATTTTTAACACTGTCTTAGTAAAATCCAAAAAAAAGTCGGATTCATGTATAATAATAACATTAAACAAAAGTAAAGTAAACGATATAATTGAAGTGTCAAAACAGTCTTAACTAATTAATTGAGGGCAGAAAAGGGGAAGTATAATGAAAAATTTAAACGTATCTCAAAGTAAATTGGAAAAAGTACTAGGACCAGCAGCTGGTTGGTTAAATGAAAACAGATTTATTACAGCATTATCACAGGGATTTATGGGGATTCTTCCTGTCACATTAGGAGTTGCAATTATTGCAATTTTAATAAATTTTCCTATAGATGCTTGGAAAGCTCTTTTAACTCAGGTAGGTTTATATGCAGTTGGTCAAGAGTTTATATCAACTACCTTATCATTACTAGCAGTTTATGTGGTGGGAAGTATCGGGTATAACTTTGCTAAAAATGATGGTAAAAATGGAATGATTGGTTCTATTTTATCATTAGCTACATTCATTACATTGATTCCATTAGATGTAGTATCTATTAAGGAAGCACCTGTAAGTGTAATTAGAATTTCGTATTTAGGATCTGATGGGTTCTTTGTTGCTATGTTGTGCGGATTATTAATTCCTTATGTATATTGTAAACTTACTGATTTAAAATTAGTGCTAAAGTTACCTGATTCTGTTCCACCAATGGTTTCTAAATCATTAGCACCAACTTTTACATCAATGATAATTTTTACAGGCGTGTTTTTTATTAAATATTTCTTTAAATCAACTTCCTTTGGAGATGTTTTTACAATGGTTACTACAGTAATTGCTAAACCTATTATGCAATTTGGTGCTACACCAATTTCCTTGATTGTTGTATTTACATTGATTAATTTATTTTGGTTCTTTGGAATTCATCCTAATGCTGTTTTAAGTTGCTATATGCCCGTATTAATAGCTACATCAATAGCAAATCAAAGTGCATATGCTGCAGGAAACGCAATGCCATATATTACCTTTGCATTAGTTGGATCAGTGGTGCAAATTGGTGGCGCAGGAAATACATTGGGATTATGTATAGCAACATTGTTTGCTAAATCTGAGAAGTATAAAGCATTAAGAAAGTTAGTAATACCAGCAAATATTTTCAATATCAATGAACCTGTTATTTTTGGATTTCCAATTGTTATGAATCCAATTTATTTCATACCTATGGTTTTAACTCCAATTGCATCAGGATTAATAACTATATTTATGCTTAATATTGTTCCAGTAACATTAAATCCTTTTGCATCATTAGCTACAATGCCTTGGGTAACACCAATTTTCGTTGTTGCAAGCTTACAAGGTGGGTTAGCATTTTTGTTAATTTTTATAATATGCGTGTTGGCACATTTTCTAATATATCTACCATTCTTTAAAATGGATGATGCCAATGCATATAGATTAGAACTTGAAAATCAAGAAACTATAGATGCAAATTCTATAAAAGCATAGGTATTAAGCAGATAGGAGCATAAATAAAATGGCAACAGCAAGAATAGAATTTTTTTCTAAAGCATTAATGAGAGTAGTTAATATTAATGTAATAATCCCAGTAGATAAAGTTACATTAGATGGTAATATGGATATTAAAAAAGAGTATAAGACCTTATACTTATTACATGGAGTATTTGGAGGCCAATCGGATTGGTTAAATGAAACTAATATTAAGAGATTGAGCGAAAAAAGGCAATTAGTAGTAGTAATGCCTGCAGGTGAAAATAAGTTTTATGTAGACAATGAAAAATCGGGTGATATGTTTTCGCAATTTATTGGTGAAGAATTAGTTAAAATAATGAGAAGTATGTTCCCACTTTCTAAAAAACGTGAGGATACTTTTATTACAGGGTTATCCATGGGAGGATATGGGGCACTGATAAATGGTTTAAAATATTCTAATACCTTTGGATATATTGGATGTATTTCACCAGCTTTGGTAATTGATCAAGCTGTAAATTCAAGAGATTCAGAAGATATACCTCTTATTGGTAGAAAGAGTTATTTTGAAAGTGTGTTTGGTGATTTAACAAAATTGTATGGAAGTGATAAGGATTATAGAGGATTAATTAAAAGTTTAAAAGCTAGAAAAGAGAAGATTCCTAAGCTTTATATGGCATGTGGGACTGAAGATTTTTTAATTGAAGAAGTAAGAAAATATCAAGCCTTTTTAGGTGAAGAAAATATTGATATTACTTATGTTGAAAGTCCTGGGGAACATGATTGGTTGTTTTGGAACGAACATATTAACAAGATATTAGAGTGGTTACCATTAGAAAAGGAATCAAGCTATATCAGTAGTGGAGATGTGTCCAAAAATAACAAATAATGATTAAGTGATTTTGTAGTAAAGAAGGAGATAGAGATATGGGCTTTTCAAAAGATTTTTTATGGGGAAGTGCCTCAGCTGCTTACCAGATTGAAGGAGGGTGGAATGAAGACGGAAAAGGTGTATCTAGTTGGGATACTTTTGTTAGAATTCCTAATAAAACATTTAAAGCAACCACAGGCGATGTAGCAGTAGATCATTATCATCGTTATGAAGAGGATATTGCATTAATGGCAGAAATGGGACTTAAAACGTATCGTTTTTCAATTTCCTGGTCTCGAATTATCCCTGATGGAAATGGCAAAGTTAATGAAAAAGGATTAGCTTTTTACGACAACATTATAGATACTTGTTTAAGCTACGGCATTGAACCAATGGTTACTATTTATCATTGGGATTTGCCACAAGCATTATTAGATGCCTACGGAGGATGGGAAAATCGAAGAATCGTTGATGATTTTGTGAATTATGCAACGGTATTGTTTGAGCATTACGGTGATAGAATAAAATATTGGATAACAATGAATGAACAAAATGTTTTTACAGCTCTCGGCTGGCTAGCTGGTATGCATCCACCTGGAAAACTTGAGGATTACAAAATGTTTTATACTGTAAATCATCATGCTAACATGGCACATGCAAAAAGTGTAATTGCATTAAAAGAAAAATATCCAAATGCTAATGTTGGTGCAAGCTTTGCTTTTAGTCCATGCTATGCAATAGATTGTAATCCTATTAATGCTATGGCTAAAAGAAATTTTGATGATTTACAAATCTATTATTGGATGGATGTATATGCTTATGGTAGATATCCGAAAGCAGCACTAACTTATTTAAGTAAACAGGGGATTCAAATACCAATTGAAGAAAACGATGAGGTAGTTTTAAAACAGGCAGCAAAGCTAATTGATTTTATGGGAGTAAACTATTATCAAAGTACTGTAGCTGAGTATAATCCGTTAGATGGTGTAAAAACAGAGCACAAAATGAATAATACTGGTAAGAAAGGAACTTCTAAAGCACAAGGAGTACCTGGATTGTACAAAAATCCAAGCAATCCAAATTTGAAAACAACAGATTGGGATTGGGCAATCGATCCAATGGGAATTCGTATGTGTTGTCGTGAAATCACAAGTCGCTATGATTTGCCTATAGTGATATCTGAAAATGGTTTAGGCGCATTCGATGAATTAGAAGAGGGAAATGTGATTCATGATCCATATCGTATAGATTACTTAAAAGCACATATTGAAGAATTAAAAATAGCTGTTGAAGAAGGTTGCGATGTGTGGGCATATTGTACATGGTCCTTTACAGATTTATTAAGCTGGCTGAATGGTTATCAAAAGCGTTATGGTTTTGTATATGTTGACAGAGAAGAAGAGGAAAACAAAAAAACCTTAAGTAGATACAAAAAAGATTCATACTATTGGTACAAAACTGTCATTGAAAGTAATGGAAAAATATTGTAGTTGAAAGACAATGATAATAAAATGATACAAAATTATTATTTATATAGGCCATTGAAAAATGCATTTAAATTTAAGGATGGCACTGAAAAAGCGCCTTTCGGAAAATTAGATCATAAAAATTGTTTTCTAACAATTTTTATGGTCTTTTATGTTATACATAGATTATAAAAAATAATGCAGGTAATTCATATAATAAAATGAGGTGATTTTATGAAGGTGCCTTAATGTTTATGTGGTTTATATTCATTATAAGGCAAATTAATTGTAACTCCAGATTCATCAAATTTATAATTTGTGCCATTGAGCGGAGTATCGCCAGAAATTAGATTCAGTCCTATGGTGTAAATTGCGTCAGCATGGGCACGTGAATCTTGTACAACAGTACCTGTCATAATGCCTTGATCAATTAATTCTTTAGCTTTTGACAATCCATCAATGCCAACCACTGGTATATGCTTAAATTTATCTCCTGTATTATAGCCATATTTTTGTAATGATTCAATTGCGCCTATTGCCATAGCATCATTATTAGAAATTATTGCTTCGATTTTACCATCAAGAGTTAATAAGCTTGATTCTATTGAAACTCTGGCGCATTCTTCTTCCCAATTACAAGGTATTGATAAAAGTTCCTGAGTTCTTATTCCTGCTTCATTAATTGTTGAAATAGAATATTTAGTTCTTGCAATTGTTTCTGGACTATTAGTTGGACCTTTTAGCATAACATACTGAATTATATTATCTTTATTTCTATCTAAATCTTTTTTATTAGCATTCCATGTATCTACTAGGATCTTGCATTGAAGAATTCCAGACTGATTTACATCTGTATCAATAATGATAGAATTATGGTAATTTTTTACAAAGTTTATTATTGGATTAGTTTTTGCATAATATAAAATCAATGGAATATTTTTTTGTACTATTTTATTAAGAGTATCTTGAAGCTGATCAATATTAGTACTAACTGGATTTAATACCAAAAGGTCAAAATTTTCATTGAGTGCTTTATCAATATCTTCATTTTGAATGACTTGATTTCCATTTGCATTAAAAAAAGTAAATTGAACTTTGTTTTCATTTTCACTTTGAATATCTTCTAAGTCTTTTTTCACATTGGAAATAAATATGTCATTAAAGCTATCTAAGAATACAGCTACTTTAAGTGGAGTTTGAGAACTACTATTTGGGATAGCATATGTAGTTTTGTTAATACTTTGTAATAAAAATATAGAGATAAAAGTAAGAGATAGTATCTTTTTAAATATTTTCATATAAACCCTCCATGAAGTAATTCTATGAATAATCAAGCTATTTTTTAATAACAGATTAATAGATTCATATTTGTTAAATTATTATATTTAATACTAGATTGTCTCTCAATGAAAAATTTATTCTATATTTAAAAATCTATAGATATCTATCAAGAGAATTAGACATATGCGTAACTTACCGAAATTAAACACATATTTATTCCAGCGGACTAATGAAATTTTCGCTGGATGGGTTCTAAGTGGAAGGTTGCAC